>DAAI01000004.1:108010-127011 GCA_001701105.1 Bacteroidales bacterium GP1
GGCTCTCCGGCAGCAACTGGAATCGCAATTCCCGGAAGCGAAAATGATCGCGCTGGGCAGAACCATAGAGCGCGACGATTCCACCGAAAGCCTGAAATGGACCTACGGATTGCCTGAAATCAACCGTAAAGCCCTTGTAAGAGGCGCCACCCACGCGGTTGTGCCTTCACCATTTGCCTCTGCGGCTCTCGTTGCCCTTTATCCTCTGGCTTTAAATCTTCTCCTTAACAGCGATATCCACATTACAGTGTCGGCACCCGACAGCATTATCGAGGCTCACAACCCGGGAGTCATGGAATATGAGATACGCGAAGCTCTGGCCGATGCTCAGATGAGTTTCTCTCAGAACGTGACGATATCTTCCGAACCCTCGGCCACCCGCCGAAGCGCATTGCTTAAAATGGATATTCAGTGTCAGATCGACATGGGGCATCTGCTGAGGATGTACGACATGTATGATGATCATCGCTTCGCATTTGCAATCAATGGCCAGTCAAGCTATTCGGAAGTGGCCGGAACTAATAAATGCGTAGTGTCGTTGATGAGAAAAGATCCTTCGGTGGTGACAGTATCGGCTGTGGTCGACGGCCGTATGCGCGGTGGGGCCGGAGAGGCTGTCCACATTATGAATCTTATGGCCGGATTGCATGAAAAAACCGGTCTCGCTTTAAAGGCTATTGATTTTTATCCGGTATAAGATATGTCGGTAAATAAAGTGATATTACTCGGATATGTGGGGCGTGATCCTGAGATTCGCTTCCCCCAACCCGGCCATTGCGTGGCTTTCCTTACCCTCGCCACAAATGATTATTATGGCGACCCTCCCACGGAAGTTACAGAATGGCATAACCTCGTAATGACTGGCAAAGAGGCTTTTCTCGCTGAAAAATACATCCGAAAGGGAACTCGCCTTTATGTGGAAGGACGGCTGAAAAGCCGCGAATATGAGGACCGGATGAAAATAATCCGCCGGCGAACTGAAATAATGGTAGAGCGCGTGGAGCTTCTCGGACGAAGATCCGAAAATTCATGACTATCTCCATCTTAATAACCTCACTTTTAATACATACAACGACAAGAAATGAGAAAATGGCGTATTGAAGACTCCGCTGAATTGTATAACATCCACGGCTGGGGCTTGAAATATTTCTCAGTAAATGATAAGGGTCATGTACAGGTCACCCCCAAAGAGGGTTGCGTGCCTGTCGACCTTAAGGATATAATGGATGAACTTCAGCTACGTGACGTTCAGGCACCCGTTTTATTACGATTTCCCGACATTCTCGACGACCGGATTCGCAAAATTTCTGAGTGCTTCAAAAAAGCAGCAGAAGTATATGATTATAAAGGAAAAAATTTTATAGTCTATCCAATCAAAGTGAATCAGATGCGCCCGGTAGTGGCGGAGATTGTGAGCCACGGCAATAAATACGATATCGGATTGGAAGCAGGCTCAAAACCGGAGTTGCATGCAGTGCTCGCGGTGAATACCCATGAAAATTCCATTATAGTCTGCAATGGCTATAAGGATGAAGACTATGTTGAGCTGGCTTTGCTTGCTCAGAAGATGGGGCGTCACATTTTCCTTGTAGTGGAGAAAATCAACGAGCTTAAGCTGATAGCTACCGTGGCCAAACGCCTGAATGTGACCCCGACAATCGGAATTCGTATCAAGCTATCTTCCGCGGGTTCCGGAAAATGGGAAGAATCAGGCGGCGATGTGAGCAAATTCGGCCTCAACTCTTCCGAACTTCTCGACGCACTTGAATTCCTCGAGAAAAACGACATCAAACATTGGCTTAAACTTATTCATTTTCATATCGGAAGCCAAATCACCAAGATCCGGCGCATCAAGAATGCTCTCCGCGAATCAATGCAATTTTATGTGCAGCTTCAGAAACTGGGCTTCGACGTTGAATTCGTAGATATTGGCGGCGGACTTGGGGTGGACTATGATGGCACACGCTCGTCATCAGGCGAGAACTCCATGAATTACTCTATCCAGGAATATGTGAACGACTCCGTTTCTGCCCTTGTCGACGCCTGCGTGAAAAACAATCTGAAGCAACCCAACATCATTACGGAGAGCGGACGCTCGCTGACAGCTCATCATTCCGTACTCATCATTCAGGTGCTTGAGACTACACAGCTCCCCATATGGAATGACAATGATACTCTTGATGATGATGCCCATGAACTGGCGCGTGAACTTTATAACATCTGGGATAAGATAGATGCGTCACGGGTATTCGAGGATTGGCATGATGCCCTCCAGATCCGTGAAGAGGCTCTTGAATTGTTCAGTCTGGGTCTCCTCTCGCTGCGCGACAGAGCAAGAATTGAAAAATTATTTTGGTCGGTGGCGAGAGATGTGCGCGATATGACCCGCTCCATGAAGCACCCGCCCGAAGAGTTAAGAAAAGCGGCGAGAATGTTGCCGGAGAAATACTTCTGT
Organism: Bacteroidales bacterium GP1; assembly: GCA_001701105.1. Taxonomy (GTDB): domain Bacteria; phylum Bacteroidota; class Bacteroidia; order Bacteroidales; family Muribaculaceae; genus Lepagella. The sequence goes on from DAAI01000004.1 coordinate 110,466, forward strand.
AATTTCTCGCTATTCCAGTCGCTTCCCGATTCATGGGCCATCGATCAGATGTTCCCCATAATGCCGATAATGCGGCTCGATGAGAAACCCACGCACGAATGCACCATTCAGGATGTGACTTGCGATTCCGATGGAAAGATCAATCATTTCGTTGCTCCGCAAGGAAGCTCCTACTGCCTAAACGTACATGGCCTTAAACCCTCGGAGCCCTACTATCTCGGAGTATTCCTTGTAGGGGCATATCAGGAAATCCTCGGCGACCTTCATAATCTGTTCGGCGACACAAATGCCGTGCATGTGGCCCTTACCAAGGATGGCTATGAAATTGCTCAGGTAATAGATGGCGAGGCTGTGGCCGATGTGCTCGACTATGTGGAATACAATCCTAAGAAACTGGTACGCAATCTGGAATCTTGGGTAACATCTTCTATGAAAAACGGCGCCATAACCCCGGAGGAAGGTCGCCAGTTCTTAAATAACTATCGTGCCGGACTATACGGCAGCACCTATCTTGAAAGGGATTGACAGGAAGTAAGCATTGATGAGGTATTTTCTGAAATTATCATATGATGGCAGTCCTTTTCATGGGTGGCAGTCACAACCAAACGCCGTATCGGTCCAATCCACGATCAGCGACGCCATGAGCAAAGTGCTCCGTGAGGGCATATCCCTCACGGGAGCAGGACGCACGGATACCGGCGTGAACGCCCGAGTGATGTACGCCCACTTCGACACTCAAAAAAAGATTGAGAATCCAGATGCCTTTGTCAGGAGTCTCAATCACCTTTGTGGCCGGGCTATCGCAATCCATGAATTGATAAGGGTTGCAGATGATGCGCATGCTCGTTTCGATGCCGTTTCGCGGACTTACCGTTATTTCATCTCATTCGATAAATGCCCATTTCTCCGGTACTTCTCATGGCTATCGCCAGTGAATCTGGATGTGGATGCGATGAATGAGGCCGCCGATCTTCTTCGGGTTACTGATGATTTCACATCTTTCGCCAAATTGCATTCTGATGCCGCCACAAATATATGCAAGGTCACGGAAGCAGAGTGGAAAAGATGGGACAATCAATATGGCGTTCCCGGAATTATGTTTACCATCACTGCCGATCGCTTCCTCCGGAATATGGTGAGGGCTGTGGTAGGGACTCTTGTGGAAGTGGGACGCGGAAAGCTCACCCCAGATGGTTTCAGAAGTGTAATTGAGGATAAAAACCGATGCTCCGCCGGCACATCCATGCCTGCTGAAGCGTTATTTTTATGGGATATATCTTATCCCTATATCCATTGACCATAAATTTGAATCGATGCCATGAATGCCAAAGATAGAATAGATCAGCTTCGCGAGCAATTGAACCGTCATAATCACAATTATTATGTACTGAATGCTCCTGAAATCAGCGATAAGGAATTCGATATGCTTCTCAAGGAGCTTGAGGCTCTCGAGACGGAATATCCGGAATATGCCGATCCCTTATCGCCTACGCAGCGGGTAGGCTCCGACCTAACGAAAGGATTTGAACATGTGATCCATGCGACGCCCATGATGTCGCTGGCCAATACATACTCTATCGATGAGGTCGATGATTGGTTCAAACGTATCGACAAGGCTCTCGACGGCGAGGATTATGGAATCGTCGGGGAAATGAAATTCGACGGCACCTCCATATCGATCACCTACCGCAACGGCCGATTGGTAAAGGCCGTAACGCGTGGCGATGGCACACAAGGCGATGATGTCACGGCCAATGTCAAGACAATACGCAGCATTCCACTACAATTGCTGCCGGGCGACTGGCCTGAGGAATTTGAAATTCGCGGTGAGATTCTGATGCCATGGGAGGTGTTTGAAAAATTGAATGCCGAACGTGCATATAACGAGGAGCCGCTGTTCGCCAATCCGCGCAACGCAGCTTCCGGCACATTGAAGATGCAGGATCCGCGCGAAGTGGCCAGAAGGCATCTCGACGCTCGCTTTTATTATCTGCTTTCTGATAATCTTCCCTTCGACAACCATTATGAAAATATGTTGGCTGCCGAACATTGGGGATTCAAAGTATCCAAAGCCATGACTGTCCTGAAGACCCTTAAGGAAGTTGATGACTATATAGCCTATTGGGATGAACATCGCAAAGAATTGCCCGTGGCTACCGACGGACTTGTATTTAAGGTTAATAATCTCAGGCAACAGCTGAATCTTGGCAGCACGGCAAAATCACCGCGCTGGGCGGTAGCCTTTAAATTCAATCCGGAGCGTGAATGCACTCCGCTCCGGTTCGTTTCTTTCGAGACAGGACGCATGGGTATTGTAACCCCTGTGGCCAATCTGGAGCCGGTGTTGCTGTCGGGAACAATTGTAAAGAGGGCATCCCTGCATAATGACGACATAATGCAGGAGCAGGATATTCACGAAGGCGACTGGCTATACGTAGAAAAGGCCGGAGAGATTATCCCTCAGATTATGGGTGTCGACCTCTCCCACCGCGATCCGGATGCTCCAAAGATTGTGTTCGTGAAAGATTGTCCGGTATGCGGCACTCCGTTAAAACGTATCTTCGGTGACGCTGCATGGGTATGCCCGAATAAGTATGGATGCCGTCCGCAAATCACGGGGCGCATCGAACATTTCTGCGGCCGCCGGATGATGGATATTGACGGAATTGGTGAAGAAACGGCTGAATTACTATATGATGCCGGACTGGTGGAAAATATTGGCCAGATTTATGATCTTACCACCGAAAAACTCTCCGCACTCGACCGCATTGGCGAGAAAACAGCAGCACGCATTATGAATGGGATTGAGGAATCAAAGACGAGGCCCTTCGACAGGGTTCTTTACGCGCTGTCGATTCCAAATGTGGGAGAGACAACTGCAAAACGCCTTGCGCTCGGAGTGGTGAGCATGGAGAATCTGATGTCGATGACCGAGGAGCAGATCTGCGCGGTGCAGGACATTGGCCCTGTAATAGCCCGGAATATTTATGATTTCCTTCGCGAACCTGTGAATATAGAAAATATCGCCGCTCTTACCCGCGCCGGCGTACAGATGAGCGTGGCCGAAGATAAAATCGAGCCTTCCGGAGATGCTCTTGCGGGAAAAACCATAGTCATTTCAGGAACATTCACTCACCACAGCCGCGATGAATATAAAGAGATAATCCGGCGTGAGGGGGGCTCAAACGCCGGCTCTATATCAAAGAAAACATCTTTCGTTCTGGCCGGTGACAATATGGGGCCGGCAAAACGTGAGAAATGTCAGGCACTCGGAATTCCGATAATTTCAGAAGACGAGTTTCTGACCATGATTAATGAACCAAATTAAATCAATACCATATTACCAACAACACAAATCGGGCATATGCCCTGAAAATTAATGAAAGTTTCACCTTCTTTACTGGCTGCAAATTTCGCCGACCTGAAAACCGACATCGGGATGATCAACTCCTCCAACGCGGATTATCTTCACCTCGATGTGATGGATGGCGTATTCGTGCCAAATATTTCATTCGGATTTCCGGTGCTGAAATCAGTGGCTAAAATCTGTGAAAAGCCTCTCGACGTACATCTTATGATAGTAGAACCCCAGAAATGGATTTCACAAGTGCGCGACCTTGGTGCAGAAATCATGAATGTCCACCAGGAAGCCTGCCTGCATCTGCATCGATGCATCCAGGAGATTCATCATGCAGGAATGAAAGCCGGCGTGACTCTTAACCCGGCAACGCCCGTAGCCACTCTCGTCGACATAATTCAGGATCTCGATCTTGTACTTATAATGTCGGTAAATCCGGGATTTGGCGGTCAGCCATTCATAAGCCATTCTGTGGAAAAGGTTCGTCAATTACGCAGCCTTATTGATTCCACCGGATCCAAAGCGCTAATAGAGGTGGATGGCGGAGTGAATGAGGCTACGGGGCAACTCCTGGCAGAAGCCGGTGCAGATATTCTTGTGGCCGGCTCTTATGTGTTCAAGGCACAATCCCCCCACTCGGCTATCGATCAGCTCAAGAAGCTCTAAATCAGCGCTATTTATCAACACAAATCCCCGGCATAAGAAAAACTGATGCCGGGGACTCGTGTATTCATTCAGGATTATTGTTCAATGCTTGAGAATCCTTTTTACTCCTTTGAGGAATCGCTGCAAACCTTCTTCCAGCTGATGTCGCGGACAAGCAATATTGAATCGTACAAACCCTTCACCTCCGTACATCTCTCCCCCATTTATCCATACGCCCTCATTTTCAAGAAGTGATTTCTCTATCTCTTTTGAAGGCATCCCCAATGCTCTTACATCTACCCAGGGAAGGTATGTAGCCTCAAGTCGGGTTACCGGGAATTCCGGAAGATTTCTCCTCATAAAATCCAACATAAATTCATAATTGCTCCAGATGTAATCCCTCAGATTATTAAGCCATTCCTTTCCTTGAACCGAATATGCGGCCTTAACTGATTCAATTCCGAATGGGCTTAAACCCGTAGCCTCATTTGCGTGAAGGCCCGAAGCCACCATCTCGAGTGTCGCTTTGTCCGGACATATTACATTTGCTATATGCAGACCGGCCGTATTGAAGGATTTGGAAGGTGAGCAACATACAATCGGCCTGGGCTCATTGTTATTGTTTACGCTTGCAGCCACCGGAGCATAGGGTGTATACTCCGTTCCGGGTTGCGTCAGTTCGTTGTGGATTTCATCGCTTATCACGCGCACTCCGTTGCGTCCGCATATTTCGGCCACCTTTGCCAATTCTTCGTGAGTCCATGCCCTTCCCGCCGGATTATGTGGATTGCACAGAAGAAAGAGCTTGACATTTCCATCCTTGCACTTTCTTTCCATATCCTCAAAATCCATCTTATAAGAAAACGTCCCATCGCCATAATCCACCCTCAGTAATGGTGATTCCACTTTACGGCAGGAATTATTCTCTACGGTTGAGAAAAAGCAATTATATACCGGCGGCTGTATCAGCACTCCGTCGCCGGGCTTGGTGAATGCACGTATTATCGCGGAAATTGCCGGCACGACGCCCGTAGTCGGAACTATATCTGTCGCCGCGAAATGATAATCATGATAGTCTGAAAACCATTTCACCACTGCCCTGAAATAATCCTCGCCCGGATAGGAATAGCCATAGACTGCGTGGCCCACACGGCGTTCCAGCGCATCCTGAATCACAGGTGCAACCGGAAAATCCATATCCGCAACCCATAAGGGCACAAAGTCATCCCTGCTTATCGAGGGCCATATGAATTGCAGATTGTCCCATTTATAGGTGTCGGTGCCTTTTCTGTCGACTTCCTTGTCAAAATCGGGTTTATTCATTTCTTTCTATTTGCGTTTTTTCATAAAGGCATTGTAGAGAATAAACAATACGCAGATCACGAGCAACCCATAACCGGCCCAGGTGAGATAGCGGTTATATTCCTCAACTTTATCAAATAGTTGATCAATAGGCACGGCCTTAGCGAGCCAAAAGCCAAGAGCAGCGAGAATCGCATTCCATGTAAGCGCACCCAACGATGTAAAGATGGCAAACTGACCAACATTCATTTTTGACAATCCCGCCGGAATTGATATAAGCTGCCGGATGGCCGGGATCAATCGGCCTATGAATGTGGAAACAGCTCCATGCTTATCGAAATATTCTTCCGCCCGATTCACCTTTTCACGGTCGATAAGACAGGCATGCCCGAATTTACTGTCAGCAAATCTATATACCACCGGCCGTCCTACCCATAAGGCAAGATAATAGTTGATGAAAGCTCCGGCAAGTGCGCCTAATGTGGCCACCAACACCACAAGGAAGATATTCATATGTTCGCCTCCACCGGCATTTGTCACCGCCAGATATGCCGCCGGGGGCACAACCACCTCGGAAGGAAACGGTATGAATGAACTTTCAATCATCATAAAGAGAAACACAAACAAATAGCTTGCGTTCTCTACAAACCATTGAAAAAATTGAGCGGCATCGAACATCGCAGCGTAATTTTCAGCTGTTCAGAATTTTTCCGGCCAATTCAAGCCCAAGAGCACGAGCCTCTTCCCGGACCGTATCATCGATGCTTTGCTTCATGGCGATGAAGCCGGTGAGTTCTATTCCTCTTTCAGCGGCAAACCCCTCGATAGCCGACCGCACCGGACCCCGTGCCCAAGTATATCCTCCGAAGCCCCCCATTACTTTGCCAGTAATTTCTCTTACCGACATCGCAGTGAGAAATGCCTGTATCGGAGGCATGAGGGTCATGCTGTATGTGGCCGAACCGACAACGAGTCCTTTATAGCGGAAAGCATCGCTGATAATGTCGCTCATCTGGGAATGCCCCGCGTTATGAATCTTGATTTTCTTTATGCCCCCTTCGGCAAGTCCGCGCGCCACTTCCTCTGCTATTTCAGCCGTATTTCCATACATCGACGAATAAACTATCACCGCGCCTTCCTCGCTTTCATATTTTGAAAGTCTGTCGTAGATGCCGATTACTTTGGCGATTTCACGATGCCATACGGGTCCATGCGTAGAGCAGATGTAATCAAGCTCCACTCCGGAAAGCGTGCCAAGAGCCCTTTGCACGAATTTACCGTATTTCCCCACTATGTTACTGTAATATCGATACATTTCCGGCCAATAGTCGGCTACATCCATTTCATCATCAACCACGGCTCCGTTGAGCGCGCCAAATGTACCGAAACCGTCTCCGGAGAATAGCGTCTTTATTTCCTTGACATAGGTCATCATAGTTTCGGGCCAGTGCACCATCGGGGTGAGGACGAATTTCAAGGAAATCCCTCCGAGGTCGATCTCCGTACCATCCTTCACTTCCAGATAGCGATCGCTATCATCAATATGATAGAATCCTTTGATCATGCCAATTGTCTGGTTGTTGCCTATGATCTTCATGTTCGGCCAGCGTTGAAGCACCTGGACAATCGATCCTGAATGATCGGGTTCCATATGATGCACCACAAGATAATCTATCTCCCGACCTTCCACGGCACGTTCTATCCCGGCGATATATTCGCGCACCTCATCGATATGCGCCGTATCCAGCAGGGCTATCTTATCGCTCCCCTTCACTATATATGAATTATAGCTCACGCCAAGCGGCAATGGCCACAATGCCTCGAATTTCTCAGTCACCCTGTCGTTGACGCCCACATAATGGACTCCTTTGATTATTTCTCTGATATTCATATCGTTCTTTCTATCGCAGTATTAATTTTTGACTTTTCGGCTCGGACTTAACCTTCCAACCGCTTGTGGCGAGAAAAATTTATACTCTTTTCTCACTGCAAATTTAATGAATTATTGCTAATTTTGTATCTTGTTTAAGAAAATCAATTAAAAATTTTAAACCGCGAAGAATATAGGAATATGAAAACTGCCCTCATAACCGTGCTGTTGCTGGTAATATCAAACGTCTTTATGACATTCGCATGGTATGGAAACCTTAAGCTCCAGACTATGGGCATATCCAAGAATTGGCCGCTGATAGTGGTGATACTCGTATCTTGGGGACTCGCATTGGTTGAGTATTTTTTCATGATTCCTGCCAACAGGATGGGATTCCGCGAAAACGGCGGCCCTTTCTCCCTGTTCCAGCTTAAAATCATTCAGGAAGCCATATCTCTTGTAGTATTCACGATCATTGCCATGATGATGTTTCAGGGTGAGAAACTGCACTGGAATCATGTAGCGGCATTTGTATGCCTGATGGGCGCCGTAGCATTCGCCTTCCTCCCCACAGAATAAACATCGCTCCAAATCTCCATTTCAATATTCATATAAATCAACGATTGCTGTATAATCAGTTTTACTATGCGATAATTTTAGATTTATTCGTAAAACAAGTTATATGTTATTCTATATTTGCTTTTGATATAAAAAATATTTAACTTTGCATTATTAAGGATAGCACTATGGAATTATCAGTACAAGAAATCTACAATGTTTCGGCTATGAACCGAATTGTTGGAGTGGCTTAAACAATTGGCTGCGAAAAGATTCCGAAGTCTCAACAATTATATTGATACGATTCACATGGATGCTTCTTTTAATACGCCTAATGCCGCAATAGTTACTGTAATGAAAGAATTGAAGGATGAATCGAATCTCTCAAATGCTGATATGAGCGTTTTTGATTCATTCCTGAAATAGCTTGATATTAAATGAAAGAGATTAAATCCGCTAATAGTTTCAAGAAGGATCTGAAACTATTTGCTAACAATACTAAAATTCCGGAAGTGTATGAGTTAATAGACAAATATCTTCTGGGAGGAATAAGCAAGCCGGGCAGTCACGGCACCATCTCTTCTCAAGATTAACACGAAATATAAATAATTATATAGGAATATAATGGCAACTTATATCTTATTTTGGAATCCGGCTATATCAAGTTATAACCAACAGCGTTTTGAGAACGACTTTTGGGATGGATTTGGGGTCGGGAACTGGAGTTTCAATGAGTATGAAAAAATTCAACCGGGTGACAGATTCTATATGGTGCGCTGCGGAGATGGCAATGTAGGTATTGTAATGAAAGGTATCATACTCACCGAAGCGTATGAGTCACATGATTGGTCGCCTAAGAACCGCTCCCATATCTACTATGCTGATATATACCAGAATTTTACAATAAACTCATTCGAGGATGTGAAATTGCTAACTCCGGATCAACTTACGAAGGAAATACCCGACTTCAATTGGTATGGAGGTCACTCCGGTAGACGTCTCAGCGAAGAAGCAGCCGGGAAGCTCGATATTCTATGGAATAAATATCTGACAGAAAATCCGAACCTTGTTGAAAAAGACTTGGCTTTTAAGAATCAGAATGATTATCCAAATTGATTCTTATGAATTTCAATTAGCATATCATAAGGATAGGTACCCTTATTCCCTCCTGCAAAAAGAGATAAACTTGAAGAAAATCCAGGTTTATTGGCCAATTATTTTTTATTAAGTAATTAATACCCCATATTATCGTAGATACCGGATGTCAATTCTTCATCAATAATGCCTGTATGCGATCTATTGAGCAATGCTAAATTGTTAAGGAGTAGCAGGAATTTATTGAATGCTTTGTGAACGTCCCATTAGATTTTGGAGATTTCCAGAAGGCTTGATGGCTCGGTTGGCTTGACGCGTCTTCATTACTCGCAGAAAAAGAAAAGTCAGCGGGGCTGATGATTACGAGCTGACCACAACAGGATTGTTTAAATTTGGATTGCTTCAAAATTTTTTCTAATTTTGTAACCAAATTCAGCTGATATGTAGGCTGATTAAAAAGGTGTTATTTGAATTATCTTTGCTTAGTAAATTCTCGCAAAATCTACTAATTGTTAGAAAGATAATGGCTAATAACACCTACATCGGATGCTATATATACTCAATTGAGTACTATATTGCAATTCGGTGTGGGTGTCTTGTCATATCTCTAACAAAGGCAGTGCGAGAAGCCTACTAAGCCGATATGAAAAGTACAATCCCACACCTTTTCTGTATTAATCAATCATTATCTTATTGGGATTGTGAGATACTAACAAATGTTGTTATAATGAAACCCAAGCTCTTACATCTACAATCGCTGGCGGCTACAGTCCTGGGAGTCATTATGGCCTTCGCTTTTGTAAGCTGTAGCCATGATGACAAAGGCCCCGACGCAAACTCTCTTACCGACACCACTTGGACCATCCTCTCATGTGTGGATAATTCCGACGGAGAATCTGATGATGATTTTGTTGGATTAACCATCACTTTCAAAAAAGATGGTAATGTAAAATTTTCTCCGGCAACAGATTGGACTTACGCAAAGTGGAGTCTGAATGGAAATACTCTTAAACTCGTATTAGGAGAGGGTATGCCCGATGATTATATGGAAGGGATATTCGTAATCAATGGAAATAATGCTACATATAAATATTCCTGGTACGACTATGAAGGCGAATGGGGTGGTGAAGATCATTATTCCATGACCCTCCTGAAGAAATAAACATTCGGGCATCAATAGAATAATACTGCGAAGGAGATGCACCGGAAAATTCCAATGCATCTCCTTCTGATTATATTCGGATTATACTATATAGCAGGCTTTTGGGTTAGCGGACGAAGAGGAGTTCACGATATTTCGGAAGAGGCCATATTTCGTTATCTACCATCAATTCCAGCTTGTCGATATGATAGCGGATATTCTCCATCTTGGGAAGCACGGTGTCGTGATATGCAATGGCTTTATCGCGCTCGCTTTCGATGCGGTTGGCTATCCGCCGCGCATCCACCATCTCCTTCACTCCTGCCTTTATAGCCGAGATATGGTCGCTGATCTGCTCGATGTTTTCCAGATCCTGACCCGCGACTGTATCGGCTTTTGCTCCACTGAAGAGCTGCTTGATCTTATATACATTGTCGAGAAGCACCGACTGATATCGCACGGCGGCCGGAATGATATGATTGATGGCAAGATCGCCGAGCACCCTGCTCTCTATCTGCACTTTCTTGGTGTACATCTGCCATTTCACCTCATTTCGGGCTGCAATCTCCTTGCGGGTGAGTACTCCTGATTTCTCGAACATCTCCACATTTTCCGGGAGCATATAAGTATCGTACATCAATGGCGCTGATGTCTCAACATCCAGCCCACGCCGTTTTGCCTCGGCTTTCCATTCGTCGCTGTATCCATTTCCATCGAAATGAATATCCTTCGACTCTCTGATGAGGCGGCGCACTTCCGCCAGCACTGCCGCATCTCTATCCTCGCCGGCCCTGATACGCACCTCCACCGCCGCATAAAATTCATTAAGCTGATTGGCCACTGCGGCATTCAAGGCTATCATGGCGGCCGCATTATTGGCTGAAGAACCTACGGCACGGTATTCAAACCTATTTCCGGTAAAGGCAAAGGGGCTTGTACGATTGCGGTCGGTATTGTCAAGAAGAAGCTCAGGTATCTGCGCAACATCAATGCTGATAGCATCCTTCGCCTTTACGCTCAATGAGTCGGGATCGTGACGCTCTACTTTCTCCAGTACCTCACTCAGCTGCTTGCCGAGGAACATGGAGATGATTGCCGGAGGGGCTTCGTTTGCTCCGAGTCGATGCGCGTTGGTGGCAGTTATGATGGATGCTTTAAGCAATCCGTTGTGCTTCTTAACGGCGGCCATCACGTTGACAACCATCGTTACGAAACGAAGATTATCATCGGCCGTCTTTCCCGGAGCAAATAGCGGAATGCCTGAATCCGTGGCAAGGCTCCAATTATTATGCTTTCCGCTGCCATTGATGCCGGCAAAAGGCTTTTCATGCAGCAGAACCCTGAAATTATGACGCTTCGCTACTTCTTCCATCACCGACATCACCAGCAGATTATGGTCGTTGGCAAGATTGCATTCCTCATATATAGGAGCGAGTTCAAATTGATTGGGAGCCACTTCATTATGGCTCGTTTTNNTTCGCAGGAATGCCGAGTTTATGGCATTCTATCTCCAGATCCAGCATGAAGGCCTCAACGCGGCTCGGAATGGATCCGAAATAATGATCATCGAGCTGCTGATTCTTCGCACTTTCATGCCCCATTAGGGTGCGTCCGGTCATCACAAGGTCGGGACGCGCTGAATATAATGCCTCGTCTACGAGGAAATATTCCTGCTCCCACCCGAGATTTGCCTGCACATGCTTTACTTCCGGATTGAAAAGATTCACAACTCTTGTGGCAGCCTTATCGATGCTGTTCAATGCACGCAGAAGGGGCGTCTTGTAATCCAGGCTCTCGCCTGTGTAAGAGATGAATACGGTCGGAATGCATAGAGTGTCGCCCGAGATGAAAGCCGGCGATGAAATATCCCATGCGGAATATCCGCGGGCCTCGAAGGTGTTGCGGATTCCACCTGAAGGGAAACTGGAGGCGTCAGGCTCCTGCTGAACGAGGAGCTTCCCCGTGAATTTTTCTATCACTCCCCCTTTGCCGTCGTGCTCGATAAACGCATCGTGCTTCTCGGCAGTGGTCCCTGTAAGCGGATGAAACCAATGGGTATAACGACGCGCGCCATTTTCAAGAGCCCAGCGCTTCATTCCATCTGCTACGCTGTTGGCGAGCTGACGACCCAGTGGCTTGCGATTGTCGATGGCATCGACAAGCGCATCATACGTCTCTCTTGGAAGATACTCGAACATCTTCTGACGATTGAACACCTGCTTGGCGTAATAACGGTCAACTCTCTCGGCAGGAACTTCCACTGCTACAGCTTTGCGGCTTGTGGCTTCCAGCACACTCTTTACTCTTAAATTCGACATAATTTGTATATTTTATTAATTTTCAGTAACACGGTTGCCCGCTTGGACTTCCGTGCTGATTGTCTGTTTCATTTTCCTTATGCGCTCCATGGCTTCGATAGTTTTCTGCCGCGTATTGAAGCCTGTGAAGCGGACAAAACCCTCTCCGAGCGAACCGAATCCGACTCCCGGAGTACAACTGATATGGGCTTCCTGAAGCAGCCTCGTAAAAAATTCCCACGACCCCGCGTCCGACTTACTTTTTACCCAGACGTAAGGGGAATTTATTCCCCCATATACTATATACCCGGCATTCTGAAGAGCCTCCCGGATAATACGGGCATTTTCAAGATAATAGTCCACATTCGACTGGACTTGCCTCTGACCTTCTGCCGAATATAATGCTTCAGCTCCACGTTGCACGATATATCCGGCGCCGTTAAATTTCGTTGTCTGGCGACGCAGCCATAGCTTACGCATTTGAATTTTATTGCCTCCCCGATCAAAACCATATACCGATGATGGAACTACGGTATATCCACACCTCAATCCGGTGAAGCCTGCGGTCTTGGAATAGCTTCGCACCTCGATCGCCACTTTCTCCGCGCCCGGTATTTCATAAACGCTTCGCGGAATATCATTTTCCGTCACATATGCGCAATAGGCCGAATCATAGATAATCACGGCCTGATACATTAGCGCATAATTCACCCATGCTTCAAGCTCGGAGCGTGTAAAAGCCACTCCAGTGGGATTGGCCGGAGAGCAAAGAAATATCACATCCGCACGCTCAGCCGGGGGCGTAGGCTTAAAGCCATTTTCCTCCGTGCAATCAAGGTAAACGAAATTACTCCATTTGCCGTCGGTCAATTCTCCACCGCGGCCATCGATCACATTAGCATCGACATAGACCGGGTACCCGGGATTACTCACAGCTATAATACTCTCGGAATCATATATATCGCCGATGTTTCCGAGATCGCTTTTCGCTCCGTCGCTGATAAATATATCATCGGGAGATATGTTGATGCCATAATGGGCATAGTCTCCACGGGCCACGGCCTCACGCAAGAACGGATAACCCTGCTCAGGTCCGTAACCATGGAACGCATCGCTTGTGCCCAGTTCATCAATAGCCATGTGCATGGCCTTTAAAGCCTCCTGCGGAACCGGTAGGGTGACATCCCCTATATCCATCCTGATAATATCCGCTTCCGGATTGCTTTCCTTATATTCCCTTATCCTACTGGCTACTGTAGAAAACAGATAAAATTCAGGGAGTTTTGTGAAATTATCATTTATCAGCATATAGCGATCCCTTCTTTTTAGGGCGGTAAAATACTCCGTCACATATAAATTCGGCCGGTCCGGTCATAAATACATGGTTTGATTCCTCATCCCAATGGATACGCAGGATTCCGCCTGTCAGGATAAGGTTGACTGTCCGGTGTGCCAAGCCATTGAGTACGGCAGCGACAGCGGTTGCACACGCTCCGGTGCCGCAGGCAAGAGTCTCTCCCGTGCCTCTTTCCCATACACGCATTTCAATATTCTCATTGTCGACCACCCGGGCGCACTCTATATTGGCCTTGCGTGGGAAAATATCGGCCACTTCAAGCATACGGCCGTCCCCAACTACCATCGAATCAGTAATCAGGTCGGTAAAAACGACAGCATGGGGATTTCCCATGCTGACAGCGGTAATTCTGTATATCTTATTGTTGACCTTTACAGGCTCATCTATCATGCAATTTTGGTTCTTACTCTTTACAGGGATGAGTTCAGGGGATAATTCGGGGGTACCCATATCAACAGTTACCTCTTTCACCCTTTTGTCCTCCACTTTTATGTAGAGAGTCTTAATGCCTGCTTTCGTCTCAAGAGTAATCGTGGATTCATGCGTCAAATGCCTGTCGAATACATATTTGGCAATACATCTGCTTGCATTGCCACACATCTCCGCTTCCGAACCGTCGGCATTAAACATCCGCATTCTGAAATCGGCCGTATCCGAAGGCAGAATCACTACGAGTCCATCCGCACCGATTCCGAAATGAGGATCGCTCATTTCTTTAGCCAAGGCCTCGTAATCCATGAAAGGTTGCTGAAAGCCATTGATGTATATGTAATCATTACCGGCTCCGTGCATCTTTGTAAATCGCACTCCTTCAGAGTCGGAAGATTCCATTAATTTATCATCTAATTGCATTCTCAGAGTAATTGAAATCCTGCTTATCAGAGCAATTGAAAGCGCAAAATTACAAAAACTCCCCGATTCCTGCAAATCCATTTTCAAATGAATCTCCAAGATGAAATATTAGCAATATTATAAAATACGCCTGATATTAATAATGTTTACGGAAGCCTTACGGTTTGGATTAGAACAGGGCGGTGATGACTTGGTCGGATAGCATTATGCCGGCCGGAGTCAGGATCAGATTATTGCCAATATTTTTCAGTCTTCCTTCGTTGATCTCTTTCTTTGCAGAATTAATCAGTCGACCCGCTTCGGCAATTCCAAACCTCCGAGCATATTCGGCAATACTTAAGCCGTCGCGCGTGCGCAGGCGTGTCATTATCATTTCCTCTGCGAGTTCGCTGTCATCGAGATGTTCATGTGATGTCACAAATGCATTCTCTGCATCCAATATCCGCGGCCCGCTCCAATATTCCATATATCTTTTTAGATCCGGCTCATTCCATTTCCGAGTGCGCAAGCCGTCGTAACTGTGCGCTCCGGGTCCGAGACCCAGATAAGCAATTCCCTGCCAATAAGCCGAATTATGCATGGACCGATAACCAGGCAAGGAATAATTGGAAATTTCATATTGCTCATATCCTGCTGCTGCCAATCGCCCTGATAACATGGTAAACATCGCTACACTATCATCTTCTGGCAGCTCCGTAATTTTCCCTGCATCCCGCAGTCTTGTCAGAGCCGTCCGTTCTTCATACATCAATGAATAAGCAGAGATATGCTCCGGACGCATGGCAATGAATCTATCCAGCGTGCCACATAGCGACGTAAGGGTCTGTCCAGGCAATCCAAACATCAGGTCGAGACTGACATTTTCAAAATTTCTCCGGATTATTTCATACGCCTTTCTTACCCCTGCCGCGTCGTGCCTGCGCCCGATGGCTGTTAATTCATCATCAACCAGACTCTGTACCCCCATGCTGACTCTGTCGATGCCTGACGCCCTCCATTCTTTTGCTTTCACTCCCGTGACATCATCAGGATTTACCTCTATCGTAAATTCAGCCGGCTCCCCTTTCTTGGCGATGATATGCGCTATCGCGGGCTCCAGATCCTTCACGGCAAGAAGCGAAGGGGTTCCTCCTCCTATATAAAGTGTATAGTCTTCACGCCGATGAGCTTCAGGATGAGCGTTAAATTCTTCTATTACCGCCGATATATACCGGGATACCGGAATTTGTTTTCCTCCAACTGAATAGAAGTCGCAATACACGCATTTACGCGCACAGAAAGGAATATGAAGATATATATTCATATCTAAGAAACGGCATTTCTTCAAATATATGCTTTATAACATAAAAAAGTATTACCCGTTTTTTAATAATTATTATTAAATTTGAAGCCGATAAACGAGCGCTTGTCGACCCCGGCCCCTCTCTCCACCCTGTTACTACCCGTGACGTATTAAAAGATGAGGGTCGGCGTGGCATTATATCGAACTTAAACTTACCAAATAGATATCTATGAAGATTTACAAAACCAATGAAATTAAGAACATAGCCCTTCTCGGATCGAAGGGCTCTGGTAAAACCACACTCGCGGAGTCGATGATCTTCGAGTGTGGAGTAATCAAACGTCGTGGCTCTATTGAAGCCGGCACCACAATGTCCGACTACTTTCCTGTGGAAAAAGAATATGGCTATTCTGTGTTCTCCACAGTGTTCAACGCAGAGTTCAACGGCAAGAAACTTAATTTCATCGATTGCCCGGGAGCCGACGACTTCGTCGGCAACGCATATACGGCACTTGGCGTATGCGATATGGGCCTTATCCTCGTAGACGCACAGTATGGCGTGGAGGTAGGCACGCAGAACATTTTCCGCACTACAGCCAACCTCAAGAAGCCCATCATCTTCGGCATCAACCAGATGGATTCCGAGAAGGCGGACTATGACAACGTGCTTGAGCAACTCCGCGAGACATTCGGTCCGCGCGTGGTGCAGATACAGTATCCGCTCGAGTCAGGTCCGAATTTCCATTCGATGATCGACGTGCTCCTCATGAAGAAATATGAATGGGGTCC
>DAAI01000004.1:127140-127339 GCA_001701105.1 Bacteroidales bacterium GP1
GACGAGATGCGCGAAGGCATCCGCAAGGGACTCGTAGACCGTTCGATCTATCCAGTGGTAGTGCTTTCAGCTGCCAAGGATATGGGCGTACGCCGTCTTATGGAATTCCTGGGAAATGTCTGCCCGTTCGTAAGCGATATGCCTGCACCCGAGACCACGACCGGCGTAGAGGTTAAGCCCGATGCCAACGGCCCGCTTT
>DAAI01000032.1 GCA_001701105.1 Bacteroidales bacterium GP1
CGCTTTTCGCTGGGATTTTATAGATTAAGAGGAATTTTATGGAAGTTGAGAGCAATAGTTACTTGCTCTCAATTTTCACATATGGTGCTATTCACGGCAATTAGTTGGAAAAACGGAATAGATTCTGGTAAAACTCTATAGAGACCATAAAAATGGTTGGTCGTTCAGGGAATGTCATTTCTTTACAAATAATTTCAAAATAATTTTGAGGTACGCAAATAGACTGCACACTGCCATTCTAATTTTGCAGTGTGAAAAGAAAGGAAGCATGGGTGAGCGGTCGAAACCAGCCCTCTGCTAAGGGGCCGAGCCTCAAAAGGCTCCGAAAGTTCGAATCTTTCTGCTTCCGCCAACGGACACTTGGCAGACATGGTGTATGCGCAGGACTGAAAATCCTGAGAATGTGGTTCGAATCCACGAGTGTCCACTATACTACTTTTATAAGAAAATATTAACCGTCCGGAGTAATAATTTATCCTAATGCAATCATGTGCTGGAGCTTAACTTTTATTTCCATAAGCATAGAACCAAGTTCTTTATTATGATTTAGATCGTATTTGTCGAGCTGCTGCACGGCGAGTGTCAATAGTTCACACATCTCTGAAGTTAGGGGAGATTCAGAGATTGAATAATCATCTTCGGCGTATCTGTAGTACTTCCCATTGTAAACCTCAATAGGAGCGTTGTACCCGAGTTTGTCGGATCTCATTATTTGTATATCGGCTTGAATTGTTCTGACAGATACCCCTCCGATAATACCCTCCAATTCGTAGAGTGAATCAGAACAGGCTTCGACGAGATCATTCAATGTCCATCTCCGGTATTTATTTCTTAAGCACCGGTCTATTGTTTTGTATCTTATAAGAGCGTTCTTGTTTACTGGCATGGCTGTGATAAAATATGAAATGTCCATTATGAATTTGATAGTTTGGAATGTGCCATGCCTAATCTACCGATCAATGTCATACATGGCACAAAAAAAGGGAGACTCTTTATGGTCTCCCGATATCGTATGTGATTTGGATATTTGAATGTCAACTATTACTAATATACTTTGAATATCCTCGAGACCATCGTGTGCACCCAAAGCTATAACTAAATACATAGCTATAGCTTTCATTGGTAAATCGACTGCCGAAATGGCGCAGGATTGATGGGAGTTTCAAGATTATTGACATTGTATGTTTTTTCGACTATAAGTAGTACTTGTGTGAGGTAATTTAGCTTATTGGAAATACACAGCATTAATGCTGAAGGCAAAATTACCGGTCACAAAGTTAAATGAATTTTGGGATACTACAAAATATATCTCCCAAATCCGGATGCAAAATTATGATCCGGCTGCGCAATCTATCTGCGTACTTACACAAGACGTCAAAAATTCTATACACAGGATCTTAACAATAGCCTTAGATATTGATTGGTAAAATGGGGAAGGGTTAAGGTATTGACAGTCCGTCATAATTAACTCAGGCTTTAGGACCTGAGGAGTCATGGCCAAATGCTGTCTTCCACCACCAAGTATATTCGTGATGGAAAGTCACACCATATCGTATACCATGTTTCACGCAGGAGACTACCCATTCGCTCAGTAAATCTCTTTTAGGACCTATATAAACGGAATTCCATGGTTGGTATTTATAATTCCATAAATCGTAATTATCGTGATGCACTCCCTGAATCATCAGGAATCTTGCACCGGCTTTAGGGTAGAGTTCTGTAAGATATTCCGGATTTAAGGCATCTGGATTCCAGTCTTTGAGCATATCCTTATATCCGACTTCTGAAGGGTGGCCGAATTGTTGAAGATGATTTCCATAAGCACTCTGATCTTCCTTATAAAGATTCCGGGCATACCAATCGCCACTCTCGCCGGCAGATTGTGGACCGAAATGCACCCATATCTTAATGAAGCGCCTTGAATTGACGGCAAGCATATTAAGATCAATAAAAGAGTTTATGCAATTTTAATCCTCATTAGATATAATATAAAACTTGGTGATGGTCCGCAAAGACAAACATTGGAAGGGTATATCATCACACCCTTCCAATTATTTAGTTCATTGTCAATCCTCTGAGAAAGGAATATGATTATCCTCCGGACTTTCATCGGATGCAGCTGTATCTTTAGCTTCTTCAGGCTTATCTTTATTATTAGAGTCTGCTTTAGAATTTTCCAGCCGGGCAGCTTCATCACGTCGATTCATCTCAAGGATTACATCTGTACGGCTAACCCACTTGCGTTTTCCAAGAATCTTCTCTACATCGTCATGGAATATAACCTCTTTAGCCACGAGCATATCTCGAATCTGATTATGCTCTTTGGCATATTTTCTAAGGATTTCCTTGGCACGCTCATACTGCTCATTGATTATGCGTGTCACTTCCTCATCGATCACCTTGGCAGTATCATCGGAGTAGGGCTTTGTGAACCCCATTTCCTGTCCTGTGGAATCATTATAATTAAGGTTAGGCAGCTTATCACTCATACCATACACAAGCACCATTGAACGAGCAATCTTATTGCATTTCTCAAGGTCGTCGGATGCCCCGGTACCAATCTGTCCGAGGAATACTTCTTCAGCCGCGCGACCGCCAAGCAACCCACACATTGTATCGAGCAATGCCTGGGTGGGGACGATCTGCCTTTCTTCCGGCGCATACCAAGCGGCTCCAAGTGCTCGCCCTCGAGGCACGATTGTCACCTTTACCAATGGATTGCCGTATTCTATCATCCATGTTATAGTGGCGTGGCCTGCTTCGTGAGTGGCAATAGCTAATTTTTCCTCATCGGTAATGATGCGCGACTTTTTCTCCAATCCGCCGACAATACGATCTATGGCCGACATGAAGTCGCTCCAATCCACATTGCTTTTCCCATTACGGGCTGCAATAAGGGCCGCTTCATTACAAACATTTGCTATATCAGCGCCCGAGAATCCTTGAGTCTGACGTGCAAGTTGTTCAATATCAAGAGTATCATCTACCTTAATATTACGGAGATGTACTTTAAAGATTTCTTCACGGTCGGTAAGCTCAGGAAGATCCACATATATTTGCCTGTCAAAACGACCAGGACGAAGCAGAGCTTTATCGAGCATATCAGCGCGGTTGGTAGCCGCGAGGCAGATGACTCCATTGTTCGATTGGAAGCCATCCATTTCAGTAAGCATCTGATTGAGCGTATTCTCGCGCTCATCATTAGAACCCATGTTCGGATTGCGGCCTCGTGCACGGCCTACCGCGTCAATTTCATCAATGAAGACGATACACGGCGCCTTTTCCTTGGCCTGCTTAAACAAGTCGCGGACTCTTGCAGCACCAACTCCGACGAACATCTCTACGAAATCAGAACCTGACATGGACAGGAAGGGTACGTTGGCCTCTCCTGCAACTGCTTTAGCTAATAGGGTTTTACCGGTTCCAGGAGGGCCTACGAGTAATGCTCCCTTAGGAATCTTAGCACCTAATTCCGTATATTTCTCCGGATTTTTGAGGAATTCTACAATTTCCTCAATTTCGACTTTAGCTTCGGAAAGGCCGGCCACATCTTTGAATGTTACGTTAGTACCGTTTGACTTATCAAAAACGGTTGCTTTAGATTTGCCTACATTAAAGATTCCACCTCCGCCACCGCCGCTTGACATTCTGCGCGACATGAACATCATTAGAGCGAAAATTAGGATAATAGGACCGAAATACCAAATGAATTTCATAAGATCGGATCCTTTCTCGTAAGTAACCTTTATTTGAGGTTTCCCTTCCGCGGCGAGTGTTTCATTCCATGAGTCAATCTTGTCCTGTATCTTATCATTTGACGGAATGGTTGTAATTATTTTCTTATCGCTTGCAAGATGCGGAGACATGTCAAATTTCATATTTTTGGCACCTTGTTGCGTAAGAATACCTTCAGCTGAGCCATTCTGTGTAATAATGGCTATTTTATCGATATCACCTGCCAGAGCTGCTTTTTCAAAGTCTGTCCAATCTACTTCACGTGATTGTGAGCTATCTTGAAAATAGTACAAAGCAAGCAGCGACATTGCGATAATCGCATACATCCAGTATATATTGAAGAGAGGACGCCGGTTGCGCGAATTGGGTCTCTTTTTCTGGGGCATAATATTCATTTTAATCCAATATATGTCTGTTTGGTTAATCTATATCGTGAATTTCGGTAATAATGGCATCGTTCCATAATTCCTCAAGGTTATATATCTCTCGCATTTCCGGGAGAAAAATATGCACCATAATTGAACCGAAATCGAGGATAATCCACTGTGAGTTGCGGTATCCATCAATATTTGCCGGTTTTATATTCAATTTCTTCCGGATTGTTTCCTGAACATTGTCGGCAATTGAACTGACCTGCGTTGTTGATTTTCCTTGGCATATCACGAAATGATTTGCCGGAGCAGATTCTATCTGTTGAAAGTCAATGTTGACTATCTTGGCTCCTTTCTTGTCCTGAATCGCTGATATTATTGTCTCCAACAAAATATCCGACTTGTTCACTGTTTTCAAGGACGGAGTAGGGGTTAATGTATCTATCTGCATTCTAATGTTATTCTGTTATTATTTCAAAGGAAATGAGGATTCATGGCAACTATCATTGAGAGTAATATTTAGTTTGCCAAATGGAAGAATCCATATCTCCTCTTCTTAATAACAAATATCAAGCCAATTCTATTATAGATTATTAGTTAAATTATAAGAAGCAAAAATAAGAAACCTTGCATAATCATCGGAACAATAATCAGAAGCAGGGATTATGCTAAGATTGTTAACATAACCCCTGCCCTTGTATGATAGATGAGGTTTATCCTAATGGCTCAAGTTGAACGGTGAAATGACGCATCAACTCCGCCTCCCAAACGATCTTTACGCCTCTTGTGATTTCATTGCGGCGGTCGTAGACGTTTTTAAGGGCTGCTGCGATAACATTCATATGATTATCGGTATATACGCGGCGCGGAATTGCAAGACGCACGAAGTCATTTCCTTCAAAACGGTTTTCACGGGTCACGGGATCGCGGTCGGCAAGGATATATCCGATTTCGCATCCACGGATACCGGCCTCTCGGTAAAGTTCTATCGTAAGAGTCTGGGCCGGGAATTCCTCTTTCGGAATCTTCGTAAGTACTTTGCTGGCATCTACGAATATGGCATGGCCACCGGCGGGACGCTGATAAGGTATGCCGTATTCATCAAGCAATTTGGCAAGGTATTCTACCTGATGGATGCGTGAATGAAGATTGTCAAACTCCGTATTTTCATCAAGACCGACAGCAAGGGCAGCCATATCGCGGCCATTCATTCCTCCATATGTGAGATAACCCTCAAACGGAATTACGAATCTCTTAGCCCCTTCATATATATCCTCCCATTTTGTAGCAATAAATCCGCCCATGTTTACGATGCCATCTTTCTTGGCACTCATTGTCATTGCATCGGCGAGGGAGAACATTTCACGGCAGATTTCCTTTATGGTCTTGTCGGCGTATCCCGGCTCGCGCATTTTAATGAAGTACGCATTTTCAGCGAATCTAGCGGAATCAAGGATCACTCTTTTGCCATATTTATCGGCTATTGCCCGCACGGCCCTTAGATTTTCCATCGATACGGGTTGTCCGCCGGCAGTGTTATTGGTAATGGTAACTATGATAAATGGCACTTTATCCGCATTCTCCTCAAGCACTTTTTCGAGCTTGGCAGGATCTACATTCCCTTTAAACGGAACTTCGAGCTGCGTATTCTTGGCTTCATCCACTGTACAGTCGGCAGCAAATGCTTTGCGAGCTTCGATATGTCCCTTTGTTGTATCGAAATGGGAATTTCCGGGCACGATATCGCCTTCCTTAACCAGATGGGAGAACAGCACATTCTCGGCCGCACGTCCTTGATGCGTGGGAATCATGTACTCAAACCCCGTAATCCGGTTTACGGCATCCTTCAACTCAAAGAATGAACGGGCTCCGGCATAGCTTTCATCGCCCATCATTAGGGCTGCCCATTGACGGTCGGACATAGCACCTGTGCCTGAATCGGTCAATAGATCGATATATACCTGGTCGGCACGTAACTGAAATACATTGTAATGAGCCTCCTTCAGCCATTTCTCACGCTGCTCGTGAGTGCTTTTGTGAATTGGCTCTACCATCTTGATTTTCCAAGATTCGGCGTATGGTAATTCCATGATATTTGATTTAGTCAATTTAAGCGGTTTAAACGCTATTCTTTTTCTATTGCAAAATTACATCAAATACTCCATATAAACAAAAAATACATAATTTATTATAAACAAAAAATGGATTTACCGGCAGTTTATACGGTATCTTTTAATTTTCCAAAGGATTATCTTGCGATTATGTTCGTTTGGGGTCGAGAGTACGGTCGCCTATATTCCGAGCCACTTCCTGCCGTAGTTTCATTATGGCCGCAAGTCGTGTTTGGATATTACGCTCCTCATCCTTGCTGATTGGTGAAGAGGGATTATTGAATTTCTTCATAAGATCCCTCATCTGCAAATTGAGAATCTCTCCTTTCCATTCATTCACCGCACGGGTGACGAGGATTTCCAATTTATCTTCCTCCGGAACATTAGTGGGATCTTTGGCATATATATTGCTAAGCTGATGCCTTTCGAGCATTAATTCCGTTACGGTCTTCCTTACTTGATCATCCTCATGACTCGCCAATATCTTGGATGGATATTCTTTTGAAAATTCGTGAAGTTGAGCTGAAGCCCATTCTTTAAGCTCATCTTCCATCTTTTGTTCGCCTATATTGAGTTCATGCACCGACAAATCTGAATTTCCCAATTCCTCAATTGATGCTTTACGTCTTATCTCGATTTCTTCTTGAATCTCCTTTTTCCTGGTATTGAGAGCAGCCTCGTATTCATTTTTCATTTTTGCAAGGAGTTCCATGGTACGGGCATATTCAGGAACAGAGAAATGAATACCGTCGGCTTCAAGTTCCTCCATTACAAATTCCAACACCGACATAGGAATCTCATTCCCATCCTCATCTTCAGCCATGCAGAAAAAGAGATAGCCATATCGGAGACAGTATCTCACTACCGATTGCTCCAGTGGACGGAATGGATAATCAATTGGAATGACAGATCGGGATTGAGATTCCCGTTCATTGTTACCAATTTGTCTATCCGAATGAGCAAGCGTGGCGATTGTAGATGGGAGTCCGGCCGAAGAGTTTCCGTTATCGGAATCCTCTTTGTATTTATTCCATTCTCTCTCTTTCTTCCATTTCTGAATCAGTGCATTCCTTTTGAATCCTACAGATTTTGCAATGGAAGTATCCGACATTGAAAGCAATTTAGCGCATTCCTGAATATATACATCCCTGGAAATAGGATCCGGAATATGAGCGATTGATTCCGCCAGGCTGTTGATAACCTCTATTTTATGTTGTGGCGATTCTGCTTCTTCACCCGACATAAGTACCCTTAACTTGAATCGGATAATATCAGTTTCATTATCGGCCACATACTGCTTGAACTCCTCCGGAGAATGATTGCTTGCGAAACTATCGGGGTCGTCGCCTTCAGGCAAGGGAAGAACTTTAACGTTAAGCTTATGGCTTAAGAGCATATCTATTCCCCGCAGCGACGCCTTGATGCCAGCCGCATCACCGTCGTAGATCAAGGTAATATTATTCGTAAGTCGATGGATTAATGCTATCTGGCCATCAGTAAGGGCAGTACCAGAAGAGGCTACAACATTTTTCATTCCTGATTGCCACATGCCTATCACATCCATATATCCTTCCACAAGAAAGCATTTATCTTCCCTTACAATGCTTGCCCGGGCCTGAAATATGCCGTAAAGCTCTTTGCTTTTCTTATATAATTCGGATTCAGGAGAATTAATGTACTTTGCAATTCCTCCTTTCAGGTCACGTCCTCCGAAAGCAATGACTTTTCCGGCATTATTTAAAATGGGGAATATCACGCGGCCGTGGAAGCGGTCATAATCCCGTCCGGACTGAGATGTGCCTACAAGCCCTAATTGTTTTAATATTTCAATTCTGAAGCCTGTCTTTTTGGCTTCATTGATGAGATGAGAGCCATTTTCGAGAGCATATCCGAGATGAAATGCTTTTATCGCTTCGGATGTGACCCCACGTTGAAGAAAATATTGAAGTCCGACATCCCGGCCTTCCTCCGTGCCAGTCATGTTGGATTCCATTAGCTTCATTGCCCATTCATTGGCAACGAGCATACCTTCCCTCAGGCTCTGCAATTCGCGTTCCTCATCGGTCAACTCTTGTTCTTGAACTTCAATGCCATATTTCTTTGCGAGATGCAAAAGTGCTTCACGATAGGAAAATCCTTCCTTTTCCATAAGAAAACCCACGGGAGAGCCACCTTTCTTACATGAGAAACAAAGGCAGAAATTTTTCTTACGGCTTACGGAAAAGGAGGGTGTTCGCTCATTGTGAAAAGGGCATAACCCCATATAGTTGGCGCCACGGCGTACAAGATGTACATAATCCGAGACAACCTCCACTATGTCGGCGGTATCTTTTATCTTTTGCGCTGTCGCACGATCAATCATTGAATATGGGCTTAATCAAAAGTAAGGCTGAGGTATATGAAAGCATTCCCTCTCACTTGGAATCTCCTTTGATAAGAGATAATAATGAATGTATTTTTTCGGTTGTTTTCAGGCGTGTCGGCACTAATGGCAATCTTAGCTCATTTTCAATTAAGTTCATTTCACTAAGCAAACATTTGATTCCTGCCGGATTGCCGTCAATAAATAATTCATCGTACAATTTCTGGAAATTGTAATGAATCCGGAGCGCTTTCTGAAAATCTCCTAAATCTCCATGATTGCATAAGTAAGTCATCTCACTGAATTCTGCGGGGAAAGCATTTCCTATCACTGAAATCACACCTTCGGCACCCAAGGCCATCAGTGGATATGTGAGCGCGTCATCACCCGATACCACTTTAAAACCGGGAGGACAATTATGAATCACTTCCTCAATCTGCCGGAAATTTCCGGATGCCTCTTTTATTCCTATAATATTATCAAATTCATTTGCAAGTCGCAGAGTGGTTTCTGCTGATATATTTACTCCGGTGCGTCCTGGCACATTATATAGGATAATGGGAAGAGACGAGTGCCTTGCCACTTCTGCATAGTGCTGATATAATCCTTCCTGTGAGGGCTTGTTGTAGAATGGAGTGACTGAAAGAATTGCAGAATAGCCCTCAAGATCGGTATCCATAATTTCTTTCACCAGAGCAGCAGTGTTGTTTCCCCCCAATCCGGCCACGAGCGGGATTCCTAATTGTTTCCCCAATCGAGCTACAAATCTGCGTATGTCATTTCTTTCATCCGGACTAAGAGTTGGCGTTTCCCCGGTGGTTCCAAGTACAACGATGAAGTCGGCCTTCCCGACGGCAATGTGCCTGACCATGCGCTCAAGCGCCGGATAGTCTATTTCTTTATTTTTGTCGAATGGGGTGACAAGAGCCACTCCGCATCCTCTTAATATGAATCTCTCCATAACCTTTGATTAATCGGCGGATGTTTGAGTTCGCTTATATTTGCAAAATTACTAAAAAAAGAGGAAATATCCGATAGTGGTACATTAAATAATATTCTATTCCGTTATATATCAAGAAAGATTCGCCTACAAGGATTTCTTTGTGGATTATTACGCTTTTACAAACATAAAACAATACTATATGGCCGATTTCACTGTACTAAAGAACAAGATTAAGAATGTATATGATGAGGTGTTGGGTTATCTGTCGGTGACTGATGAGCTGGAATCACAAGCCGACATAGAAGCCAGCATACGAGCCGGAGTATCATTTAAAGGGAGCCAGCTTCTCACCCTAATCTTTGCCATCTTCATTGCATCGTTGGGCCTGAATACGGATAGTGTGGCGGTAATAATCGGAGCGATGTTGATTTCGCCTCTGATGGGACCTATAATAGGAATGGGTCTTGGAATAGGAATCCGCGATTTTACCTTATTAAAGACAAGTTTGAAGAATATATCGGCTGCCATTGTGGGCTCATTGCTCACATCAGCCTTATATTTTCTTATATCTCCGCAATATGAAGGATCGAGTCAGCTTCTGGCGCGCACATCTCCATCCATCTACGATGTTTTCGTCGCATTATTTGGTGGTGCCGCAGGTATACTTAGCATCGCTGCCAAGAATAAGGGTCAGGTATTGCCCGGTGTAGCTATAGCCACATCTCTGATGCCTCCGTTATGTACGGCCGGATACGGGCTTGCCACATGGCAAATGAAGTTCTTGTTCGGCGCATTCTATCTCTTTTTCACTAATATGATTTTTATTTTTGTTGCAACATGGGTCGGAGTCAAGCTCATGGGCTTCAAAACAATGGAATATCAGAACGTGCAAAGGGCAAAGAGAGTAAAGAATATGGCATATATCGTGATTACTCTTGTGATTGGAATAAGTGTCTACCTTACATTTGTAATGATCCAGAAAAACCTCTTCCTCGATAAGGCGCAACGCTTTGTACAAGATGAGATGGCGTTCCCCAATACACAGGTTTTGAGTCACAAAGAATATATGGAGAATGGGAAGCGATATATTGACGTGACCCTCATAGGCCAGGAATTGCCAAAAGATTCACTTCAGCTGGCCATGGTCAATAAACTTGATTCCGTAGGTTTGGGTGGCACAATTCTCAATATAAAGCAAGGTTTCTCATGGGGTAGGGATGCCATAACAGAAAATGAGACGGAAGATCAATTCTATAAACTTATGCAGGGGGAGATTGCAAGCAGGCAGTCGCAGATAGATTCTCTGAAGTCGTTACTGGCCATACATAGGCAATATAATGAAGAGAGCGTACGGATTTCGCCGGAAGTAAGAGTATTGTTTCCTAATGTTAAAGATATAGCTCTATCTCAGATGGTTGCTTCTTCAATCAACGGAAATAGTGTTGATACCGTAAACATGATTTTCGTGAATGCCCCGGCGGGTCTGAATGCTGCCGACAGGAAAAAATTGACTGAATATGTTGGTGTAAGATTGGGACAGAAGTCAATCCATCTCACGCTTAATCCAGCCGGCTTCCCTTGGCCCACCAATCAAAAGCAATAAAACTTAGATAATCCGAACTCTTACGGATATTAGCGTTTCCAGAATGCCGGAGTGAAAATCATCAGGACTGTATAGATTTCAAGACGTCCGGTAAGCATTATAAAAGCAAGAAGCCATTTTGCCGTGTCTGGAATCAGGGAATAATCTCCGGATACGCCTGTTACATCCGTTCCAAGTCCGGTATTGCTTATCGCCTGTATAGTTACGAAGAAACTATCCCCGACGGGAAGGTTCAAAAGCGACATAATTGTCCCTCCGATTACAATGACCACCGCATATAGGAAAAGGAAGGCGAGGGTCTTATTGATAATCTGAGGCTGTGTCCCTTTTCCATTCAGCGTCACTGTTGTAACGGCACTTGGATGCATAATTTTGTAGAATTCATTCTGGATGAATTTAAACAGAATCACAAAACGATCTATTTTTGCTCCTCCAGATGTGCTGCCTGCGCACGCACCCATTACCATCATCACTATCATAACTACCAATGCCAAAGAGCCCCAGTTACGGAAATCCGGTTCCATGATGCCGGTTGAGGACAATAATGATACTGATTGAAACAATGGGTCGATTGTTATATCGCTTATATTCTCACAAAGGCCTTCAATTATTACATTTACCGCGAACAGCACATACCCTATCAGTACGGTCCACACATATACCTTAAACACGGTATTACCCCATAATTTCAATTTCCTGTATCGGACGGCACTATAAAGCAATGATAGATTAACGCCTCCGAGGAACATGAATATAGTCATTATAATTTTAATATATAGGGAGTTGTATTGACCAAGGCCGGCATCGCTTGTGGTGAAACCTCCCGTAGAGAGTGTTGATAACGAATAGCATAAGGCCTCGAAAAAATTCATGTCGGAAAAACAGAGTAATATAAGGAGAATCAGGGTCAGGACTATGTAAAGTCCCCAAAGTCCTTTAGCCGTATTGCTTACACGCGGGCGCAGCTTATCATGTGTGATACCCGTAACCTCGGCATTGAACAATAACATTCCTCCTGATGAATTGAGAATTGGTACCACGGCAAGAGTAAAGAGGAGTATTCCCAACCCCCCGAACCATTGGATGAAGCATCGCCAGAACAAGATGGATTTAGGAACATCCACAAGTGTATGCAGTACAGTCGCTCCGGTGGTCGTGAATCCGCTCATTGTTTCAAAAAACGCATCGGTAACTGAAAGATGGGTGCCATAAAGCATAAAAGGAAGCATTCCGAACAATGATAGGATTATCCAAGTAAGGCCTGTAAGTAGGATGGCTTCCCGCTTGCCCATATCTTTCGATTTTGGTTTTAGAAGGGTCATCAATCCTCCTGCTCCTGCCGTTATGCCGAGAGATATGAGCCATGGAATAGAACTTTCCGTCTCATAAAATAGGCTGATAAGGCAAGGAAATATCATAAATATGGAAAGAATCATCAGAAGGTAACCCTCGATGCGGAGAAGCATGAGAATATTGATGTATTTCCTATGGGAAAGATGGGGGAGCTTTACTTTAACGAATTTCATCAGTTAAACCATTTCTCGATTTTATCGAGCGTTCCCATTAAACTAAACACCACTACATAGTCACCGGCCTCTATTTTAGTGTTACCACCGATGAGCGATACCTCATCACCCCTTACAAGGGCTGCAAGAGTCATTCCGAAAGGCAGCCGGAGATTACGCACAAGGTCTTTGGTAATTTTTGCACCCGGACGCACTTGAATCTCCGCAACTTCTGCATCAGCCAGCGCGAGGAATCGGCTGCTGCTCTCATCTGCATCCAATAAAATCTTATAGATACGGCTTGATGCCAATAATTTTTTATTGATAGTTGTACCAATGTTAAGACTTTCTGCAAGGCCGAGGAATTGTAGGTTCTCTACATCGGCCACAGTCTTGGGCACACCGAATTCCTTTGCAGTCATGCAGGCAAGGATATTCGTTTCCGATGATTCGGTAAGCGCCAAAAAGGCATCATATTGATAGAGATTATTCTCGCGTAAAATCTCTATATCCCGTCCGTCGCCATATACAATTTCGCAATCCGGCAGATTAGTAGCCATTTGCTCACACTTTTCCATATCCATATCTATAATCTTGATATGGAACTTATCGTGGTAAAGTTTTGCAAAGCGACGTGCTATCCTGCTCCCGCCCATTATCAATACCTTCTTGATTACCCTTTTAGTTTTACCGCACATTTCGCGTACTGTCTGGATATGTTCGGGAGTGGTGATGAAGTAAACTATATCATCCGGTTCGATGGCATCATTACCGTTAGGGATGATTGTTCCGCTGTGGCGCTTGATTGCCGCTATATGGAAATCATGGGTGGTAACGGGCAGGTCTTTGATTTTCACATTTAGCAGTTGAGAATTGCCATATACTTTTACTCCTATCATCAGGAGTTTCCCATCATGCAGTTCTCCCCAATATCTTGCCCAGTTATGATTCAGGGAATTGCTTATTTCCATAGCCGCGAGATTCTCCGGATAAATAAGAAAGTCGACGCCTATGTCTTTGAGAACTTTTCCATTTTTAGGAATTAGAAATTCACTATTATCTATTCTTGCAACGGTTTTTGAGGCCCCCAATCGTTTTGCAATGGCACAAGAAGTAATATTGCGGGTCTCATAAGGAGTTACTGCGATATAGAGATCGGCGCTTTCCACTCCTACATCCGTAAGACTTTGAAAACTCGAAGTTGACCCGCTCCAAGTCATCAAATTATAGTTGGAGTCAATCACATCAAGCTTTGCCTGATCATGGTCAAGCAAAGTTATATCTTGATTGTCTTTTGAGAGCATGATGGCAAGATGCGATCCGACATCACCGGCTCCGGCTATAATTATCTTCATTTCTGCTGATTATTTACACGCTGATCTTCATCAACAAGCACATTGATTACTGCCTTTTCAATCGCATCAGCATCATATCCGCATATTTCTTTCAACTGCGACACCGTGCCATGAGCGATCCAAATATCGGGGATACCGAGACGCACCACTTTCATTCCAGGATGGCGCGAACTAATATATTCTGACACGGCAGATCCAAAACCACCATCCGTAACTCCGTCTTCCACGGTAATGATGAAGTCGCTATTTGCAGTAATATGATCCAATAACGTTTGGTCAAGGGGTTTTACCCATATCATGTCATAGATATTTACTTCTTTGCCTTTCTTTTGAAGTGCATCCGCTGCTTTTATGGCATCCGTCAAAGTCGGGCCGACTGTAAGAATCGATACTCTTGCCTCTTTATTTTCACGCACGGTAATCCCTTTGCCTATGGAAAGATTCTCTAATTCTATAAATTCATCCATAGATTCGCATTTCCCACGAGGATACCTTATTGCAAACGGACCCGATTGCAATAATGACAAATCCATCATCTTGCGTAGCATCTCCGGAGAGGATGGCACACCAATCTTGAGTCCGGGAATCATCCTGAGATATACAAGATCAAAAAGGCCATGGTGAGTAACTCCGTCTTCACCTACGATCCCTGCCCTGTCGATGCAAATAGTCACCGGTAAGCCTTGAATGGCAACGTCATGGATAATATTATCCAGGGCTCTTTGTAGAAAAGATGAATAGATGGCAACGAACGGGCGCTTCCCCGCAGCGGCCAACCCTCCTGCAAATGTAATGCTATGCCCCTCGGATATCCCCACATCATACACTCTCTCAGGAAATTCTTTCTGAAGGATGTCGATTGAGGTTCCGGATGGCATCGCTGCCGTGATACCTACAATTCTCTCGTCTTTGCGAGCTAATTGCGTGATATGCTCACCGAATATATTCTGCCATGCCTTTCCTCCCGATTTAAGGAGTTTCTTTCCTGTTGACGGATTGAACTTGCCTGGAGCATGCCATTGACTCGGATTTTCTTCCGCAGCCTTAAATCCACGTCCTTTGACTGTGTGCAGGTGTAAAATGCGTGGACCTTTCATGTCTTTTATCTCTGACAGCACTTTCACAACTTTCTCCACATCATTCCCATCAAAAGGCCCGAAATAACGTATATTCAGTCCTTCAAAAATATTCTGCTGCCGAGAAATAAGGCTCTTGAGCGCATTTCCGAAACGTAGTACCGAACCACGTTTCTTTTCGTTAATCAGTCCTCTGTTCTTAAAGGCTTTGTAGATTTTGTATCTAACACGGTTATATCTGCTTGATGTAGTGATGTCGGATAAATATCGATGTAATGCGCCCACATTATCATCAATCGACATATCGTTGTCGTTAAGGACGATAAGAAGATTATTGGGATTGATAGATGCATTGTTCAACCCTTCAAAGGCTAATCCTCCGCTAATGGAGGCATCTCCTATAAGGGCAACTGTCTTCCTGTCCTCATTCCCGGGAGTATTCATATCAGCTATGGCCATTCCAAGAGCGGCTGAAATTGAATTGCTTGCATGTCCGCACATGAATGTATCATATTCGCTCTCCATCGGGTTAGGGAAGCCACTGATGCCGCCGAGGGTTCTTTGATTCGGGAATTCTTTCTGCCTTCCGGTCAATAATTTATGGGCATAAGCCTGATGTCCGACATCAAAAACTATGCGGTCGTAAGGGGTATTGAATATATAATGGAGAGCTACGATAATTTCCACTGCTCCCATACTGGAGCCGAAATGCCCGGGATTTTTTGATAAGCCGGAGATAAGAGTGTCACGAATCTCCTCACATAATTGAGGAAGCTGTGATACATCGAGTTTACGCAACTGCGAAGGATCGGTTATCGATTCAAGCAGTGCGCCGTGTTTTAAGTCAATATTATCTTTATTTTCTTGATTCATTGTAAGATCAAGTAAATTCAATTATTATGAGTACAAACGACGCTCTATTTTCGAGAATTCACATATTTCTTATATAGAGGAACAAAGATGATTATTCCCGACATAATAACAGTGAGAATACTCATCAATGTAACTCCGGCTCTCAGCACGGCCCATACCAGCCATAACCAGACAAGAGCGAGTATGATTATTCCTATAAGATGCCTTGCATTCATACCTGCAAATTTACTACAATTTCTTTAAACTACATCAACTTTCACCTTAGAATACACGCTTTTTTTGGTAGTCGCGACCCATAATCTTAAAAAAGAGCGTCAATAATCAGATGGTCATTAGTGAAGAAAGTTAAAAATCAGCAAATTGCCCTATCTTGAAAGGGAAAGGATATGTTGTAAGCCGATGAATAAAGAATATAAAATAATGGTGGCCAGACATTTGCCTGACCACCCAGAGGTTCCAACCAGATTCGAACTGGTGTGAACGGTTTTGCAGACCGGTACCTAACCACTCGGACATGGAACCATTTACACTGCAAAATTAATAAAAATAAATTAATCGTGCAAATATTTTTTTGCCTTTTAATGTTTGTATGTATTTAATCAACTAATATACTAGTAAATACATCTATGACATGGCTAAGAAATCTTCGAGTTCAGAAGGAGTCATAAGCACCGCACGGGGTTTACCTCCTTGATTCGGGCCTACGATGCCGGCTCGTTCAAGTTGATCCATTATACGCCCGGCACGTGTATAACCTATGCTGAAATGCCGTTGGATGCTGCTTGTGGACGCCATTTTACCGCCTACTATTGCCCGGGCCACTTCGGGGAACATCTGATCTCGATCGCCGGATGCAGGTTTATCCCCCGGAGTTACTTCATCACCCGATGTGGCAGGTGGTTCCGGCAATATGTAAGCTCCAGTAGGATAGGGCTGTTTCGAAACATATTCGCAAATTTCTTCCACTTCCGGAGTGTCAATAAATGCACACTGCACCCTCACCATTTCTGAATTATTGAAGATGAGCATATCGCCTCGGCCTATTAATTGTTGCGCACCCGGTGTATCAAGAATAGTCTTGGAGTCTACTCCTGATGATACTTTAAATGAAATACGGGTTGGGAAATTGGCCTTTATAATACCGGTAATAACATTTGTTGAAGGACGCTGGGTGGCTATTATGACGTGCATTCCGACCGCACGTGCTTTCTGAGCAAGACGCGCGATAGGCATTTCGACACTTTTACCCGCTACCATAATAAGATCGCCAAACTCATCGACCACGACTACGATATAAGGGAGGAATCTATGACCTTCAGCGGGATTCAGGACACCATTGCGAATCTTATTATTATATTCCTCCACATTTCTGGCGTGGGCCGTTTTTAGGAGAGTGTAGCGCTGATCCATCTCAACGCAGAGAGATTTAAGAATATTTTCAACCCGCTGCATCTCTGTAATGACAGGCTCCTCATCTTCTTCTCCAGGCAATGTGGCCATATAATAATCTTTTATTTTATTATACAGACTGAATTCAACCTGCTTGGGATCGATCATGACGAATTTAAGTTGCCATGGAGCTTTTGAGTATAGCAATGAGGCGATAATTGCGTTAAGGCCCACGGATTTACCTTGGCCTGTGGCGCCTGCCACAAGGAGGTGAGGCATCTTGGTGAGATCTGCTACATAAACATCGTTGGATATTGTAGACCCCAAGGCTATCGGTAGATTATATTTGGTTTCTTGAAATGCTTTTGATTTTATGATCGTGCGCATTGAAACCGTTTGCGGGTCTTTATTTGCAACTTCTATACCTACAGTGCCCTTACCCGGAATAGGGGCTATGATTCTGACTCCTTTTGCTGCAAGCCTCATGGCTATATCATCAACAAGACTTCTAATTTTGGCAATTTTAACACCGGAATCCGGAACAATCTCATATAGAGTCACCGTGGGACCTACTGTTGCGCTTATTTCTTTTATTGGAATACCAAAATCAAGGAGGGTCTTTTCTATACGCGCCTTATTAAAGGCTTGCTCCTCCATGTCAATGCTTACCTGTTCTTTTCCGGGCCGGAGGATTTCAAAGGGTGGGAATTTGTATTTATGCGATTCGTATAGATCTATTTCTGACTTGAAATGGGGTTTTTCACTTTCACCAATTCTATTTACATTCACCACCATCGGAGCTTCCTGAGGAGACTCCGGTTCATCTTCAGATACACTATCGATATCTTCCGGGACATCAGGGGTCTCAGTAGTTCCCATTTCATCGTATATTTTTATCTCCGGTTCGGGATTTTCCGGGTTTTCGGAAATAGGATTGGGCATCTTTGCCGATGTATCTTCAGGTTGATAAGTCGAGTTGCAAGGATGATCCAGAGGCATCTCATAAATTGGTGAATCCTTTGAGGTAAATTCAACATTTACATTTTCCGGATCAGTGGAATCCGGAGTGAATACTGTAGTTTCACCGGCCTTTATGTCGTCGATAATTTCCTGTTGCTGCATTTGCAGGATTTCTTGCTCGCGGGCTTTCTGTTCGGCACGAATAGCGGCTTCCGCCCTTCGACGTTCACGAACGCGGTCGTATTTGCCTTTAATCCATTTAACAACGTCCCTCATACAGATTACCACGAATAGTGAAATCATAAACAGGGATAAGAGTACAGCTCCTGTCCAGCCTATAAATCCGATTATGAATTCATTGACATATCTGCCATGATAACCTCCCCAATTGACCGGAGTATGTGAAGCGATGGTAATCAATCCAATAAGGAGTGACACTGTCAAGAGCACGATTATGCATTTTATCGTGAAATCAAGCGTTTTGAATCGTGGACGGCGGATAAGAAGTTTCATGCTGATTGCGATTAACCAAACCACAATTACCAATGATCCTAATCCAAAGCATTCATTTATAAGAAATTCCGATAGTCGAGCCCCACCTTCTCCTCCAGCGTTGGCTACTTGTAAAGACTGTCCAACCGGCAACGAATTAATAAGGCTTTGATCCTCAATGCAAGTAGTGAAATATGATATGAACGATACGAGCATATATATGCCGACACATCCGATAAAAATGCCGACTATTAGCCGGAAAGATGTACCAGTAAAAAAGTCTGCGATATTATTAAAGAATGCCGATAAACTGGAGGGAGTCTTGACCTTAACCTCTTTTGTTTTCGGAGTCTTTTGTTTTTTAGGCTTCCCTTTAGCTTGCTTTTGAGGAGCCGGGGCTTCTTCTTCCGGCGGGATGCTTAATGGTATCTCACCGAGTGAAGACATATCCGGAGAATAATCATTGTATTGATAGACGTTGCCACGCTGCTGCATATGTTCTGTCAAGTTGGTTGACCTTGATTATAAAGGCCAAAATTATCAAATACTTAGAATATTTTTATATGGCTATAAATCAGATGTGCTG
Source organism: Bacteroidales bacterium GP1 (assembly GCA_001701105.1). Lineage (GTDB taxonomy): Bacteria > Bacteroidota > Bacteroidia > Bacteroidales > Muribaculaceae > Lepagella. The sequence goes on from DAAI01000032.1 coordinate 19,362, forward strand.
TTTATAGCATTGCATCTTCCGCAATTATCTGCAAAGTTACAAAATAAATACATAAGAAATGCCGGTTTCATCGAAAAATCCGGCATTCTTATGATAATTTTATGAACAGGGTTAAAGGGAATCGGTGACCTCCGGGCTTAGATGTTTTGATTTCTCGATTAAGATCTCATTCTTTCCCCCATTTAAAGAGTCTTCATGGAGGATTGGGAAGGAATCTCGGGCTATTGAGTCCGAGTTCATCGAAGAAATTGAGTCTGAATCCGTGGCTTCTTTAGCATTCATGGCTTCTTTAAGTTCGGCGGCTCTTATAGCAGTTTCGGGTGATGTGGGAAAATAAACTATATTGACACCTTCTTCACGGTTCACTTGGCGGTCTCTCTTACCGGGAATGACAATAACAGGCATTCCGGGTTTTACAAGCTCTACCAATTCCATAATATTTTCATTTGTGATTCGAATGCATCCATGCGACACCCTATGGCCTATCGACCATGGAGCACACGTGCCATGAATGCCTATCTGCGTAGTACCGGGTATACTCAGACGAATAAAGCGAGGTCCGAATTGACCTTTTTTCTTCGATGTAACTCCATTGTCATCGGTAAACAACCAATCAGTGCTATCATAGACTCCTTGGACATAGAAGAACCCTTCGGGTGTCCTGGAATCAGCTTTTTTATGTTTTGTACCGAAATTCTTCGCACAAGCCATTCCATAAGATTTTTCCGGCATTCCATCTTTATCATATAGGATTACTTTCATTCTTGCTTTATCGACTACAATAAAACCGTTATGGCCTTTTTCCTTAAGTTTTGCAGCATATTCTTCACTTGCCTGCTTAATTTTCGGAAGAACGCTGCCTTCGTAATTAATTATTTTTTGCTTATCTTCTTCAGGAGCTGAAACGACCGTGTCAACCGGTTGAGTAATAACCGTATCAATCTCCACAACCGTTTCAGAATCGCTATTTTTATCTTCATTCATTTTGCGGGCACAGGAAATGCAGCTTTCCATACAAATGAATATGGCGATTAAAATCAGAACATTCTTCGTAATGGTATTCATATTGGTTTTGTATAGTGAATGCAAAATTAATAATTTTTAATCAATATTTACATATCATCTCCGCGCCTTATTCGCTTAAATTGCGGCCAATGCTTCCTTTGGTATAACAAAGAGGAGATAATAATTGTTAAAATTATATAGGACATATGAATTTGGCGTTGATGGAATATTCCTGACAGGTGAATATGAAATGAAAAATAGCTGAATGAGATTCCTTATGACTATATTGACTAAATAAGGTGTAAGATATATTATCAGAGCCTTTATAATCCGGAATCCGATGAAGAATCTAAAAGATATAATACATCCTTCACAGGCAAAAGATCTTTACGGGGTGTTTAATGATAGTTTTCCACCAATACTGGATGGAGTGACATTGACGGTGGAGAATTATGTGTATTGGTTGCAGAAAAGCGGGAAAACGCCGTGCGTGGTGACTCCATGGAATCCGGTATGCAATGACTTCCCTTATGAAGTTCTTAGATTCTTTTCTTTGCCAATTTATTCACGTCGACCCTACAGATATGGATACCCAAAGATAGATCCGTTTATCTGGAGAAAGATCAGGGAATCGGATTTTAAGATCGTTCATGCTCATTGCCCCTTCTCATCAGGACGTCTTGGAGTGTATGCTAAGAAAAAGAAAGGCATTCCTTTGATCGGCACATTTCATTCCAAATATCGTGATGATTTAGAACATTCCATGCGTCATGTTCCATGGATGGTAAATTATATCATGGGACGCATCATTGACTTTTATAACTCTTGCGATGAAGTATGGATTCCGCAGGCTCATGTCGAGGAGACGGTAAGGGAGTACGGCTATAAGGGCAACCTAATAGTAATGGAAAACGGCAATGATATGGCGTCATTCATCAAAGGAAATGTAAAGGAATATAAGCGGCAAGCCAAAAAAGAGTTAGGCATTCCGGAAGGGCACTTGTCACTCCTGTTTGTGGGTCAGCATATATGGGAAAAGGGCACTGATGTCGTTGTCGAAACGCTCAAACTACTGAAAGGACGGATTCCATATACCATGAACTTTGTCGGCACCGGCTATGCGGCCGGGGAAATAGCCAACCGGATAAAGGAATATGGCCTTCAGGATAGCGTGAGGATGAACGGCGTTATAGAGGACCGGGATACCTTGAGTCGCTATTATGCGGCGGCCGATCTATTCCTATTCCCTTCATTTTATGACAATGCTCCACTTGTGATCCGGGAGGCAGCCGCTATGGGGACTCCATCCATTTTATTGAGCGGTTCCACTGCATCAGAAGTAATATCCGACCGGAATAATGGATTTCTTACAGAAAAGTCGCCGGAAGAGTTCGCAAGATTAGTGGAATTTTTGTATCACCATCCAGAAGCATTGGATAAGGCTGCAAAGGGTGCGCATGAGACGCTTGTGAAAAGTTGGCAGAAGGTAGTGGAAGAAGTGATCGACAGGTACGACACCCTAATAGCAGCAAATGAAAGGAGGGTGAAGTGATGGACAGTCAATCCGGTAATAAAGCATTTTCAATATGGAAAGTATTGCTTCCTGTGGCGATTGGCTTGGGAGTGATAGCCTTAATGTTCTGGCATGAATCCAAGGAAGAGAATCTTGCTCAATTATGGGCAAGTGTCAAGATCACTCCATGGACAATCTTTTGCATATTTTTAGGCATTCTGTTTATGGGTGGAAGGGATCTTGGACTGACATGGAGATTCCGTACACTCACCAACAGAGAATTAAGCTGGAAGCAAGCGTGGGAAGTAGATATGTTATGTGAATTTACGAATTGTGTAACCCCGTCAGCAGTGGGGGGCAGTTCCTTAGGTCCACTATTCCTTGCCAGCGAAGGTCTTACCATCGGAAGAGCTTCCACATTAATGCTTACTACCTTATTTCTTGATGAACTTTTCTTTGTGATTGCATGTCCGATTGTGGTTTTACTAACGCCGGATCACGAGATTTTTAATTCAATAGGAACAGGATTTGCTCATGGAATCAAGTATACATTCTGGATTGTTTATGGGTTCATCACTGCATGGACTTTCCTTCTGTTCATGGGAATTATCTGGAAACCCCTCTGGATTCAAAAAACACTCGATAAGGTTGCCTCTTGGAGGTGGCTTAAGAAATGGTCAGATTCTATTAAGGGATTGGGGAATAACATGATAGCAACATCGCAGGAACTTCAGACAAAACCGTTCAGATTTTGGGTGGAGGTTTTCTGTGGCACGGCACTTGCGTGGACCGCTCGTTTCTTCGTTGTTAATGTTTTGTTTCTCGGTTTCATGCCGGGAACAGAAGCCTTGCAATGGGATATACTTGCTCGTCAGTTTGTGATGTGGGTAGTGCTCATGGTAAGTCCGACTCCCGGAGGATCAGGGCTCAGCGAATGGATATTCTCCAATTATTACGGCGATTTGATTGGTGGAGCCGGAATGGCCTTGATAATGGCTATCTTCTGGCGTCTTATAACTTATTATCTTTATCTAATAATCGGATGTGTGGTAGTACCCGTGTGGATTAGGACTACATATGCACGCTTTCATAAAAATAGCGCATCCAAATCTTCAACCGACCCATCTTCAATAGAGAGCGAGAGCGCATCCGCATAGTCTCGCTGAATTGTCAGAACATAAAGCACAATTCATAAAGGAATCGTGTCACCCTGAATGATGGAATGATAAACAACCTATCATTATACATGACAACCCGGATCGAATGACCCGGGTCGTTGTCATTTATTGATAATGATTTATTCTTCTGCGAGAGTTACCTCGGGTTCTATGATTTCAGCCGTGTCATTCACATTAGGCAATTCAAGGCCAAGATGTTTTTTCTTGTCAACTATTTTCAGGTAAAGCCCGATAAAGAATGCAGCTACGCCGAGACATGCAAGCATTACGAGAGCCCATGTATAATTATAACTGATGGAAGCGACTTCTTCAGTCATTCGTCCGGCAGCTACTTCTGCAGTGATGTCGGTATTGGTGGATGTAAGCACTTTCCCAATTAACATGGGGAATAACCATAGTCCAATATTCTGAATCCAGAAAATCAATGCATATGCCGAACCAATAATCTTGGAATCCACGAGTTTCGGTACGGATGGCCAGAGGGAAGCCGGAACAAGGGAGAAACTTGCTCCAAGAACGAGAATCGTGACATAAGCCACTATCACGCCTCCTACTTCATTCCCCTTGAACATCGGGAGAATGAAAGCGAAAGTAAGATGACATGCAATCAGCAGCAGAGAGCCAAGCACGAGCATGGAAGCAGCTTTTCCTTTATAGTCTACAAATTTGCCAAGAATCGGAGTGATGCCTACTGCAAGCAAAGGGAAAACTGCAAAAATTGCGCCTGCACTTTGCTTCATGTATCCCATCCAACAGTATATTACGAGGGAGATGATTGATATGCCGAAAAGAGTGGTCTTCATGGACTTCTTTTTTGCGAAATTTCCGGCAAAGGCAGTAGCGGCGACTATCAACATTATCACATATTGGATATAGGTGACGCTATCAGTAGCCCAGAATGAGCCATCTTCAAGAGGCGTGAAGTCGATGTTACACTGGAGCATATTCACAGCATACTTCTGGAAAGGGAAAATAGCTGAATAATAAAGCACGCATAGGAGAGCAACCAACCAGAAACCTTGACTGGAAAGAATCTTTCCAAGGTCGGAAATCTTAAATGGATCATCCTTTTCTTCTGCCTCTCCGGTCTGTTCATCGAGTTTACGATCCATAAAGAAGTAAACAATGAACATTATCAGGGCTATCATAAGAAGAACCACTCCGAAAGCCACCGAACGACTTACATTGACAGTGCCTCCCATCTCAGCGAACATAGGTGAGAATATCATACATGTGGCAACGCCAAGTCGAGCAAGAGCCATTTCAGAACCCATAGCCAATGCCATCTCACGACCTTTAAACCATTTTACGATACCACGGCTTACCGTGATTCCGGCCATTTCAACTCCACAACCGAAAATCATAAATCCGACGGCAGAGAGTTTGGCCGATGCAGGCATTCCTTCATAGAATGGGGAGATTCCAAGTTCATCAAACACAGGAATATAATTCAGATGATTGGTAAACCATACGTCAAGACTGCTTCCGATGAAAGCATCAGTAAGAGCGTACCAGTTTATTACAGCGCCTATCAACATCACCACTCCGGATAAGACAGCAGTGAATCGTACCCCCATCTTGTCGAGGATTATTCCGGCAAAGATGAGGAAGAATATGAATACATTCAGGAACGTTTCTGAACCTTGCATTGTTCCGAACGCAGTGGAATCCCATCCTCTCGTGGATTGAAGAAGGTCCTTGATAGGGGAGAGTACATCCATGAAGATGTAAGAGCAGAACATGGCGAAAGCCAGGAGGCCCAACGCTGTCCATCGAGCCCAGCTCTTGTCGCGCAATGATTGCACGGCCGTTGTTATTGTTGTCTCGTTTGCCATTATTGATGTTAGTTAGATGTAGCTTGATTATTGCAGGATTTTGTTTATCCGAGTATAGAAATTAATTAGCCGCCAATTGCTCGAGGGCTTTCTTGACGCTCTCCTCGTCGGCTCCCACAACTCTTTCAATCTCTTTTCCTTCCTTATCGAGGAATATGAAAGTAGGAATAGACTCAATTTTATACTCTTCTGCTATTGCGCGGTTTTCATCCACGTCTATGAATTGGAAATTTACTTTCCCCTCATATTCTTCAGCGAGTTTATGAATAAGCGGTGCGATCTGCTGACAGGGTCCGCACCATGTAGCGGAAAAATCGATTACCGTAGGAAGACTGCTTTCCGTAGCTGAAGATTGATCTACCACTTCGATCGAATCCTTATCAGATGCCACCGTTTCTTTTTTGTTGCCTCCGCATGCCGGGAGTAGGAGAGCCACTATGGCTATAATCCAGAGATACTTTTTCATTTGATAAAATTTTTGAAACACAAATTAACAATAAAAAATCGAGATATGCAAACCGGTTGTTGAAATGAGTGTTATAATAGAATAAACGGAGTCGTTAAATTACAAATAAAATTCAACCGTTCCGTTTATATCTGAAAAATTTTAGTTAATTTTGCAAATCAAATCAGATTAATACATCAAAATGAAAAAAAGCGCTCTTCAGAAAGTGCGGGCCGAATATCAGCCCAAATTACCAAAAAGTTTGCAAGGTTCCGTAAAGATTAAGACGGGCGACGCTACACAATCAGTAGCCAATCAAGAAGAAATCAAAGAGCTTTTCCCTCATACATACGGTATGCCGATAGTTGAGTTCGTCTCCGACGACGAGCCGGCGCGTGTGGAAGAGCCGTTCAATGTAGGAATCATCCTTTCGGGAGGCCAGGCACCCGGCGGACACAATGTGGTAAGCGGTATCTTTGATGGATTGAAGAACCTAAATAAGGAAAACCGACTCTACGGCTTCCTGATGGGTCCTTCAGGTTTCATCAATCATCAATATATGGAGCTGACAGCCGGTGTAATAAATGAATATCGCAACACGGGCGGATTCGACATCATCGGTTCCGGACGTACGAAGCTCGAGAAGCCGGAACAATTCGATGCAGGTCTGAAGATCCTGAAGGAGCTTAACATTAAAGCTCTCGTAATTATTGGAGGCGATGACTCCAATACGAATGCGGCAGTACTGGCCGAATATTACAAGAATATTAATGCGGGAGTACAGGTGATAGGCGTGCCTAAGACTATAGATGGCGACCTCAAGAATAAATGGATAGAGACATCATTCGGTTTCGACACGGCTTGTAAAGTCTACAGCGAAATGATAGGTAATATCCAGCGCGATTGCAACTCCTCTAAGAAATATTATCACTTCATCAAGCTGATGGGTCGCTCGGCCTCACACATTGCGCTCGAATGCGCATTGGAGACTCAGCCGAATATTTGCCTGATTTCGGAAGAAGTTCAGGCAAAGCGCATGACTCTCGACAACATCGTGAGTTATATCTGTTATGTAATCTCAGAGCGTGCAAAACTCGGTTGGAATTTCGGCACGGTTCTTGTCCCGGAAGGACTTATCGAGTTCATACCATCGATGAAGAAGCTCATCAGTGAGCTTAATGATGTACTGGAGCAACATCAAGAAGAGATTGCACCTCTTGAAGAACTCGATAAATTGAGGAAGATTCATTCCTATCTGTCTCCGGTCAATGCCGAGTTATATAAGAGCCTTCCTAAGAACATCGCCTTGCAGCTAAGTCTTGACCGTGATAGTCACGGAAATGTGCAGGTTTCCCTTATAGAGACAGAAAGTCTTATTAGCGAGATGGTAGGCAAACGCCTTATAGAGATGGAAGAAGCCGGCGAATATTGCGGCACATTCAATACGCAACATCATTTCTTCGGATATGAAGGACGTTGTGCTGATCCTACCAACTTTGATGCCGATTATACCTATGCTTTGGGATATAATGCCGCGATGCTTATTAATTCCGGAGTGACAGGTTATATGTCGAGCGTACGCAATCTTACGGCTCATACAGAGGATTGGATTGCAGGGGGTATCCCAATCACGATGATGATGAACATGGAACGCCGCAAAGGAGAGATGAAACCCGTGATACAGAAGGCACTCGTGAATCTGAATGGCAAGCCCTATCTGAAATATGCCTCAATGCGCGAGACTCTGGCTTTGAATACTCTCTATCAGTACCCCGGCCCTATCCAATACTTCGGTCCGGCCGAGGTATGTGATCGCCCGTCGATGACGCTTCTTCTTGAGCATGATAAAGAATTATATTGATGAGTGATTTTTCAAAATAAAATCGGATAATTTACTAATGAAAGCCCCGGTCTGAAAAGGTCGGGGCTTTCAGGCTAATATATTGCGGGTATAAAACGTTATCAATATATGGAATCAAGCAAGATGAAATTTTCGATAGGATATAAATTCATGGTAGTCATAACCATGATTTCAGCATTTAATGCGGAAATCATGGCAGAGACCGTGAGCCAAAAGCAGGCTAAACACCTTGCTTCTGTATTTTTCAATACAATGTACGGAGAAAAGACGGGGGAGCCAAAATTAATATGGAACGGACGAGAGTTGACAACAAATCGACTTTTTACTCCTTTTTACGCATATAATTCACCTCGCGGAGGATATGTAGTCATTTCCGCTGAAAACAAAGGATTTCCTGTACTGGCTTACAGTCGCACGGAAAAATTCGATAAATCACGGCTTAAGGAAGAAGAGTATACACAATTCCAGCGCTATGCAAGAGAAATCGAATTGATCCGCTACGACACTCGCCTACCCGAAAGAGCTACTATGGCCTGGACCGGCATTCCGGATTATTTTACTGATGTGATTGAAAGACCCTATTCCACTCCGGAATTTGAGTCGCTCACTGAAGAAGCGAAAGAGGAACTGGAGTTGATCGACCGGAGAAACTCATGGATAATGATGCCGACAGCTGTGGAATTTGAATTATACAATCCGGAACGTTTCAGGAATTATGTTCTTGATGATGCGCTTGGCGAATCGGAATACATCCCCTTTAGTTTCTATGAGGATTTTCTGAGTGACATTGCTGATGAGGAGCGTAACCGGGCCATGGCCTATGAAAAAATTCTTATTAATCCGGAACCGGTAATGAGATATGAAGGAGGAGGGCACATCACTCTCAAATTGCCAAAAGAGGCCCGAATATTGCGTGTTTATTCAATGTCAGGCCGGAGGATGCAAGAAAGATACTTCCGGGAGACGGATACAATGTTTGCAGATCTGAATGGAATGCCGTCAGGCTATTATGTGATAATGGCAATGGCTTCCGACGGGACTATATATGGATTCAAAGTAAAAAGATAGGGATATGGTAAATCTTGTGAAATCAAAGGCAATCTCATGGTGCGCACTCATCCTTATGGTAATATTGGTAGTTCTCACTGCCTTGTTGCATGCGCCATGGTGGAGTTATATTGATGTGTTCTTTGCATTCCTTATGGCCTTCTTCCATCTTTTGGCTGTCTATATGGCTAAAGCGACCGCAATCTCTCATAAGCTCGATCTCTGGGCCTTCATATTCATGATTTGTGCCGTAATCGGATTTATAGCAGAATATTTCATCACGGTCTGAGAGGCTGATTCGGGATTTTATTCACGGATCAACTCAGGTTCGCCATTGCTGCAATCAATTATGGTAGAATGTCTTATCTCTCCATCCCCTCCATCTACCATGAGGTCGATCTTATTTTCATAGTATTCAGCAATCAGTTCCGGGTTAATGGCATAGTCATCCGAAGGATATTGGATGGTTGTAGTAAGAAGAGGGTTCCCGAGTTCACCGGTTATCTTTCTTGCCACATTATTTGCCGGAATACGCACACCGATTGTCTTGCGTCCTTTGAAAACCTTTGGTAATTTTGAAGCGGATTTCAAAAGCACCGTCAATGGACCCGGAGTCCGCTCTTTAAGTAATCTGAATCCAGTATTGTCGATTCTTGAATACTCTGATGCCATGGATATGTCTTCGCAAAGAATCGATAGATTGGTTTTTTCAGGATTTATACCTTTAATCCTGCATATTTTTTCCACAGCTTTCGGATCAAGCGCATTGCATACAATGGCATACATCGTATCGGTAGGTATAATTGCAATTTTTCCGTCACGCAGAAATGAGACAATCTCCTGAATCTGCTTGTCGGAAGGCGAGTCGTTCCAAATTTTAATAGTGTTCATGGCGTTAGGTTATAAATGTCTGATGGCAAAATTACGAAAAAATTAGTAATTTTGCAGTATAAAATATTCTAAGATGAAAATAGCTATAATAGCGGCCATGGATAAGGAGCTTTCACTGCTGAAAAATCTTATGGATTCAGTAGAGGAAAACAGATCCGGAAACGATACCTTTTATAATGGCAAAATAGGTAATCACGATATCGTACTTATGAAAGTCGGAATTGGCAAAGTAAATTCCGCATTACGCACCTATAAATTACTATGCTCGGAGCATCCCGACTTAGTAATCAATAGCGGAGTGGCAGGAGGGGCTGACAGTATGGCACCTATAGGAACTGTTCTTGTGGCCGACGGCGTGGGATATCACGATGTGTGGTGTGGACCGGGAACCATCCCTGGTCAGGCCGACGGATATCCGGCTATCTTTAAACCCTATCCGCGCGGAATCGGTATAGCCAAAGAGCTTGAGGAAGAAGATCCGAACATCCGGATAGGTTTAGTGGCAAGTGGCGATATGTTTATATCAAAGCCGGAGGAAATAGTACAAATCAAGCAGATATATCCCTCGGCCATGGCCTGCGATATGGAGTCGGCAGCAATAGCCCATACTTGCGCAGAATCCGGAGTGCCGTTTATGGTAATAAGAGTGGTAAGCGATATGCCTGGAGGCAATAATAACATTGAAGAATATCAAAATTTTTGGGAGCATGCTCCGGAATTGGTATTTAATACCGTAAAGGCCTTATTGGAAAGATTGTGAGATGAAGTTCGCTATCCATAGGCAGCAGATGAAAAATTCCATGCTCCCGATTGCCATGATATTGGGAGCAATCGGATATAAATGGATGGGATATCTTACCTTCCTGTCACCTTATCTAATTTTTCTGATGCTGTTCATCACATATTGCAAACTTGATCCACACCATATCAAACCGACAAAGACTCATTGGCTTCTCCTTTCAATCCAAATGTGCCTGGCCGCTATTGTATATCTATTATTATTTAAAATAGATCATACTCTGGCCGAAGGGATTTTCATATGCATCTTTGTTCCCACGGCCACGGCAGCCCCCGTAATAACGACAATGCTTGGAGGAAGTCTGTCGTTTGTCACCACCTACTCACTCTTATGCAATGGATTGGTAGCGATTATCGGGTCTGCTGTGCTTGCTGCGGTCGGCGATAATGTAAGTCTCGGGTTCTGGGAATCAACCTGGATGATAATAACGAAAGTATTTCCCTTATTGATACTCCCGCTGGCTGTTGCATTTCTCTTTAAATGGATATGGCCAAAGGGCCATGAGCGCATCCAGAAAGCTCAGCAATTGTCATTTTATCTCTGGGCTATTTCTCTGTTGATAATAGTGGGAAGCTGCGTGAGCTTTGTGATAAATCATTGGGATGAAGATGCCGTTGTTCTTGTTGCTCTTCTTGTTGCGGGATCCCTCGCTGCCTGCGTGATTCAATTCATCATCGGCCGAAGAATGGGTAATGGTGTTGAAGAAAAAGTATCGATAGCTCAAAGCCTGATGCAGAAAAACACCGTCTTAGCCGTATGGCTCGCAATGAGTTATATGACGCCATTGGCTTCAGTAGCTCCGGCAGCCTATATTGCTTGGCAAAATATCATTAATTCATGGCAATTATGGGAAAAAGACAATAATGTTCATAAACTCAGATAAAATGAAAAGAAGACATACAAAAGAAGAAAAATTAGAGGCACTGGGAGAGGTGTTGGATGTGCTTGATACATTGCGTGAAAAATGTCCGTGGGATCGTAAGCAGACCAACGAGTCCTTGCGTCCCAATACTATTGAGGAAACCTATGAACTTGCAGACGCGCTCATGGCTGACGACAGCGCGAACATATGCAAAGAACTCGGAGATGTTCTGCTTCATGTGGCTTTCTATGCTAGAATCGGAGAAGAAAAGAATGATTTCGACATTGCAGATGTCTGCAACGCTCTGACAAAAAAATTGATTTTCCGCCATCCTCATATATATGGGAATGTGGAGGCTGAGACTTCAGAAGAAGTCAAGCAAAACTGGGAGAAACTTAAGTTAAAGGAAAAAGACGGAAATAAAACAGTGTTGGGAGGCGTGCCAAAGGCGCTTCCTGCGATGATAAAGGCCGCAAGGATTCAGGAAAAAGCATCAAATGTGGGCTTCGACTGGAAAAATCGCTCGGATGTATGGGAGAAAGTGAAAGAGGAAATGCTTGAAGTGGAGCATGAGATAGAGGCAAAAGATTCAGATCATCTAAAGGAAGAATTTGGTGACTTACTATTTGCCGTAATCAATGCCGCACGCTTATACGGGGTTGATCCTGAAAATGCATTGGAACATACTAATCGCAAATTTATCCATCGCTTCAATCATATTGAGGAAAGTGCGGTAAAAGAGGGGAAGCGTGTCAGCGATCTTTCCCTTGAAGAAATGGATCGGTTCTGGAACGAGGCAAAAAAAGAAGAATAATCAAATACGATCAAAGACGTGAAGCTCTGCATCACTGAGAAACCGAGTGTAGGAAGAGATATCGCGCGCATATTGGGAGCCAATAGCCGTAAAGATGGCTATATGGAAGGTAACGGATATTGCGTGACATGGACTTTTGGCCATCTTTGCAGCCTAAAAGATCCTGCTGATTATGATCCGGGATGGAAATACTGGTCTTTATCTCGATTGCCGATGATTCCTCCGAAATTCGGGATAAAAGTAATCAATGACCCCGGTATCCAACATCAGTTCGATGTAATAATGAACTTGATTAAAGAATGTGATGAAGTAATAAATTGTGGCGATGCCGGTCAGGAAGGTGAAGTGATACAACGCTGGGTGATGCAGAAAGCGGAGTGCAATAAGCCGGTGAAGCGTCTTTGGGTCAGTTCTCTGACTGATGAGGCCGTCAAGGAAGGATTCGAGCATCTAAGGGACAGCGTGGAACTTGACTCCCTCTATACAGCCGGAATTTGCAGGGCAATAGGAGATTGGATATTAGGAATCAATGCAACCCGACTCTATACTCTGAAATATTCCCAGAACCGGGGAAACATATTATCAGTAGGCCGTGTGCAGACCCCTACATTAGCGTTAGTCGTAAACAGGCAAAGGGAAATAGAGAATTTTGTGCCCGTGGATTCTTGGGAATTACGCACAAAATATCGGGATACGATATTCACGTCTACTCTTAAGCCTTTCGATGAAGAAGAAAAAGGGAAAAAGATACTCGAAGAAATCAGACATACTCTTCTGGAAATTGTCGACATTCAAAAGAAAAAGGGTAAGGAAGCCCCTCCGCGATTGTTCGATCTGACATCGCTGCAAGTGGAATGTAATAAAAAATATAATATGAGTGCCGACAGCACGCTGAAGAATATCCAGAGCCTTTATGAGAAAAAATTAACAACCTATCCAAGAGTCGACACCACATATCTTACGGATGATGTCTATCCAAAATGCGAAGGTATTCTAAGATCGTTGAAGCCTTATCACAAATTAGTCGACCCTATATTGGGAAAGAAACTTCCGAAGAGTAAAAAGGTATTTGATAACTCAAAAGTTACAGATCATCATGCCATAATCCCTACCGGGCAATCCCTTCCGCCGGATTTATCGCTTGATGAGAAAAGAGTATTTCATACGATTGCCCAGAGATTTATATCAGTGTTCTATCCTGATTGCTCATTCGAGCAAACATCTGTACAAGCCAGGACCGGAAAGATTAACTTTAAGGCCACGGGGAGAGTAATCATTGATCAGGGATGGAAAATAGTATATTCCGATTCCAAGAATAATTCGACATCAGATTCCGATGATGAATCCGCATTATTACCGGAATTTGAAGTAGGAGAGACCGGGCCACAATCACCCATGCTAACAAAACGCACCAGCAAACCTCCCAAATATTATACAGAAGGAAGCCTTTTGAAAGCTATGGAAACAGCGGGTTCGACTGTTGAGGATGAAGCCTTAAGGGAAGCATTAAAAGCCAACGGAATAGGACGCCCGTCAACAAGAGCGGCAATTATTGAGACGCTTTATAAACGTGGATACATTCGGAAAGAACGTAAATCGCTAAGGGCTACGGATGCCGGAATGGCAATAATTGATCTGATTAAGGAAGAACTTCTTAAAAGTGCTAAATTAACAGGCATTTGGGAAGGCCGATTGAGGGCCATTGAAGCAGGTAATTATAGTGCGGGAGAATTCATATCCCAGTTGAAGACCATGATCAGAGAGATAACTTTAAGTGTTATGGCAGATCAGAGTAACCGAAAAATTGTATCCGAATAATTATTTTTCAATATAGTCAACATAACATGATCTTCGGTATAAATTGGCAATACTTTGCCGTGGGATTAATCCTCATAGGAGTCATCGTATGGATTTTAGTTCATTTATTCGGGAAGAAATACAGAAATGAGAGTGCATCGGGATGCATCGGATGCGCATTGAGTGAATCGTGTACAAAACAAAAGACAGATTTAGCTCAAGAATGTTTAGAGAATGACAAAAAAAATCGTCGCAATATCGGATAGGACTAATTATTTTATTATATTTGCAAATTGAAAAGGACTCTAATAAGATGAGTCCGCCCCTGCTATGGGTAACTACAAAATGAGTAGGAAACTTAGATGGGACTAAAAAATATCTTTCCGCAGGACAAACTGAAAATTCTTCAGGATTTACTGAAGAATAGTAGCCGTATTGTAGTAACCGGACATATGCGCCCTGATGGCGATGCCATAGGGAGCTGTCTGGGGCTTTGTCATATGCTGAAAATGCAGGGCAAAGACGCCGTAGTAATCCTTCCTGACCGCGCCCCTGAATCATTACAGTTTCTTCCCGGAGCGTCTGAGATAGTGGTGTATACTCAGCACGAAGAATATACCAAAAGAATACTCGGAGAATCCGATTTGATAATCATGTGTGATTTCAATACGGCCACACGGCAAGGTAATCTTGCGCCCTCTGTGCAAGCATCTCCGGCAAAGAGAGTTGTAATCGACCATCATTGTAATCCTGATTTGCAAAGCATGGTGGAATTCTCGTATCCGGAAATGTCGTCGACTTGTGAACTTATGTTTCGGTTGATCGCAGCTTTAGGCTATTATTCCGAAATGGACGAAATCACAGCCACATGTATATTGACCGGTATGATAACAGATACGCAGAACTTTACAGTGAACATCTCTGATCCGGACACTTTTGAAATAATGATAAAATTATTGGAAAAAGGAGCAGAGAAAGAGCGTATAGTATATGAGGCATTGAAAGCCACTTCCTACAATGCGCTGCGCCTGAATAGTTTCGCTATTTCCGAGAGGCTTGAGATCTTTCCATCACACCGAAGTTGCATAATAACATTGTCAAAAGGCGATCTCGAAAAATTCAATTATAGAAAGGGTGATACAGAAGGTCTGGTGAACGAACCGTTACGAATACGAGGCATAATATACTCCATATTTCTTAGGGAAGATGAGGATTGTATAAAGATATCAATGCGGAGCAGATATAATTTCCCTGTAGGAAAAATATGCAGCGAACAATTCGGAGGTGGAGGCCATATACAGGCAGCCGGAGCGGAATATGACGGTAGCCTGGAGGAATGCCGTAAGAAAATGATTAGTGTAATGAAGGAATATGATCAATATCTCCCTTCAAAACTTGAAAAATTAGATATTAAATGAATATAAACAAAAAAATTACCATTATCACCGTCGCGTTGTTAGCCATTCTGGCGGCATCATGTAACGACAGCAAATCTTACTCTGAACTCCTTACAGAGGAAGAGAAGGCAGTGAACTGGTATCTTGCACAGAATGAAGTAGTCACGGAGATTCCTGAGGATTCGGTTTTCAAGACGGGTCCTGAAGCTCCATATTATAAGATGACTCTTGACGGATCGGTGTATATGCGAGTGCTTGAAACGGGTGACCTCAAAAACAAGCCAAAATTCGGAGACAGGGTTTATTTTTCTTTCATGCGCCAAAGCATAAAGGATCTATATAAAGGGTATGATCCGGCATGGCAAGGAAACGATGAAGATATGAGCACAGGACTCGGAAGCACAAGTTTCTTTTTAGGAAATACGGTTTTGCCGAGCACTACACAATATGGCACCGGAATACAGATGCCGATGGATTATCTCGGTTATTACAGCCAGGTAGAAATAATAATAAAATCTACAAAAGGCTTTGAAACCGATATTACGCAATGCGAAGCATATGTGTATAAAATAAGATATTTTCCGGCAATATATTGAACGGGAGAGGCACGAACAAATTAAGCAATAGAAAATGTCATTGATAAAGTCAATATCAGGAATACGTGGCACCATTGGAGGATCAGTCGGTGCAGGGCTATCGGGAGTAGATGTAGTAAAATTTACATCTGCTTATGCAGAATTTATCAGGCGCCGGAAGCCGGATGGCAGTCGGACAATAGTTGTAGGACGTGATACGCGGCTATCAGGAGATATGGTGTGCAATCTTGTAAAAGGTACATTAATGTCAATGGGTTTCAATGTAATCAACATCGGCCTTGCATCCACACCGACAACCGAATTAGCTGTAACCGGAGAAAATGCTGACGGTGGAATAATAATCACAGCCAGCCATAATCCAATACAATGGAATGCCCTTAAACTTCTTAATTCCAATGGCGAATTTCTTAACGATAAAGAAGGGAAAGAAGTAATCCGTATTGCGGAAGCTGAAGAAGTAAAATATGCCGATGTACAAGATCTCGGACGTGAATATGTGAACGATACATGGGATCGCCAACATATTGACATGGTACTAAATCTTGACTTGGTGGACAGGAAAGCTATTGCCGATGCCGGATTCAAAGTTGCCATAGACGGTATTAATTCTGTAGGAGGGAACGTAATACCAGCCCTCCTGAAAGCCCTCGGTATAAAAGAAATAGTGGAGATAAATTGCGAAGCCACCGGCAAATTTGCGCATACGCCGGAACCGATTCCTCAGAACCTTACCACTGTGACCGACATAGTAAAATCGTCGGGAGCAGATGTTGGATTTGTAGTGGATCCGGATGTCGACCGGCTTGCCATAATAATGGAAAATGGAGAGATGTTCATAGAGGAGAATACTCTCATAGCAATTGCCGATTATGTTTTGAGTCATACTCCCGGAGCCACCGTATCGAATCTCAGCAGTTCACGAGGATTGAGGGATGTCACGGAAAAGCACGGGTGCCATTATACTCCAGCCGCAGTTGGCGAAGTGAATGTGGTGGAAAAGATGAAAGCCACTAATGCTATAATCGGAGGCGAAGGAAATGGCGGTGTGATATATCCGGCACTCCATTACGGACGTGATGCTCTCGTAGGAGTCGCTCTATTTCTGACCTTGATGGCAAAGAGCGGAAAGAAAGTATCCGAAATCAAAGCATCGCTGCCAAAGTATGAGATAGCAAAGCATAAGATTGAGCTTACTCCCGACCTTGACGTGGATGCAATTCTTGAGGAGGTAAAGGATCAATTCATGAATGAAAAAATATGCGATATCGATGGAGTAAAAATTGATTTCGCCGACAGTTGGGTACATCTTCGGAAATCGAATACGGAGCCCATCATCCGGATTTACAGCGAAGCTGAAACAATGGCCCGTGCAGATTCTCTTGCGGAAGAAATAAAATTGATAATTAAGAAAATAGGAGATAAGAGATGCTAAAAAAATTTATTTTAAACATGCTGTCGGCCTTTGTCGGCGCATGGTTGGCAATAGTGCTTCTTATAATGTCGGGATTTCTACTCTTGACTTCCATAATCGGCAATATGCACTCATCGGCCGTTTCGGAACAGGTGAAAGCCCGGAGCATCTTATGTATAAATCTTGAGGGAGATATAATTGAGGCGGAAAAGGCAAGCCGGCCGGACTATATGAACCTATTGCAGGGAGAAATAAGCAAGCCTCAGACTCTTAATATTCTTATCGAAGCATTACGAGAGGGTGCAAGAAATAAAAATATAGTCGCCTTATACCTGGATTGCGGTCTTTTATCCACTTCTCCGGCAACCCTCAACGCACTGCGTGATGAAATAATTGAATTTAAAAAAAGCGGGAAACCGGTATATGCATATGGAGATGGCCTTACTACAGGCAGTTATTTCGTTGCATCGGCAGCCGATAGAATTTATCTCAATCCTCAAGGCCAGGTAGAATTGATGGGAATGAATTCTTCAGTTACATACATGAAGGATTTATTCGACAAGCTGGGCATACAGTTTCAAGTAGTTAAGGTGGGCACCTTCAAATCGGCCGTCGAACCATATATCCTCCAGCATATGAGTGAGCCTGCGCGTGCCCAGATGGATACACTCCTGAATAATATGTGGAGTTACATCACTACTAATATATGTAAATCCCGCTCGAAAAAACATCTTACAAAGGCATTCATTGATACGCTTGTATCAGTTAAAAGCATCAGCTTCTCTCCAGCAAAGACAGTAATGGAAAGCGGATTGGTAGATTCATTATGCTATGGCAGAATGATGAAAGATAAATTCGCGAAGATCACGGGGCAAGACCCTGATAATATCAATTATGTTAGTCCAGCCACGTTGGTGGAGCAGGTGCCCTGGACTGATTCATATGATTCAAAGAATCAAATAGTGGTATTATATGCCACGGGAGAAATCTCCGACGGCAATCCATCGCAGATTGATTATAAGACGTTAGTCCCGGTAATAACCAAACTTGCCGACGATAAGAAGATAAAAGGAATGGTACTGCGCGTCAATTCACCCGGAGGATCAGCCTTTGGCAGCGATCAGATAGGGGAAGCTTTGGATTATTTCCAGTCAAAAGGGAAGCCATTGGCAGTATCCATGGGTGATTATGCAGCTTCCGGAGGATACTGGATATCCTCGTGCGCTGATGTAATTTTTGCAGATCCGCTGACAATAACAGGATCCATTGGTATATTCGGCTTGATCCCGAATGTAAATGGATTGACTGATAAACTTGGAGTGAATATAGAAACAGTCTCCACTAATCCGGGCTCAAATTTCCCGACAATTTACAAGGGAATGGACGATCGCCAGCTTGGAGTAATGCAGAAGTATGTTGAAAGAGGTTACGAACAATTCGTTGGGCGAGTGGCCAAGGGTCGCAAAATGAGTGTGGAAGCAGTGAAACGAATTGCCGAAGGACGCGTATGGGATGCTATTTCAGCCAAACGTATCGGACTAGTCGACTCTTTAGGGTCATTGCAGAAAGCTATTGAATGGACTGCAGCAAAAGCTAAGATAAGTGATAAATACGACATTTCCGCCTATCCTAAATATGAGCCTTCATTCTGGGATATGATCCCTTCGGGCGGAATGGCATCTAAGACTTTGGAGAAGCTGCAAAGTAAAAATCAAGAAGATGCTCTCTTGGAATTCGGTCGCCAGATTCTTAATAGATATAGAATTCAAGCCCGGATGCCGGAGATCAGGGTAGGTTTTAATTGATTATATCCACATGCCGACACGACAACAGATATTAAGATGGTTGTTAACACCGTTGTCATGGATATATGGAGCGGTGACGACGACGCGCAATTGGATGTTCGACAATCATATTCTCAAGCAACAGGAATATGATGTGCCGATCATTTGTGTCGGCAATATCACAGTGGGTGGAACCGGAAAGACTCCACACGTAGAATATATAATCGAGAATTTATCCCTTGATTATAATATTGCAGTCCTTAGTCGGGGTTATAAGCGAAAGACCAAGGGATTCCTGATGGTGAATTCCAACAGCACGCCGGAGAATGTAGGCGACGAACCGTTGCAAATATATCAAAAATATGGAACCCGTGTAAAAGTAGCGGTTTGCGAGAATCGTAAGAAAGGAATTGCTGAATTAATGCGACAGTTTCCTGACATTCAACTGATAGTTCTTGATGACGCATTCCAGCATAGATATGTAAAGCCGAAAGTATCAGTTTTATTGATGGACTATAATCGTCCGATATATAAAGACAAACTATTACCCCTCGGACGACTCAGAGAAAATTGGCGCCAGGTGGAACGTGCCGATGTCGTGGTTGTGACAAAATGCCGGGAAGAGATGACTCCACTCGATTACCGGCTTGTATATCATGAATTAGGTATCCGCCCATATCAGGGCTTGTATTTTTCGGTTGTGAATTACGGCGGTTTATTGCCGGTATTTCCCGACGACAAACCTTACTCAGTAAATCTGAACAACCTGTACGAAAATGATACGGTCTTACTCTTGACCGGGATTGCGAATCCCCGCGGGTTTGTGCGCCACTTCCGTAAATATTCATTCCGCGTTGTAGTGGCTCATTATCCGGATCATCATGATTTTAAAAGAAAAGATATAAAGGCTTTGGCCGAAAAGTTTGAGAAAATGAAGGGTGAACGTAAGGTTATAATTACGACTGAAAAAGACGCAGTCAGGCTTGCATATAATCCCTATTTCCCGGCAAAATTAAAGCCATATGTGTTTTATATTCCAATCGGAATCCGGATATCCGCAAGCCTTAATGACAAAGACTTTATTTCAGAACTTCGACACAAGATTGATAAGTGAAACCGATGTCAGAGGTCTAATACGGTGATTGAAACAATAATGTGCCCGACATTGTTCTGAATATAGGTAGTGACTATCAAGTCATATCATAACAACAAGATAAAAATAAATAACTCATATCATGGAAAAGACTTATCTTGATAAGATTCGCGAGACGGCAGATTATATCCGAAAGGAAGTGGGCGCAATGCCTGAAATAGGGGTAATCCTCGGTACCGGTCTCGGCGACCTTGTAAATCATATTGACATTAAAATAGAACTGGATTATCATACTATCCCGAATTTCCCGGTATCAACAGTGGAAGGTCATAGCGGCAAACTGATATTCGGTTATCTCGGAGGAAAGTATGTAGTGGCTATGCAGGGTCGTTTCCATTATTATGAAGGATACGACATGAAGCAGGTGACATTCCCCGTGCGTGTGATGCAAGAGATAGGAATCAGTAAGCTCTTTGTAAGCAATGCCGCAGGGGGTATGAACAAAGAATTTGTGGTGGGCGATGTAATGATCATCACTGATCATATCAATCTCTTCCCGGAGAATCCGTTGCGTGGAAAGAATTATGACGACTTGGGCCCGAGATTCCCTGCTATGACTGAAGCCTACAGCCACGATTTGATTGATATGGCGGATAATATTGCAAGGGAGGAGAATATCAGGCTGATGCACGGCGTATATGTAGGCACGGCTGGCCCGACCTTCGAAACTCCGGCTGAATATGAATATTTCAGAATCATCGGAGGCGACGCTGTCGGAATGTCGACAGTGCCTGAAGTAATAGTGGCCAATCACGCAGGCATGAAAGTATTCGGTGTTTCTGTAATTACCGATCTCGGAGGGAAAGATATAAAGGAAGTGCCGACTCATGAGGAAGTCCAGAAAGCGGCTATCAAGGCACAGCCTGTGATGACTGCAATCATTAAAAAGATGCTCGAGCGGCTATAGGATATTTAATATATCTTTATGATGGAAGCTAAACAGACTGAAATATCATCATTAGGCGAGTTCGGTCTTATAGATCGCCTTACCCAAAACATAAAAATTAATAATGAGTCAACACTGAAAGGAATCGGGGATGACGCGGCTGTATTGAAGTTCGGAGACAAGGAAGTATTGTTAACGACCGATTTGCTTCTGGAAGGAGTGCATTTCGACTTACGTTATGTGCCTCTTAAGCATCTTGGATATAAATCGGCTATCGTCAATTTCAGCGACATATATGCCATGAATGGCACGCCAAAACAAATTACTGTAAGTATTGGGGTGTCAAGCCGATTCACAGTAGAACACATAGAAGATTTTTATTCCGGAGTGAAACTTGCCTGCGAAATATACGGAGTAGATATTGTAGGGGGTGATACTTCTGCATCTGTAACGGGATTAGTTATCAGCATTACTTGTATCGGAGAGGCGGATAAGGAGGATGTGGTATATCGTAATGGAGCGAAACCAACCGATCTTATATGCGTCAGCGGAGATCTGGGTGCAGCATACATGGGCCTTCAACTACTTGAGCGAGAAAATCGTGTTGCCGCACAGTCTGCTAAAGGGGAAGACTTCCAACCGGATTTTTCCGGAAAAGAATATATTCTTGAACGTCAGTTAAAACCGGAGGCCCGGAAAGACATCATAGAGGCATTGAAAAAAGCCGGGATTAAGCCTACAAGTATGATGGATATAAGCGATGGGTTGTCTTCAGAGTTACTTCACATCTGTAAAGACTCAGATGTAGGATGCAGGGTTTATGAAGATCGCATTCCTATCGATTATCAGACAGCCGTAATGGCTGAAGAATTCAATATGAATCTTATCACTGCCGCCATGAATGGGGGCGAGGATTACGAGTTGCTATTCACAGTACCACTTACCGACAATGATAAGATAGAGAAATTGGAAGGCGTAAAAATGATAGGATATATTACCAAGCCAGAATTGGGAGCCGCTTTGGTAACCCGAGACGGAGCGGAATTTCCGATTCGTGCGCAAGGATGGAATGCCTTCGATGATAAAAATGAAAGGTAAAAAAAGAATGGTCGCGGAATGGGAAAGTCAATCGGTAATACTTATGGCTTTCCCCGATGATTCCACCGATTGGGCCAACATTATAGATGCGGCGCGCAATCAGTTCGCTCGACTTGCGGATGCCATAATCAAAAATGGCGGAAAGGTGGTGATGTTGGCAAGAAATCCGGAATCTACGTGGAAATATCTTGCGGAGGTAATTAATGATGAGGGATTAATGGAAAAATCCATAACTCTAATACCTCTTGAATTTAACGACACCTGGACAAGGGATTACGGGCCAATATCAGTGCTTGAAAAAGATGCCAACGAAGTAGAGAGTGCAACTGCTGTTGATTTCGGCTTTAACGCATGGGGATTGAAGTTTGCCGCAGACCTTGATAATACGATAGGACTCCGCCTGATACAAAAAGGGGTTATTAAAAAGGATTGTTACAGAAATGAACGTGGATTAATCCTGGAGGGGGGATCTCTTGAAACCGATGGGGAAGGTACAATGCTGACCACATCAGAGTGTCTGCTCAACGTTAATCGGAACCCCGGTTTATCAAAACACGACATTGAGAAATATTTATATGATATTTTGGGAATCGATAGAGTCCTTTGGCTTGACCATGGCCATATTGACGGGGATGATACAGATTCTCATATAGATACGCTATGCCGGTTGGCACCGGGTAACACCATTCTTTATACCGGGTCCACACAAGGAAGCAATGGCCAGCGAGAGTCGCTAAAAAAAATGGAGCAGCAGTTACGGACATTCCAAACTCGTGGCGGGAACCCATATAATCTGCTCGAACTACCTTTACCTAAACCGATCAAGGATGATGATGGGCATGCGTTAGGAGCTACATATGCCAATTTCCTTGTGATGACTGAAGCTGTTCTTGTTCCAACGTATGGAGACAAAGAATGCGATGACAAAGCAATCGAAGTCATCAAACAAGCCTATCCCGATAGGAAAATTATAGGAGTGGATTGTCGCACATTAATCATGCAAGGAGGATCGCTGCATTGCTCCACAATGCAGATAATTCCCGGCCTGCTAAATGAAAATTTCGAAGGATGAGAAGAATTAAGGTAGGAATAGTCCAGCATTCCTTTAATGAAAGTGTTGAAACAAACAGGGCACGTAATCTGACTGCCATTGAAAACCTTGCCGCCGAAGGGGCAGAACTGATAGTATTGTCGGAACTTCACGATTCCTTATATTTCTGTCAGACCGAAGATGTGGGAAATTTCAAGTATTCTGAAGCGATTCCCGGAGATTTCACAGAATTATATTCCGAAGCGGCAGCTTCCAACAATGTGGTATTGGTGACAAGTATGTTTGAGCGCAGAGCTGCCGGACTATATCATAATACCGCCATAGTTTTTGATAAAGATGGCAGCATGGCAGGAAAATATCGGAAGATGCACATTCCGGACGATCCGGGCTTCTATGAAAAATTTTATTTTACACCCGGCGACATCGGTTTTGAACCAATAGAGACGAGCATCGGACGGCTTGGTGTCATGGTATGTTGGGATCAATGGTATCCCGAGGGCGCAAGATTAATGGCTTTGCGCGGGGCAGAAATATTGATTTATCCTACTGCAATAGGGTGGAATCCGGATGATACGTATGATGAAAAGAGAAGGCAGCTTGATGCATGGATTACAATTCAAAGGAGCCATGCCGTAGCAAATGGAATACCCGTAATAAGCGTCAATAGAAATGGATTTGAGGAGGATCCCTCAGGTCAGACTTCCGGCATAGACTTTTGGGGCTCGAGCTTTGTAGCTGGTCCGCAGGGGGAGATATTATGCATGGCCCCCGAAAATTCGCCTGCTGAAATGATGATAGACTTAGATCTTGATCGGACAGTGAATGTACGTCAGTGGTGGCCATACCTTCGCGACAGGAGAATTGATGCCTATGGCAAAATTGTCGAAAGATTCATCGATTAAGTAAAAATAATGAAAGTATTAGTTATCAACGGCAGTCCTCATTTGAATGGATGTACAGATCGTGCTCTTCGGGAAGTAGAGGGGTGTTTGAAGGCTCATGGGATAGAAGTGGATAGAGTCAATGTTGGCAACAAAGACATCCGGGGTTGCATATCATGCAATTATTGTAGAGAACACGGGCGTTGCGTATTTAACGATCTTGTAAATGAGACCGCTCCAAAATTTGCCGAATCTGCCGGAATGATTATTGGCACTCCGGTATATTATGCCGGAGCCAATGGCCAATTGCTTGCTTTCCTCGACCGTCTGTTTTACAGCACATCGGGAGTGGTCAATAAAACAATGAAGGTCGGAGCAGCTGTGGCCTCATCACGTCGGGCCGGTTCGACTTCCGCATTTGATGAAATCAATAAATATTTCACAATTAGTGCTATGCCCATTGTTTCAAGCACATATTGGAATGAGGTTCATGGATTCACTGCAGATGATGTTGAGGCCGATCTTGAGGGACTCCAGACAATGCGCAATCTTGGTAATAATATGGCATTCCTTATTAAAGCCATCAATGAAGCTGAGAAACAAAATAGGATACCGGAGCAGGAAAGAGGCGTCTTCACAAACTTCCACGAAAGCAATTGACATGGCTTAAGATGATGGAGAGTACAGGGTAATAGGCTTTAATATCGAGATATAATGGATTATTAAAGCCTATTACCTATATTGAATGCTTATTTATTAGGAGTGACCCATTTATAGGTTTCATCGCAATATACATCAGCGATCTGATTCCCTACCTGAATCTTGAACGCACCCTTCTCAAGAATCCATTTTCCATCTACACCCACAAAAGCCAGATCCGATGCCTTAATTGGCAAAGTGACTGATATTGTCTCTCCAGGTTGAAGTTCTATCTTCTCAAATGCCCGTAATCGCCGGTTATCAGGAACAAGCGAGGCAACCTTATCGCTGCTAAACAACATCACCACTTCCTTCCCCTTTCTTTCGCCGGTATTTGTCACATCAATTGTGAAAAAAAGATCATCGCCGTTTCTGAAATGAGTTTTATTGCATCGCAGATTATCGTACTTGAAAGTAGTATAGCTTTGTCCATAGCCAAATGGATACAATACTGAGACGACCGCATCGTAGTCGTACGCGCCCTCCATTTTTTCAGATTCTTCGCTCACTTTATAATCATAAGTGGTCAATTCGGCGGAATGCCGGGGATAAGTATAAGGCATCTTGGCGGATGGATTTGCATCCCCTGCTATAATATTGGCCAAGGCATCGGCTCCAAAATTACCCGGGAGTAGAATATCGATTATACCATCAGCCAGCGGTTCTATATCGCTTATCAACCGTGGACGACCTTCGTTAAGGATAAGTACGATAGGTTTACCGGTCTTGGCAAGTTCTTTCACAAGGTTTCTCTGATTCTCTGATAATGATAAATCACTGAGATTTCCGGGACTCTCACAATAGGAATTTTCACCAATGCAAGCCAATATTACATCTACCTTCCCGGCAGCCTCTATCGCTTTATTGATTCCGGAGGCATCTTCTTCATCCCAGTTGCCATTCTGTAGATAGGTCACTCCTTGTTCGAGAGTCACATTTTCTTTGCCGTATTTTTCCGCCATAGCTTCATATATAGTATTATATTCACCGGCGTAATTGTCGGCCAGATTACCCTGCCATGAATAACTCCAGCCTCCGTTTAGACAGCGCATGGAATTGGCATTAGGGCCAGTGACAAGAATTTTAACGCCTTTTTTGAGAGGAAGGATATGATTTCTATTCTTTAGCAACACTTCGGATTCTTCTGCGGCTTGCAGCGCTACGGTACGATGAGAAATTGAATTGAATTCTGGATAATCTTTGGGATTTGTGTCAGGACGATCAAATAAGCCAAGACGATATTTCATCCTTAATATCCTGCGGTTGGCGTCATCTATGCGCGTCAATGGCACACGCCCTTCTTCCACTAATTCTTTTAGCAACATACAGAAATTCACATCATATGGATCCATCGACATATCAATACCCGCATTTATAGCCATCTCGATAGCTTCTTTTTTATCAGCGGCGACACGCTCGCGGATGAAAAGATTGTTAATGTCGGCCCAGTCGGTGACAATCATTCCGTCCCATCCCATATCTATTTTTAACCACTGAGTCAACAATTCCGCATTAGCATGAACCGGTACGGCATTTATCGATCCGCTGTTTACCATCACGCTTAATACCCCCGCTTCTATACAAGCCCTGTACGGTTCAAAATACTTTTCACGCAAATCAGAAATAGAAATGTAAGCTGGAGTACGGTCTTTACCGGTACGAGGAGCGCCATATCCGAGATAATGCTTCAAGGTGGCGGCGATATGAGTAGGCCCAATTTTATTGGGATTATCACCCTGGAAGCCTATTACCTGTGCCACTCCCATGACTGTGTTCAGATAAGGATCCTCGCCAAAATTTTCCCATACTCTCGGCCAGCGTGGATCACGTGTCAAATCAATAGTGGGGGAGAAGGTCCACGGACAATCTCCCGCTCTTGTCTCATAAGCCGTAATGCCTGATGCCTTTTGAGCAAGTTCTTTATTGAAAGAGGCTCCTATGTTTATGTTTTGAGGAAACAGTATACCACCTAAGGTATAGGTAATGCCATGATTCTGGTCAAGCCCGTAAAGGCAAGGTATTCCAATATCATTTATGGATAGGTCCTGAAGATAAGAAATAACGGAATGCCATTCTTGAGGAGTAAACACAACCGGGCCACCCGGAGTATTCAGAATAGAACCGACCTTATATTTGCTAATGGCATCCTTTATTTTCATGGTGTCAAGAGTAAACACCTCCCCGTTCCATTTGCTTAATACATCAAGCGACAATTGAGTCATTTGCCCTATTTTCTCATCAAGCGTCATTCTTGACAATGTCTTTTCTACTTTTGCCTCTATTGCCTTATCAATCGGTATGGCCAATCTCTCTTTGCCGCTTAATATATTGCAGAGGGTAGCAACGGCAAATGTTACACTAAAAATTCTTACTTTTAAATTCATTCTTATCCAAGATTTGAATTCATAATTAGAGTTATAATTCACAAAATTACAAAAATTATATCATCTCACCTATCCTTAATCAAAGCATCTGATATTTTTTCGACCCCGAGTGATGATTTATACCATATTATTAATTTAAGTTTCG
>DAAI01000008.1 GCA_001701105.1 Bacteroidales bacterium GP1
ATAAAAGGCTCCGACATCCCGGAGGAAGACCGCCGGTGGCTATAACCACGGCGTGAGCGGCGAAACGCTCGAACTTGCCTGTGACGAGGTTTTTAGCGATGATGCCGCGAGCGCGTTCCACTCCGTCCTTATCCTTGATAAGCACGAGGTCGTGCATCTCGTAGCGGTTGTAGCTCTTCACCTTGCCGGCCTGAATCTGGCGGTTGAGGCTTGAGTATGCGCCGAGAAGGAGCTGCTGGCCGGTCTGACCTTTGGCATAGAAAGTACGGCTTACCTGCGCGCCACCGAATGAGCGGTTGGCCAGAAGGCCGCCGTATTCGCGGGCGAAGGGCACGCCCTGAGCCACGCATTGGTCGATAATATTATTTGATACCTCGGCAAGACGGTAGACATTGGCCTCGCGGGCGCGGTAGTCACCACCCTTTACCGTATCGTAGAAGAGGCGATATACTGAGTCGCCGTCGTTCTGATAATTCTTGGCTGCGTTAATACCGCCCTGTGCGGCGATAGAATGTGCTCGGCGTGGGCTATCCTGAATGCAGAAGTTGAGCACGTTGAAACCCAGTTCAGCCAGTGTGGAGGCTGCGGATGCTCCGGCGAGTCCGGTGCCCACGACGATGATGTCGAGTTTACGTTTGTTGGCCGGATTCACCAGTTTCTGATGCGCCTTATAGTTGGTCCATTTCTCAGCGACAGGACCCTCCGGAATCTTTGAATCAACCGGATTCATCACTCTTATATTTTCTTTCATGTTTTCCATCGCTTAGTAGGGTTGGCCCATTGCGGGCATCGTGTTGGCGGGTTTATTATCGGCTGCCTCGAGGTAGTCGAATAGTTTAACGGCGTTGTTAAGGATCTTGACGCGCTGTTCGAGTTCATCCTTTTGCTTTGCCATGTCGGGGTTCGACTTGATGTATTCCTGAGCCTCGGGCGATGAGAGCTGGTCGAGCTGCTGCTGGAATTGGCTGTCCATCTGGCGCAGACCTTGCGAAACATTGTCGTAAGAGCTCATCTTGATCTGGAATGAGAGTTGGGCTGCGTCCGGGCCGAAATCCTTCTCAATCATGGGCACGATCATGTCCTTATACTGGTCGCGGAGGGTTTCGTTGGTGAGGAAGTATTTCTCGTGAGCTTTAACGGTGAATACGATAGCCTGGGCCACGAAAAGAAGGATCACGATGGATACCCACCACTGGCCGATGCATTTCAGGCGGGGCATCCAGCTTGTGTTGTTCCAACCCACAGACTGGAACATCGACCAGAAGCCATGGGTCATATGGAACCAGAGGGCGATGAAGCCGATGATGTAGACGATGATTGTCCAAGGGAGCTCAAAAGCCTGCTGGAGGAAGAGCGTGCCGGCGGCAGGGGGGAATTCCATGTCGATTCCGCGGATTTCCTGAAGCTGCATTTTTGCCCAGAATTGGATGAGGTGGATCACGAGGAATGCCACGACCACGATTCCGAGGACGAACATATTCTGCGACGACCATTCCACGCTTTTTGGACGGTGGGAGATGGAGTAACCCTGTCCGCCACGAGCCTTACGGTTCTGGAGGGTGAGGATCACGGCGTAGATGATGTGAAGGATCACTAATACCGCCAGGCCCATGGAAGCGATCAAGGCATACCAGTTGGCGCCCAGAAACTCGCATATCGAGTTATAGGCAGCCGGCCAGCATATCGCCACCGTGTTCATCAGGCAGTGAAAGGTCAGGAAGAGGACGAGGCATGCGCCCGTGAGGGCCATCACGAACTTACGTCCTACAGATGAACTTGATAACCACATAGATGTTCTGATTAATTATTGTTTGTTATTTATAGTCTTGAATCAGCTCCGGCCTCTTGGCAGGGCGCGGATGTGTGGAATTGCGCAAAGTTAATCAACTTTCCGCAAATAAAAAAATATTGGCGTCAATTCATATTATTAAAAAAGGAACGGGAACTAAGCTCTCCTTACCCTTCGTTATGCTTTATTGGCCGCCGACAGTCACCATATTGGGCACGCGTCGCGACATCACGACGTTCAGGCGTTCCATCAGAGCCTTGCCCCGGCTTATTTCGGCATCCGTAAGAGGGCTCCTGCTGTTGATTATCTCAAGACGCCGGGCTGAATACGAAGCGTTGTTCACGGGATCGCGCAGTTCATTGAGCGAGGCTTTGCGACTGTCGAGATCTTCGACCCGAATCACCATGCTCTCCATAAAATCGAGTTCCGCTTTGGCTGAGCCGTCGCCTATCACGCGCTGCAGCTCTTCGGCGGGGACGCCGAGTTCGTGGGGAGCGTCGGGCATTTCCGTTTTAGCGGTGGTGGCTTTCCTTGTCTCCCGAGTGTGGTTCTCGGCGGGCGTAACCCGGGTGCTGATAGCCTTGGCTTTTGATTCCTTTTTCTCTGTGGCGCCGGCGTCGTGATGGCCGCAAGCCGACATCATCATTATCATAGCAAATGCCACAGCTCCTTTTAATATTCTCATCCTTATCATGTTTCGATAAATTATGTAGGCCCGGGGTTGGCTGAATCATATACCTGCCCGGATACGCCTGCAAAATTACGAAAAAATCCCGATTAATGAAATTGAAAAAATCGTGAATCCTTCAGGAATAAGAGCCGTCCAAAAAATCGAGGATTCGAGTTATAAAAAAATAGTCCCGGCGACATGGCGACGCTCTCCGGGAGGCTAATATTTCATTGGGTTGGTTTTTTCATATATTTGCCCATCACGGCGTTAAGACGTCTCATTAGCTCCCTGCACTCATTGATGTCATTATCGCTTAATGGGGCTTTCTCGTTGATGGTATTGAGCCTTATAGCGGAGTAAGAAGCCTGGTTAGCCACTTCAAAAATCTTGGCTGTTGTAGCTTTTGTCTCGTTAAGAGCTTCTAATTGCGCTATCGTGTTTCGGAGATAATCGAGTTCTGCCTTTGCGGAGCCGTCGCCGATCACCCGGTTAAGTTCCTCCTCCGGGACGGTTATAGGCTTAATGGTGAGCTGGCTTTCCTGCTCATTCTGGGAAGATAGGGTATGAGGAGTGGATTTGTCGGCAGAAGGAGTCTGGACAGATGGGATAGTATCCCCGGTGCGTGTCTCTTCCGGAATTGCCTTTGACTCGACCGACGGATTCTTCGTTTCGCTTTTGCATGAGCTCGCGGTGAGCAAGCCGGTCACCACAAGTGACATTAGAAATATTTTTTCATGACTGAATAATAATATGCAAAATTACGAAAAAATCCCGATTAATGAAATTAAAAAAATCATAAGATTTTTCTTTAATATTTGTAGTTTAGAAAATTATTTGTATATTTGCACATTCAGGGAATTGTCCGGTGAGGCTGAATGCCCCGGACTAAAAAGTATAAGAAGTTTATTAAGCTGACTACATGAAACAAAAACTATTACCAATCGGGATCATCGCCCTCGCAATGGCAGGCGCGCTCAGAATGGGAGCCGTGCCGGCGAAGCCGGGAGTGATTATGGTCCAGAACGCCGATGGCACGGAACTGAGTGCCCGCCTTGTGGGAGATGAGTTCCATCACCAGTATTTCTCGACCGACGGCTATCCGCTGACAATGGTCGACGGCAATCTTTACTATTGCAACTTTACCGAGCAAGGCGACCTGGTGCCATCAGGCATCCGCGCCGTGGAAGTGGAGAAAAGAGATGCCGACGCCAAACAGTATCTTTCCACAGTGAGCCTCGAAGGCCTTGAGAAGAGAATCGAGAAGAATGCCGCAAAAAGCGTGCGCCGGGAGATGGTGTCGCAGATGGCTTCCTCAAGAAATAATGTGCGGGCTCAGGCCGGCGGCAACGATGGCCCTCCCTATCCGAGAGGCTACGGTCTGTTCCCCGACGAGCGTTTCCCGGCTTACGGCAAGCAGAAGGCTATCGTGATTCTCGTGGAGTATCAGGATATAAAATTCACGCTCTCGAATCCACACGATTACTTCAGCAGGATGCTTAATGAAGCGGGCTTCAATGATTATGGCGGCACGGGATGTGCCAACGAATATTTCAAATTGAATTCCGAAAACAATTTCGATTGCCAGTTTGATGTGTTCGGCCCGATCACCCTTGCCAACAACCGCGTATATTATGGCGGCAATGATTACAGTGGCAACGACCAGCGTCCGGGCCACATGGTGAAAGAGGCTTGCGATGCCCTTGACCCGGAGGTGGATTTCACGGAATACGATCGTGACGGCGACGGCGTAGTCGACAATATATTTGTATTCTATGCCGGAATGGGCGAGGCCTCCGGAGGTCCCGCAGAATCCGTATGGCCTCATTCATGGAATATGAGTTCGGCCGGCTTCCCCAATCTCTTTTATGATGGAGTAAGAGTCTATACATATGGTTGCTCCAACGAATGGGAAAGAAACAATCGTCCTGATGGCGTCGGCACGTTCATCCACGAGTTCAGCCATGTGATGGGTCTTCCCGACCTTTATGCCACGCGCTATACCGGCGCATTCACCCCCGGCTCATGGAGCGCGATGGATTATGGCCCATATAATAATGACGGCATGACTCCCCCGCTTTACAGTGCATTCGAGCGCTATGCCCTCGGTTGGATGAAGCCCCGTGAAATCGACCGCGCAGTCAACGCTACGCTCCCCCCGATTATCCAGAATGTAGCGGGCGTGATCCGCACTACCGACGAGAAGGAATTCTTCCTCGTGGAGAATCGCCAGCAGACAGGCTGGGATAAATATATACCGGGTCACGGAATGCTCGTATGGCATGTGCAATATGATGACTACACATGGAATCGCAATGAAGTGAACAATACTCCGAGCCATCAATATGTCGACATCGAAGAAGCCGATGGCACGCAATCCGAAGGCTCGCGTGACGGCGATTCCTTCCCTGGCGCTAAAAATGTGACCTCCTTCACATCCACGACCAATCCGGCCATGAAGATGTGGAACGGCACTGCTATCGATTATCCTATCACCGATATTGCTGAGAATGGCTCGATGATCACGTTCAAGGTCCTCGGCGGTGGCCAGGGTATCCCGGCTCCGGAGACACGCCCGGCAGCCAATGTTACCCCGGAAGGCTTCACGGCTCGCTGGACAAAGAAATCGGGCGTGGATCATCTTCTTTCAGTGTTCTATCTCTCGAACACCAACGCCCGCACATATCTCGAAGGGTTCCAGCTCTTCAACGCCGGCCAGGTATCGGAATACGACGTGACCGGAGTTGAGCCCGGCTCGACTATCTATTACACCGTTACTACAACCGACGGCTGGGAGGTATCAGCAGAATCAGCTCCTGTGAAAGTTGAAATTCCCGACCTTTCCATCGAGCATTGCACTCCTCAGCTCGTGGGCATCAGCGATGTTAAGTCTGATGGATTCAAGGCAGAGTGGAAACCTGTGAACGATGCTACGGCTTATCTGCTTTCCGTCTATACCAAGACTCCGGGACAGACCGATTCCGAGGGCACGGATTTCACCGACGGAATTCAGGAATCATTACCCGACGGCTGGCTCTCAACAAGCTCCAATTCCTATGGTATGTCGGGATATTGTGGCGAGGCAGTGCCATCGTTGCGTATGGGTAAGAGTGCCGACAAGCTCGAGACGGCTGAATATCCCGAAGGCGTAAAAGAGTTCTCGTTCTGGTGCCGTGGCAACAGCACGGGCGAGGCCGATGAATTGCGCGTCTATGGGCTGGTTGACGATGCGTGGAAACGTGTATATGCCCAGAATGTATCTCGCACTGCCCAAACTGTAGTAGTCTCCGACTTCCCGGAAGGCACGCGGAAAGTACGCCTTGAATTCCTTAAATCCGGTTCCAACGGCTCTCTTGCTGTTGACGATGTAAAGGTGACATATTATAAGACTTCCAGCCCGGTATACGTTAGCGGATATAAGGACAAGAACGTCGGTAATGTGCTCACATCTGAAATCAGCAGCCTCAACCCTCAGACCCGTTATTACTTCAAACTGCGTGCCACGGACGGCTCGAAATATTCCAAGTATTCCGTTGAAAAGGGTGTTGTGACCCAAGAGGCTTCGGGCATTTCAGCCGTAAGTGTCGAAACGGTAGGAATCGCAGTGAATGGCCGCACAATAGAATGTGCAGGTGAGGAAATCAACGTCTTCGATTGCTCCGGACGCCATATAGCCAATGGATTCGGCTCCGTTGAATTACCTTCGGAAGGTCTTTATATCATAAAGGCCGGTTATAAGAAAGCTGTGAAAGTGATTGTGAAATAAAATAGCTTTTGTTCTCATGATAATTATGCGTCGTCCGTGAGGACGGCGCATTTTTTCAGTCTATGCGGAAATCCCCGGGAGAATCGCGCTGACTTTATGTGAATAATATGTGAAGATATGTGAAGATAATTTTTGGGATTTGCAATTAAGCCGGAAAAATTGTATATTTGCACTTTGGATGGGAAGAATCAACGGTCGGCTCCCCGCTTCCGATCCTTGTGTCCTATCCATTGAAAATGTAACGGGATGAAACGTAAGAATAATCATATCAACGAATAAAGCACATCATGAACACAAACCAACTAATGAGAACAGGACTGCTGGCCTTTGCCATGGTCACTGCTTCCTATGCCTTTGGCATACCGGCGCGCCCGGGATTGCAGAAGGTTACAGATGCCGACGGCCGTCCGATCACGGTACGTCTTGTAGGAGATGAATTTTTTGCACAGTATTATACCGAGGACGGATACCCACTCACGGTTCAGGACGGTAACTTCTATTATTGCGACTATACTGAATCCGGAGAGCTGAAGAATTCCGGCATCCGCGCCGGAGAAAAGAGCGTCCGCGGCACAGAAGCCAAGGCCTTCGTCGCCGGAATCGACCTCCAGTCGCTCCCGACCCGTCTGCAGCGTTATGCAGAGGCTCAGCCGCGACGCAGCCACGTCGACATGGAGCATTTCATCCCGGCAGAGACGCCGAGGACAAAGGCTCCCGGTGCAGGGATGGGCGGCAACGACGGTCCCCCGTATCCTAAGGGCTACGGCCTTTTCCCCGATCTCCGCTTCCCCGCTTACGGAGAGCAGAAGGCCATCGTAATCCTTGTGGAATATCAGGATATTAAATTTACCCTGTCAGATCCGTACGATTATTTCAACCGTATGCTCAATGAAGAGGGATTCAGCGATTATAAAGGCACGGGGTGTGCCAACGAGTTCTTCCGGCTTAATTCAGAAGGCACTTTCGATTGCCAGTTTGATGTATATGGCCCTGTGACTCTGTCGAAGAATCGTAAATATTACGGCGAGCAAATAGGCTCAACACACGATGCGCATCCTGCCGATATGGTAGTGGAGGCTTGCCAGCAGCTCGATCCGACCGTAGATTTCCGCGAGTACGACCGCAATGGCGACGGCATCATCGACAATGTATTCGTATTCTATGCCGGCCAAGGTCAGGCCTCATATGGCCCGTCCGAATCCGTATGGCCCCATGCATGGAATGTAGAGGCCGCCGGCTATTCCAACCTCAAATTCGATGGCGTGAAGCTTCGCACCTACGGATGCTCCAACGAATGGGAGCTTGGTCGTCCCGACGGCGTCGGCACGTTTATCCATGAGTTCAGCCATGTGATGGGAGTGCCCGACCTCTATGCCACAAGCTATACCTCCTCTTTCACTCCGGGAGCATGGAGCTGCATGGATGTAGGCCCATATAACAACAATGGATGCACCCCTCCGCTTTACGGCGCATTTGAGCGTTACGCCCTTGGATGGATGGCTCCGAGAGTGGTGGAATTCGGAGCCCACGCCACTCTTCAGCCAATCGTGGAGAATGTGGCCGGTATAATCCCCACCACAAAAGATACGGAATTTTTCCTTATCGAAAACCGTCAGCAGACAGGCTGGGACAAATATATTCCGGGTCATGGAATGCTGGTATGGCACATTGATTACAATTCGGGCGTTTGGTCGTCAAACCGCGTGAACAACACCCCGAGCCATCAATATGTCGACATCGAAGAGGCCGACAACACCCAGACTGAGACGAGCCGCCCTGGAGACGCCTTCCCCGGCACTGCCAAGATTACGGAGTTCACCAGCAAGATGCGTCCGGCCATGAGAATGTGGGACGGAACTGAAATCGACAAGCCTCTCACGGAGATTCGTGAAGAGAACGGCAATATCTACTTTACCATCATGGATGGCGGCCAGCCTGTGCCGTCGACAACGGTAAAGAATCACACCGACGTAAACCCCGACGGATTTACAATCAACTGGAATGCTGTTGAAGGTTATGACCATCACATCAGCATATACACCATTAAGGAAGGCGGCGAGGCCGGCTCAGATGGCAACAACACCAATGAGAAGCACCGTGTATACGTGCCCGGATATAAGAATTTCAACGCCGGTACAGAGGCAAGTCATGTATTTGCAACGGCCGATCCGGAGACTACGTATTACTATACCGTAAGAGTATCCAACGGTTGGGAAGATTCAGAGGAGACTCCTGAATGCAGTGTCACCACGGGGCGCCGCGAACTGGATTACTATCCCGTCGTGGCAAATGAAGCCACCGACATCGCTTCGGATTCGTTCACAGCCAACTGGCAGCCTCTGACAGATGCCAACGACTACATGGTGACTGTCTATACCAAGGTCTATGGCGAGCCTGTAGTAGAGGAAGAGGATTTCAAGCGTGGCCTCAGCACCCCCGGATGGTCGGGTACAGTGACAGGAATCTATGAAACATCTACATATGCCGGTAAGGCAGTTCCCTCAATCCAATTTGACGATGAACAGGAATTGATTTCCCCGGTTTACGACAACGACATCTCGGCTGTATCGTTCTGGACCCGTGGGGCTCTCACCGAATCAGATGCGTGCTTGGAAGTTTACGGCTTCAATGGCGTGGAATGGGTAAAGATAGCCACCGAGCCTATTATCCGTTCAAACGGAGGCAAGACTACCACCCTCACCGACCTTCCGGAGTGTGTGAACCAGCTTAAATTCGTCTACAAGCGCAATGGAGAAAAAGGATTCCTTGCATTCGACGATGTGGCAGTATATGTGCTAACCTCAGAGCCTTCGGCACTCGAAGCATACACAGATAAGAAAGTGGGCGACGTACAGAGCTTCAAGGTAACAGGCCTCGAGCCGTCGACGCGCTACTTCTACAAAGTCCGTGCCACCAACGGCACCCTTATCTCGAAATATTCTGATGAGGTGCGCGTCACCACCAAGAGCGAATCGGGCATCGCGGCTGCAAAAATTGCCGACATCTATCCTTCA
>DAAI01000010.1 GCA_001701105.1 Bacteroidales bacterium GP1
GAGTAATCCCCCACGCGCCATCACCTCATCGCTCCGTGGACAACCCCCGCTGCGGAGCCAAACCATACGCTCACAGCGATGAAGATAGGCCACGGCAGCGGTCAGTTCGCGTATCACCCGTAGTATGTCGGCTGACGTAAGAGTGCCGGAGCGCAATGCGTCTCTCAGAGTGATGCCTTCCAGCCATTCCTGAATGATGCAGAGGCCGAGCCCCTCTATCTCCTCCAGCCCTACAGCCTGCACGATATTATGATGCTGTAATCGCGAATGAAGTTCAAATTCCTTGAAAAGGCGTCGCCGCATCGCCATAGAATCCCGGTAATCCTCACGCAGCCCCTTCAGGAACCATTGGCGACCGTAACGCCGTCCCCGGGCAAGGACATTGGTGGCCGTAACGCGGATTATTTCCACATCATGCACAGCCGAACCCAAATAGCACTCGGGATGCTCTTGAGCAATATATCCTGATTCCGAATTATAAAAATCCATTTTTCTCCGGTTAATATCCATCGACCAATTTTGACGCAAAACTATTCATCTTCCGGCAAGCTGTGCGGTTGAAATCCATAGGAGATTGTGGGGCGATGATGAGCAAGCGTCCTTCTGTACACAATTCAAAGTCTTCACCCGTAGGTTTTTCGCGGTCATCAAAGGGCTTATTGGTGATGAGGATGAATCTGCCTCCCAATTCTTCGGCTCCTTTTCTGATTTCCTTTTCCTTTTTGCTTATGAACGGAGAAACCAGGATTCCACCGTTAGCGGCATTGTAAAGCCATTTTTCTTTATTAGAGGAATAAGATTCTTCGCTATCGGCCCTGTGTACGATTACTTGCTCCTTGAAGGGATTATCGAGGAGCTGGATATTTCCGTATGTCTGACAAAGGGTATCACCAATAATAATATTATCTCTTTTCAGGAAGAAATCCGGATTAGCCTGACACACGGCAAGCCGATAGGGATTGGAGCGAATGTAGTTAAAGATAGAGTTGAGGTTTCTCTTATTGGTTATGATCTGGTCATTGAATCCATCCTCAAAGATATGATTTATAGAAAAGTCTGTATTTATCAGGTTTTTAAATCTCGCGATGTACAATCCTAAATGCTCGGGTAGAAATGCCTGTACGTGTATCAGAAAGTGTACATGATCGGGCATTACTATATTGCTCCGCCCTTAGTGCCGGATGTATCTCATCTATGTGATAGAGTATGTCCGCGATAATGCGCCCGGTAGGCGACCAGCGGGTATAAGATGCGCCTTTAGTTCCAATGGGGAGCCTCCAATCTCCATCTATTTGGCTGAAGGGAGGGATGCCCGGGCCTTTGGAGATGGTGATCATATATCGGCCTGGAGAGCGATAGTCATGCCAATAGGCTTGTTTTGTCTTAGGATTTGTTTTCATTTCGACTATTTTAGATGAGCTAAAGCTCCTGCGCTTTGATAAATATATTTTTACTCCATATGAGTATTAGGGGAGCTAAAGCTTTGGTGCTTATTTGTAAAAGCATAAAAGCTTAAGCTTTTTTAAGCATATTTCTTAGCTTAATCAGAATGTGCGGCCGTAGGAGGCACGGTCGAGGGATCGGTAGGAGATGGCTTCGGCTATGTGGCGGCTGAGGATGGGGGCAAGGGCTGCCTCGGCAAGGGCTGCGGAATATGATGAATCGTCGTGTGCGGGGAGCGAGGCTGCATATTCGAGGTCGGCGATAGTGCGGGCCACGCGCAAAATGCGGTCGAAGGCGCGTGCGCTCATGTCGAGGCGTTCCATCCGTTCTTTTAGCTTTGCGAGGCCTTGGGTATCGGGCCATGCGTACCGACGCAGGAGGCGTGAGCCCATCTGGGCGTTGCAATGAATGTCGGGGTTATCCTTGAATCTTTCTTGCTGCAGAGCGCGTGCCATTATCACGCGGCTACGTATAGCTGCTGAGCTTTCCCCGGGTTCTGTAGAAGCCATGGCGTCGAAGGCCACCGGCTCTATCTCCACCTGAAGGTCGATACGGTCCATCAGCGGGCCGGATATTTTATTCATATATTTAGCCACAGCTCCGGGGAGACAGGTGCAGGGGCGAGTCGGATGGCCGTAATAACCGCAGGGACATGGATTCATCGAGGCCACGAGCATGAAGCTGGCGGGATAATTTACGGTATATTTTGCCCGGGAAACGGTGATTACGCGGTCCTCGATAGGCTGTCGGAGTACTTCGAGCACTTGTCGTGGGAATTCGGGGAATTCATCGAGAAACAGCACTCCGTTATGGGCGAGAGAGATCTCGCCGGGCATCGGGCTTGTGCCTCCTCCCACAAGGGCCACGGGCGAGATGGTATGATGCGGAGTGCGGAAGGGGCGGGTAGTCATCAGCATATCGCCCCGGCGCAGTTTTCCGGCTACGGAATGTATTTTCGTTGTCTCCAGCGCCTCTCCCATCGACAAAGGGGGCATTATGGAGGGGAGGCGTTTGGCCATCATGGATTTTCCGGCTCCCGGAGGTCCGATCATCAGGATATTATGCCCCCCGGCGCAGGCTACTTCAAAGGCGCGTTTCACAGATTCCTGCCCCTTGACTTCGGAGAAGTCGAAATCGAATTCCTGCGAGGCTCCGGCAAATAGGGCCCGGGTGTTGATGCGGGTGGGCTTCATCGCGGAGCGTCCTTCCACAAGCTCCACCACTTCTCGGAGATTGCGGGCTCCATATACCTCGAGATTATTCACCACGGCCGCTTCGGTGACATTATTTTCAGGGACTATTAGTTTCTTGAATCCCATCTGCCGCGCTTTCACGGCAATTGGCAATGCTCCCTTGACCGGGAGAAGCGAGCCGTCAAGACTCAGCTCGCCGGTAAACATATATTCCTCCAGATCGGGCACCGTCACGAGGNNGAAGTGGTGGAGCTTGTGGAAGGACCGTGAGCACTCCCATTACCATGGGCAGATCAAAGCTGGCTCCCTCTTTTTTTACGTCGGCCGGGGCAAGATTGATGGTGGTGCGCATATGGGGGAATGTGAAACCGGAATGCTGCACTGCGGAAGTCATGCGCTGATAGCTTTCCTTGACAGCGGTGTCGGCCAAGCCTACGA
Organism: Bacteroidales bacterium GP1; assembly: GCA_001701105.1. Classification (GTDB taxonomy): domain Bacteria; phylum Bacteroidota; class Bacteroidia; order Bacteroidales; family Muribaculaceae; genus Lepagella. The sequence continues at coordinate 3,075 of DAAI01000010.1, forward strand.
TGGAAGTGGCCGCGCCACGAGTAATGTCGGTCTCTATTGTTACGGCCATGGCATCTATACCCTGAATGGCGGCGGTATATACTTTCGTAAGCATCTTATCGGGATGAATTTGATTAAGGCAATTTGCTCAGGCGCCGGACGCGACCCAGTGAATCCACTTCAAAGAGGGCTGGAAGTGATCTTACTCCCAGGCGCATGGCCAGCGAATCGGAATATCCGAGCGGCATCCATGCATTGACCACACCTTTTAGGGAATCGCGCCGGAATTGATACCTCCATGTTATGGAATCCGTAGGAAATCCTATGACCACAATCACCGACTTAGCGGAATCCTTGCGGGTTTTGATGCGTTGCTTTAATTTCTCGACAATAGATTTTCTATCGGGCGAAGGCTCTCCGAGGAAGCACAGGAGGGTTGAGCCGTTCCCGGGGATAATGGTGTCACGCCGTCCACCCTCGCCGCGGAATATGAGCGCCCCGACTTTTGCATCTGGGATTCGGAGCCCCCCTATCATGTCGGCGCGGTTTACGAGTCCGCTCCATTTTTCCTCTTTAGCCTCTCCGCGGAGTGAGTCCCAGAGCTTTGTGAACCCTGTCTCATCCTTGCCTCTGTCGAAATAAAGGAGGAGCAGAAGTGTGGCCACCGGATTTTCCGGATTTTTCTTAACAAAAGCCGCGACGGCCTTATTTATAGCTATGGTGTCTTTTGTCTGAATGGCATTCTTATTCTTCCGGCGCCAATCGGCCAACTCTTCTGTGATATTGTTTCCGGTGATTTTCCAAAAAGCGGGCAGAGAGTTTTCCCCCTCCGCTGTCAGAGTTGAGCCGCGCTCCACGTAAGCGATAGCAGGCTCCGACGAACCGTGGGAGATATAGACGAGCATAGGATGGTAAACCATCCCTTTATATTCCCCCTTCCCATCGCGCGTCACAGCTACTTCCTCCCTTATCATCCCCTTTTCCGGGTCGGAGGCGTAGAAAGCTATGTCGTAATTGGTGCTGACATCGGCCGGCAGAGCAAAATTCAGTTTGAATTCATTCTTCCGACAGCCTGTGGCGAGGAGCGCGAGGAGGCAGATAAGCAAAAAGAGGGAGTGCCTATACATATTCTTCTCCGAAGCGGTCTTTCACTTCATTGACCACCGTGCGGATCTTCTGCTCATCGGCAATGGGATAAACGAGGAGAGCCTTGCCGGTGTCGGCGATGATATAATCATTCAAGCCGGCGGCCACAATGATCTTATCGCCTTCGGTGGCGAAGATTGTACGCCGGCAATCCGTAGCGAGCACTTTGCAGTTCTGCGTCACATTTCCGGCCTGTCCTTTCGGCGAGGCATCATAGAGTGCCTTCCAGCTACCGAGGTCGCTCCATCCGAGATCGGCGGTCTTGACATAAACGTTTGAAGCCTTTTCCATTATGGCATAATCGATTGAGATGGAATTGGCATTCTGGAAATTTTTCTCTATGAACTCCGGCTCGCGGGGAGTGGCGTAGTTGTCGGCCCCGGCATTGAATAAAGAGGCTATCTCGGGGGCGTATTGGTTGAATGCATTGAGGATTGTCGAGGCTTTCCAAAGGAACATCCCCGAATTCCAGTAAAACTCGCCGCTATGGAGAAAAATCTCGGCCATTTCGCGGTTTGGTTTTTCTGTAAAAGATTTTACCTTGCGAATCCCGGGCCAGTCGGTCACTTCATGTCCGAGCTGGATGTATCCGTACCCGGTATGCGGAGAAGTAGGCTTAATTCCTATTGTCAGGAGGCTATCGGTAGATTCCACGAATCTGAATCCCTCGTCGAGGGCCTCCAGAAAAGCTCTTTCCTTTAGGATAAGGTGGTCGGAAGGGAGAGTCACTATTGCGGCTTCGGGGTCGAGGGCGATGATGTGATGCGCGGCCCAGCATACGCAGGGAGCCGTATTGCGGCGTGCGGGTTCGAGAAGGATGTTGGAGCTTTTCACATCAGGGAGCTGCCGGCGGATTATGTCGTAGTAATCCTTGTTGGTCACGAGGATTATATGATCGGCGCCGCAGACGGGGAGTACACGGTCGTAAGTCTGCTGTAGGAGGCTTCTTCCTGTTCCGAAGAAGTCGAGGAATTGCTTCGGCATATCGGTGCGGCTCATCGGCCAAAAGCGGGAGCCGACGCCTCCGCACATTATTACGCAATAGCGATGGTCGATATTAAGATTCATAGGATTAACTTTTAATTATAATTATCAGGAGGTCACGAGCGGGGCGGGGGCGGTCTTGAACTGATGCTTCACGCCTTCCACCACATTCAGCATATAGTCGGCGAGTTTTTCGGCCTCAGCCACAAGATCCATGAAGAATATGCCTTCCTGATAGCCGTATTCTTTATTATTAATGTTATATATGTTTCCGTCGCGGAGCTTGTTACGGTAATTATTGATTTCGCGTTCCTTATTGTAGGCTTCCACGATGCGGCTGCTTTCCGGCTTCTCCATTTCCTCCAGAAGGGTGAGCATATTGGTCATCGCGGCTGACACCATGTCGTACATCTGGTCGATCTCCTGCATCACTTTTGCATTGAACTCCACATGATTCTGATTTTTCCGTTGCATTGTTTTTGCCACATTGAAGCATCCGTCGGCAATGGATTCTATCTCGCTCACTATGCGCAGCATTCCGCTTATGCGCATCTTTCCTTCCGGGCTAAGGCGTCCCTCGGCTATCTTATTGAGGTAGGTGCCAATTTCTATTTCCATTCGGTCGGATATGGCTTCGTATTTCTCAAGGCGGGAGTAAAGGGCGGTATATTCCTCGTCGCGTTCGGTGAGATGGATCATCTTTCTCGCCATTCCGAGCATACGCTCCACCCTCCGGCCATACAGAAGGATTTCCTTTTGTGCCTGCAGGATGTTGAGCTCGGATGCCGACATGATTCCGCGACCGATATATTTGAGTGAAAAATCCTCCTCCTCATCCTTGTGCCGGGTGGGCACGAGCCAGCAGACAATTTTTACATACAGGTTTGTGAACCATATCATTATCAGGAGATTGCAGGCATTGAACACAGTAGGGAACATTGCCAGGCCGAATGCAATGCAACTCTGGGCCTTTGATGTGAAACCACCTTTTTCATCAAGGAGGGTCGTACCCCTCATGCCGGCCTCCTGCGCTTCACTGATGGAGGAGGGGTCGATGCCGGTGCATGCTTCAGTGATCCAGCTTACGATTTCCATGAACGGATGGAAGATAAGAAGCACTATGATGGAGCCTAATACATTGAAAAGCAGATGGCCCATAGCGGTGCGTTTGGCTGCGATATTACCGCTCAACGATGCAAGGATTGGGGTGATGGTGGTTCCGATGTTGCCACCAAGGATTATGGCACATCCCAGCGTGAAGGAAATCCATCCCTGCGAGCACATGATGAGGGTGATGGCGAAGGTGGCTGCCGAACTTTGGGCCACCATAGTCACCACAATACCGATAAGGAAGAAAATCAGCACCGACCATACTCCCATTGAAGTCCAGTTGGTGACGAACTGGAGCATCTGGGGATTATCTTGAAGGTTAGGCACATACTGGCTAATCATATCGAGCCCCATGAAGAGGAAGCAGAACCCGATCACGAACTCTCCCATCGACTTATATGTGCTTTTCTTCATGAAGAGCATCGGCACGCCAATGGCAAGAAGCACAAGGGAATAATCGGAAATGTTGACTTCAAATGAGAATGCGGAGATAATCCAGGTGGTGACAGTAGTGCCGACGTTAGCGCCGAAAATCACGGCCATGGCCTGTTGCAATGTCATCAATCCGGCATTCACGAAACTCACCACCATCACGGTGGATGCACTTGAGCTTTGGATCAGGGCGGTGATTATGATTCCGGTCAAAACGCCGGTGACGCGGTTGCGCGTCATGATTCCGAGGATATTCCTCAATCGGTCGCCCGCCACCTTTTGCAGGCCCTCGCTCATTACTTTCATGCCATAGAGGAAGAGGCATACGGAAGCTAACAAGCAGGCAAAATCTAATATCGTATAATTCATAGTCGGATATTGGGTCGTGGCCGGAATCGGAGGATTCCGCGCGTTTCTTTTGCAAATTTACAGAATAATTTCGATTGTTTTATTAAATTTGTCTCACTTTTTATCCCTAAAACTTATGAAAGGTGGGGAATTAATTATAATCCGTTGAATATGAGTGATAATAAAGATGCAGTTGCAAATCGCCTTCCTAAGGTAACGCTCATTGCGGCCGTGGGGTCCGACCGCGCCATCGGCATCAACGGCGATATGCCATGGCATCTGCCGGAAGATCTCCGTCATTTTAAGGAGACCACGATGGGGGCTCCCGTCGTAATGGGTCGCGCCACATGGGAATCCCTCCCGTCGCGGCCGTTGCCGGGGAGACTTAATATTGTGATTAGCAGAAATACGGAGTACGCGACACCCGGAGCGACTGTCGTGAATTCAATAGAAGATGCTTTAAGGGTTGCCGAGGAAGCAGAAGAAATTTTCATTATCGGAGGGGCTACGATTTATAGAGCGACGCTACCCCTGGCGTCCAGGCTGATTCTTACGGAGATAGACGTTCAAACTCCGTCGGCGGATACCTTTTTTCCTGAAATCGAAAATATGGATTGGAAAGTGGCCGATTCGCGCGGCCCTTTCATGTCAAAGGCCGGTGTGACCTATACATTCGTGACCTATGAACGTAACGATAATAAATAAGTCTGATCTCCGTGGCGGCGCGGCGATGGTGTCATATAGGCTGATGGAAGCCTTGGTGGGGGCCGGGGTGAATGCAAGAATGCTTGTGGCCGAGAAATTGTCGGATAATCCCCGGGTTGCTTTGGCTGCTTCTCAGCCTGTCCTGAAATATGAATTTCTTAAAGAGAGGCTTGGGATTTTTCTGCGAAACGGCCTTGACCGGGAGACGCTGTTTAAAATCGATAACGGTGCCGCTGGTTGCGACCTTGCGTCTCATCCATGGGTCAGGGAGGCGGATGTGGTTTGCCTCAATTGGATAAATCAAGGGTTGCTTTCGATAAAGGGTGTCAGAAAGATAGCGGCCATGGGGAAGCCGGTGGTATGGACTATGCATGATATGTGGAATATGACAGGCATCTGTCATCATGCGGGTGACTGCGGAGGCTGGAAGCATCATTGCGGGAATTGCCCGCTGTTAAGAAAGAGGGCATCGGCCCGGGATATGTCGGCATCTACATGGGAACGCAAGGATAGGCTGTACGCTTCGGTTCCGATTCATTTTGTAGCGGTCAGCAATTGGCTTGCGGATAAGGCGCGGGAATCGGGGCTTATGCATGATTCTATGCTTAGGGTCATTCCCAATCCCTTTCCGATTGAAGCGGAGGGGAGTCTAGATCCGGGCTGGAGGAATGATATGCTTACCATGGCTTTCGGCGCTGCGCGTCTTGACGACCCCATCAAGGGGCTTCCGGTGCTCAAATCGGCCATGAGGACATTACGGAATGATTATCCGGAGCTTGCACGCAGATGTCGGCTCTTAACCTTCGGAGGCTTGAAAAATCCGGCAGCGTTGGAGGGTATGGAGATCAGCCACGAGCATTTGGGGATGCTTTCGAGCGATAAGGTGCGTGAGATGTATGGAGAGAGCGACATAATAATCTCGACCTCCCTCTATGAGACCCTTCCCGGAACTCTCGTCGAGGGGATGGCATGGGGATGCGTTCCTGTGAGTCTCGACCGGGGAGGGCAGCGGGATATTGTGGATCATCTTTCCACGGGCTATCTTGCCGGATGGCCTGAAGGAGATGATATAGCCGAAGCGGGGCGTAGGATAGCGGCGGGCGTGGTCTGGGCGGCAGAGATGCTTGAACAGGATGGAGCCGCCATGCGCGGACGCATGTACGACTCCATAAAGTCACGCTTCTCGGCAGAGGCCGTTGCCGCCTCCTATAAGTCGATGTTTGCTGAATTAGTGTGAGGCCTAAGCATCGATAGTGGCATATGAGGCATGAGCTTCGATGAAATCGCGTCGTGGCGCCACATCCTCACCCATTAGCATGGTGAAAGTCCTGTCGGCTTCCGCGGCATTGATAAGATTCACCTGCTTCAGCATTCTGTTTTCAGGATCCATTGTGGTTTCCCATAGTTGTCCGGGATTCATTTCTCCCAGACCTTTGTAACGTTGAAGCTCCAATTTGTTACGGTCGCCGTTGCAGCGGGTGTCGACGAATCTCTGCACCTGTTGGTCGGTCCAGCAGTATTCGGTGTTATCGTCCCCCTTCTTTCCCTTTATCTTGCAGCGGTAGAGCGGCGGGGTCGCGATATAAAGGTATCCCTGCTCGATTATGGGGCGCATCCTGCGATAGAAGAATGTCATAAGCAACGTGGCGATGTGGGCTCCATCGACATCGGCATCAGTCATTATCACCACCTTATGGTAGCGTAGTTTGCTCATGTTGGGGGCTTTAGAATCTTCTTCCGTGCCTATGGTCACTCCGAGGGCCTTATAAATGTTTACGATTTCCTCGGATGCGAGAATCTTATGATCCATAGCCTTTTCCACATTCAGGATTTTACCGCGCAAGGGGAGGATAGCCTGAAAATGCGGATTGCGTCCCTGCTTTGCCGATCCGCCGGCAGAATCTCCCTCCACGAGGAAAAGTTCGCAGTCTTCGGCTATCCTGCTCTTACAGGGGGCGAGCTTGCCCGGCAGCCCTGCCCCGCCGAGCGACGACTTATTCTGGACGTTCATCTTCGCGCGGTAGGCGGCATGACGCGCCTGGGCGGCGAGCACTACCTTGTCGACTATTACCCTCGCTTGTTTCGGATGCTCCTCCAGGTAATTGCGCAGGGCTTCGCTCACCGCGCTCTGCACCACTCCCATCACTTCGTTGTTGCCGAGCTTTGTCTTAGTCTGCCCCTCGAATTGTGGCTCAGCCACCTTTACCGATACCACGGCCGTGAGGCCATCGCGGAAATCTTCTTTCGACAACTCTATCTTGAGCTTGTCGAGAAGGTGATTGTCGTCGGCATATTTCTTGAGGGTCGTGGTAAGGCCACGCCGGAATCCCGTGAGATGCGTGCCTCCTTCGATGGTGTTGATGTTATTTACGTAGGAATAAATATTCTCGTTAAAGTCGTTGTTGTAGGTCATCGCCACCTCGATGGGTACGCCGTTGCGCTCCGTATTGAGATGGATTATGTCGGCTATAAGGGGGTCTTTCCCTTCGTCGATATATCTCACGAATTCTTTCAGGCCTTCATCGGAATGGAAAGTCTCGCTCTTTGGATTGCCGTCGCTGTCGAGTTCGCGCAGGTCGGTAAGGGTGAGGGTGATGCCGGCATTGAGGAAGGCAAGGTCGCGCAGGCGGTTGGCAAGAGTCTCGTAATCGTAGATTGTTTCGGAGAATATGGTGGCATCAGGGTGGAAGATCACTGTCGTTCCGGTATGATCGGTTTCTCCTATCACGCAAAGCTGAGAGGTGGGCTTTCCGATGGAATACTCCTGCATATAAATCTTGCCGTCACGATGGATTTCGGCGCGCAGATAATCGGAGAGGGCGTTTACACAGCTCACGCCTACCCCGTGAAGACCGCCGGAGACCTTGTACGAGCCCTTGTCGAATTTACCGCCGGCATGGAGCACTGTCAGCACCACCTCGAGGGCGGGCTTGTGCATCTTCTCGTGCATGTCTACCGGAATACCGCGGCCGTTGTCGACAACCTTGATGGAGTTGTCTTCGAGGATAGTCACCTCGATATGGTTGGCGTAGCCGGCAAGAGCTTCGTCGATGGAGTTGTCTACAACCTCATAGACGAGGTGATGGAGGCCGCGGCCGGAGATGTCTCCGATATACATCGCGGGTCGCTTGCGGACGGCTTCGAGGCCTTCGAGCACCTGGATGTTGTCCGCAGCGTATTCTTTCTGCTGTATTTCTTCGTTTTCCATATCTTTTTTTTATTCCCTAAATCCTTTAATTCTATCATAAGACGCCTCTCCGAGGCTAAATTTCTATTCAGATTCATATCCCCAGGCTGAAGCCTGGGGTTTCAGCATAATCGAGAGGTCTCCGACCTCTTCAATGTTTGGGGCTTTATTTTGTTCTCTCATCGATCTCCTTGGAGATGGAGGAGAAGATTGTGTCGATATCGCCGAGGCCGTCGATGTGGATGTATTTACCGTTCTTTTTGTAGTGGTCCTTGAGGGGTTCGGTCTGGCTGTGGTAGACCTTCAGGCGGTTGAGGATGGTGTCGATGTTGTCATCGGCACGTCCGGTTTCGGCACCGCGCTTCAGCATACGTGCCACGAGTTCCTCTTCCGGCACCTCGAGACCAACGACACCGGTCAGTTTTTCGCCCGTCTCACCGAGCATCTTGTCGAGTGCTTCAGCCTGCGGGATTGTACGGGGGAAACCGTCGAAGATCACGCCGTTGCTTTCTTTGCCATGGTTCTTCAGTTCCTGGCGGAGGATGTCGATCATGAGGTCGTCGGGGATAAGATGCCCCTTGCTGATATAGGAGTCGGCGATTTTGCCGAGTTCGGTGCCTTCTGCAATCTGGCGGCGGAGCACCTCACCGGTGGAGATGTGGTGCAGACCGTATTTGTCGATAATTTTTTCGCTTTGGGT
>DAAI01000029.1 GCA_001701105.1 Bacteroidales bacterium GP1
AGGCGTAAGCCAGCAGATTTACAGTCTGCCCCATTTGGCCACTCTGGTATCCACCCTATTCGCGACTCTCAGATCCTGATTCCGCGAAATCCGAGTGCAAAGTTATAACCTTTTTTTGTATTGTGCAAATTTATCGGCTATTTTTTTGAAGTTTTTTTTGCACTCTATTTTCTTCCATTGATTATCACCTTGTTATTCCACAGTCACCGACTTGGCCAGATTCCTCGGCATGTCGACGTTCTTACCTTTGTTGACTGCAATATAGTACGATAGGAGCTGCAATGGAATGGAGGTGATGATCGGCGTAAGGCATTCAGGCATATCCGGCACCTCAAGCATATGGTCGGCAAGCGTACGGATCTCCTTGTCGCCTTTGGTGACGATGGCCAGGATGTTGCCCCCACGCGCTTTCACTTGCTGCACATTGCTCACGATCTTCTCATACAAATGATCTTTCGGAGCGATTATCACTGATGGCATTTCCTTATCTATCAGGGCAATAGGACCATGCTTCATTTCTGCTGCCGGATACCCTTCGGCATGAATATAGCTGATCTCCTTGAGTTTCAATGCCCCTTCAAGCGCTACAGGATAGCTGTAGCCACGCCCGAGATATAGAAAATTGCGCGCATAGGTGTAGGTGAGCGACAGTCGCTCTACTTTCTTGTGGAGCTTCAATACATCTTCCACGTGGTTGGGAATTTCAAGAATCTTTTTCCCAATCTTTGCAATATCTTCCTTAGGCATCGTGCCGCGAAGCTGGGCAATGGCAAGGGCAAGGATGGTGAGCACCATCACCTGGCCGGTGAAGGCCTTAGTGGAGGCTACCCCTATTTCCGGACCGACGTGGATATAGCATCCTGCGTACGTCTCACGCGGAATCGAGCTCCCCACTGCATTGCTGATGCCGAAAACGAAAGCTCCCATCTCCCGCGCTATCTTAACCGCAGCCAGCGTATCGGCTGTCTCCCCGCTCTGGGAGATGGCTATTACTACATCGTCTTTTGTCAGCACCGGATTTGAATACCTGAACTCACTCGCATATTCCACCTCCACCGGGATATGGCACATATCCTGAATCAGATATTTTCCGAGCAATCCCGCATGCCACGATGTGCCACACGCCACGATCACTATTCGTTTTGCATTGAGGAACGCTTCCTTATTGTCGTTGACGCCGTTGATGTTGATACGGTTGCCCCCTTCTACAACCCGGCCGCGGATGCAATCGCGCAGTGTGTCGGGCTGCTCGAATATCTCCTTGAGCATGAAATGAGGATATCCACCTTTCTCAAGCTGCGAAATCGACATCTCGAGTGTCTTTACATCCACTTCCGATTCCACATTGTCGAGGTCTGTGATCTTCAGAGGCTCACCTCTGCGAATCACGGCGATCTCACCATCTTTAAGATATACGGCGTCCTTCGTGTATTCTACAAACGGAGTTGCGTCCGACGCGAGGAAGAATTCGTTATCGCCTATCCCTATCACGAGCGGACTGCTCTGACGCGCCGCTATTATCGTATCCGGATTGTCTTTCTCCACCACAGCTATTGCGTAAGCTCCGACTACTTGCTTCAGAGCCTGACGAACGGCAGAGAGAAGGTTACACTCATTGGTAATCCGGATATATTCAATAAGCTGTGCCAGCACTTCCGTATCCGTATCGGAGCAGAATTTGCATCCATGCTGTATAAGGGCATCCTTTAGTACTTTATAATTCTCTATCGTACCGTTATGCACAATGGCTATGTTGCCGTCCTCACTGAATTGGGGGTGGGCGTTCATATCAGAGGGTTCGCCGTGTGTGGCCCAGCGTGTATGCGCTATGCCGGCCCGGGCTTCGACGTTCTTCTGCGAGCAAAAGGATTCAAGATTGCTCACTTTCCCCATAGTCTTATATACATTGATGCCTCCGTTGGGATTCACAAGCGCCACGCCGGCACTGTCATATCCCCGATATTCCAACCGATGAAGCCCCTTTATAAGAATTTCATATACGTTGCCGTCACCTATGTATCCTACAATTCCACACATATAATAATACTTTATGGTGATTAAGCCACCACCGACAAGGGAGTCTACCTCTCTTGCCGGAGAGTGTCGAATCTTTTCCCTCTCCGAGAGCCAGAAACCATGTCAGCGGTTGTCCGATTATTTCTCCTGTTGTTTTGCGTTTATTCCAATTATTATTTCTTTTCCAATAATAACGCGAAATGTATTGCAAAATTATGAAAAATAAACCGAACTACCAAAAAAAGGCCGGGCATCGACTGCCTGGCCTTGCTCTATTGCGTTATGTTTCAGAGGGTACCCTCTTGTATCACTTCAGGTTCACATCTACGGCTTCTCCATCGCCCGTGGCGATCACATTGCCGGTATCGCTGGCCGGCATATCGACGATGTCACCCACAACATCCGGATTTACCATTGCTGCTCCGGCGCCATCAGGTAGCGGGAAGGCCTGATATTTGGCAAATTCATCTACCTTTGCCTTATTCTTCTCATCGAGCGACGACATCGGAATATTATAAATCACGGTGCGGAACATATCGAGATACTGATAATCGGCATATAAAGAGGCCATTTCATCTGTGGCTCGGATATATTCAGCCGTCGAATCATTAGGCTGATTGTTGATCTGGTCGAAGTAGACCTGGGCTTTCTTGGAATAATCGGCGCAGTAATCGAGTATCGCGGTGTAATCTTCCTGGGTGAGAACCTCCTTGTTGTCGATTTTTTTAGCCACTTCGTCGGCTGTCGGAATCTTCTGACCGCACGCTGCCATTCCTATGAAGGCGAGGAATGCGACTGCGGCCACCTTCATTTTCTTGAATTTCATAACCTTTGGATTTATTTAATAGTTTAGAGTAATTTTTATCACATCAGAATTGATCGCCTAAATAATTCACAGCCGGCTCACGCAATTTGTAAAGAATCATTTTCTTTAGCTCCGGATTGCAGTCTATGAGCTGTGACAGCTCCCAGTGTTGGCCAGCCTCATCGCGAAGTAAGGAGGAGGTGGTGTCGACATCGGTAAGATTCCATGTAAGGAGCACCGTCTTTATCTTCAGGGCCTTCAGTTTCCTTACGAGCATCTCGTGATCGGCATCCCCCGTGATGAGCACTACATAATCAAAATGGCGGAATGTGGCCAGTTCGTAAGCCTCAAGAGCAAACCATACGTCGACCCCCTTCTCCACCACTTCCGTCTGGCCGTCGCGCTCAATCTCCCGAAGATGTTTGTAATGGAACACCACATCATTCTCAATCAACGAATCCTCGAATTTCCTTTCATTATATAGAAGATGCTTATCGTAGGCTTCCTTAACCCGGAACCGACCCCGGAAGTAATGAGCCTCCGTGATCTGACAATCAGCCATATTGATATTTTCCTGCATCGAAATCTCCGAGCAGATAAATTCAAAGAGAGCGCTCACTCGGATTATCGACCGGTCGCGGGCCTTCAGCGCACGGTTCACCTTTGCATAATAGCCGCCGTCTATGAAAACTCCTATGGAGAGAAAATCTATCATATCGAAATATACTTTGAATTATGCGTCCGACGCAAAGCCGCCGTCGCCTTTATATAAAATTAACCGCACTCGAGCCCTTTTTGTTCGGTAGCAAGCGCGGTTATATATAATTGTAAGTTATACTAAACCCAAGCAGCTGAAATCCCTCAACCACTTGGATTCTGCAAATTTAAACATAATTTATGAATTACCCCCCCCAAATTTGTCAATTATTGTTAACATTGTTAAATAAGCACAATGCATCCTCTGCAGTTAAAGTTGCGAGTAGGGTATTGAAAACGTATCCCCATCTTCCATCGACCCTGTCTCAGCACCCTTCTTCAACCATCTTACGCGCTGAGCAGAAGTGCCGTGATTAAAAGAATCGGGCACAGTATAGCCCCGAGCCTGCATCTGGAGATAATCATCTCCGATTTTCGATGCCGCATTCAGCCCCTCCTCTATATCGCCGGGTTCAAGAGAATTGAACATCGCATTGTCGTGATATGCCCATACTCCGGCGAAATAATCCGCTTGCAGCTCCGTGCGGACGCTGATTCTATTGGCCTCGGATTGAGATGCCTTGGCCTGGGCGTTGTGTGATTCCTCCAGAATTCCGAGCAGATGCTGCACATGATGTCCCACCTCATGCGCCACCACATAGGCATAGGCGAAATCGCCCCCGGCCTTCATTTCATTCTCCATAGCATCGAAAAATGATAGGTCGATATAGACAGTCTCATCGGCCGAGCAATAAAACGGGCCCACCTGCGAAGTGGCGTGGCCGCAGCCCGACTGTACGGAGCCTGTGTAAATCACCATCTTGGGCGCACGATAGGTCATACCGTGCTTTTTGAATTCTTCTGTCCAGACATCCTCCGTGCCTGCTAATATCTGGCTCGCAAATTCTGCGAGTGCCTCTTCATGCTGGGTAGGCTGATACGCGCCTTGCGGAGATACAATCTCATGCAATGCTCCGGAATCGGTAAGCACCGACAAGGGATTCCCTCCCTGGAACCATACCAGCAACGCGGCAATGATCAGACCTCCGATTCCTCCTCCTATTCCGGCTATTTTTCCTCCGCTCATACCCCGCTGGTCGGAGACGTTGCCGCTCAAGCGGCGTCCGTTCATTCTCATTTTCCTATTATTTATAACAGGGACTCCATTCGCCCGGAGGGTCATGAAGTCCCTGAATTATTAATTCGTTTATTCGTGTTATTCTGCTAAGGTGGTGATGATCTCCTTCAGCAGGGTGTAGAATTCCTCAACCGATTTAATATTGGCCTTCTCACTCGGAGAGTGGATATCCTTCAATGTCGGGCCGAAGCTGACCATATCGAGTTTCGGCATTTTCTCAAGGAATAGTCCGCATTCCAACCCTGCATGGAGAGCCTCCACGCGGGGCTTGGAGCCGAACAATTTCTCGTAACTTTCCACTGCCACATGAAGCACCTTTGAATCCGGGTTCGGCGCCCAGCCTACATAAGCGTCATCAAACTCCACGCTGGCTCCTATCATACCGAACAACGCACTTACGCGGTCGGCTATCTCATCGCGGCGAGAATCGACGGATGAACGCTGATGGATAGTGACCTCTATGTACTCTTCTTTCATCTTGACAGAGGCCAGATTGTCGGAAGTCTCGATAAGCCCCTCGATGGCGGCCGACATCCCTTGAACACCGTTAGGGCAGGCGAAGATGGCGGCTATGAGGCGATGGGCCGTAATGCTCTCTATCATCTCCGGGCGACGCTCCGTGCGCTCGGCGTCGAAGATGAAGTCTTTTGTCTCCGTTGCGCCAAATTCCGAATGAAGAAGTTCTGAGAATTCTGCGGCATAGGCCATGAAGTCGGCTACATTATCCCGGGCGATAGCCACGATGGCATGGGCGTCCCGCGGGATGGCATTGGCCAGTCCGCCTCCGTCGATCTCCACCAATTCTATTCCCCAACGACGGTCGGCTTCCCAAAGGAAGCGGGCCAGCTGCTGATTGGCGTTGGCGCGACCCAGGCCTATCTCCATGCCGGAATGTCCACCTTTCAGTCCGCTTATCCTTACCTTGATACATTCGCAATCCGTCGGCGTGGCCTCCCTCCGATAAGGCACTTTGCAGATGGTCACTTTCCCCCCGGCACACCCGATCACGAGCTGCCCCATCTCCTCAGAGTCGAGGTTCAGAAGGACATCGCCGGTGATAAAGCCGGGTTGAAGTCCGTTGGCTCCGATGAGTCCCTGCTCCTCATCAACCGTGAGCAGAGCCTCAAGCGGCCCGTGCTCAAGGTCGGGGTCGATCAGGCAAGCCATGGCGGACGCGCACCCCATACCGTTGTCTGCGCCAAGGGTGGTATTGTCGGCATGAACCCATCCATCCTCCACAATCGTCGTGATTGGATCGTTCATAAAATCATGGTTGCTGCCGGCACCCTTTTCCGCCACCATATCCTGGTGTCCCTGAAGCACGATTACCGGTGCGTTTTCATGCCCCGGTGTGGCCGGCACGCGCATCATAACATTGCCCACGGCATCAGTATGAACTTCTATGTTATGTCGCTTTGCCCAGTCAACAAGAAATTTCTCCATCTTTTCCAGATGATGTGTAGGACGCGGCACTTTTGTTATCTCGTCGAATATCTCCCACACGATGCGGGGTTGTAGATCTGTAATTTTCACTTTCAATTATTTTTATGCGGATCGCATTATTGTTATTTCACCATTCGGTTTATCGGGCGGCCGAGTCACTTGGCTCCGGTTTTGAATTTGGCATAAGCGTTTGCCATGCGCGTATGATAGCCACGCTTCGCATAGCTCGCGCCATTATATTTCCTTGCGAACTGGGCCCAGTTCTTGGCCTTCAGCGCCGGAAGCATCCCGGCATTGGTAATAAAGGCGGCGAATAGCTCGAGCTGCTCACGCTCCGAATAGCACATCAGCCTCACCATTTCATCCACCGATTCACAGCCGCACAACTTATAATTAAATCCTCCGATCTGGAACATACCCCAGAATGTTCCCATATTGGCGCCTTGCGCATTCACTTTACGTGCATTTATCAATTGCGTCCATTCCTTAAGGGCATAACCTTTGAGGCCCTTGGGCACACTCTCCCCTTTTGCCCCTTTCTTATCGATGGCTTTACTGCGGTAACGGCTGTACATGCTTTGGTCGAAGTTTATAACCGGGATTCCGGGAGCCCAGAATCCTTCCATCTTCGCCCCGGCCTCAATGAGCACCACTGCTTTGATCGCCGCGACTTCGACACCCAGCTCCTCCGCCACTTCCAGAAAATCTTCTTCCGTAAGGGTCACATAGCGGTTGCTGTCGTTCTTCTGTGAAAGGGTATCCATGTTCACTTCGTGAAGCACGCCGTCAACCATGTTGATGGTGTCCGCCTTCTCCTCCCCGCCGGCCGGAGTCTGACATCCGGCGCATACGGGGACGGAAAAGAGGAATGTCGCTGCCGTCAATGCGGCAAGCCATCTCATAATTCAGCCACTTTTTCGATCACACGGCAAAGATGGCGCCAGAATTTGTCGACGGTCGGAATAAGCAATTGCTCGTCGGGTGAATGCACGCCGGTCATTGTCGGGCCGAAGCTCACCATGTCGAGACGCGGGAATTTAGCGAGGAATAATCCACATTCAAGACCTGCATGGATTGCCTTTATAGCAGGATCGACGCCGAAGAGCTCTTTATATGCCTCGGCTGTGATGTGCATGATTCTGGAATCCATATTGGGAGCCCAGCCGGGATAGCCGTCACTATGGTAAACCTTCGCCCCGGCAAGCTGGAAATGAGCCTCCACCTGCCCGGCAATGTCATTCTTGCGGCTTTCCACCGAACTGCGTTGAGAGGTGGTGATGCGGATTGTCTTTTCATCGACGATCTTCACTGAAGCGAGATTGGTGGATGTCTCAACAAGCCCTTCGAGGTCACGGCTCATGGAAATCACGCCGTGAGGAGCGGAATAGATGGCTCGCACAAGGGCGATGGAGGTTTCTGAATCGATGCAGTACTCCGGACGCTCCGCCGGCTCTATCACGAATCTCATAGAGGGCTCCACTCCCTTGTATTCGTTAAGGATTTCCTGATAATATTTCTTGAGTTGACGGTTCAGCTCCTCCTTGTGACTGGAATGGATGCCAAACACTGCATATGCCTCGCGGGGGATCGCATTGCGGAGATTACCACCTTCGATGGAGCATACGGTGATGTCCCATCTCTGTGAGCAATCCCAGATGAAACGGGCCACGAGTTTATTGGCATTCGCACGGCCCTGGTTAATGTCGGAGCCTGAATGACCTCCCAACAGGCCGGTCACCGACACCTTCATATATTCAAAATTCTCCGGAGTAAATGAACGGCTGTATGTGAAATCGGCTGTGGTGTCGATTCCTCCGGCGCAACCCACGAATATCTCGCCATCGTCTTCCGAATCAAGATTGAGAAGCATCTCCCCCTTGATCATATCCTTGCTAATATTCTGGGCGCCTTCGAGTCCTATTTCTTCATTCACGGTAAACAGGCATTCAAGCGGGCCATGAACGAGATCGGGGTCGATCATAACGGCCATGCCGGCGGCGAGTCCGATACCGTTGTCGGCGCCAAGGGTTGTGCCGCGGGCCTTTACCCAATCGCCGTCGATGTAAGTCTGAATCGGATCCTTGGTGAAGTCATGCTCTATATCGCCATTCTTCTCGCATACCATATCCATATGAGCCTGCAGGATGAGGCCGGGGGCATTCTCATGGCCCGGGGTGGCCGGTTTGCTCATCACCACATTGCCTACCTTGTCGGTTTTTGCCTCGATTCCATGATCGGCGGCGAATTTCAGTAGGAACTCTCTGATTTTTTCTTCGTGACAGGATGGACGGGGCACTTTAGTCACCTCATCGAAGCATTTCCATAGCAATTCGGGCTTCAGGTCTTTTACTTCCATATTATCTGGTATTAGTTATTGTCTATCAGTGGATTATATCGGCATAAGAGGATTTGTATTCCCTCTCGATCCGCTTCTCTGACTCCAAAGTTAACAAAATATTCCTTAATAATAGGTGTTTTTCAATAATTTTTTTGTTAATTTTGTGGAGTTTTATGCCTTGTGGCTCTCCGAGGCGGGGAGCAAGGTGGTGATTGAAATGATTATGAAATCTTAAAAAAAGTGAAATTAACGTTTTTAATTATTATCATATTGGGATTATCGTTACTTTTGCTCTCGATAAGGTTTCATGGTGCCCGGGGGGCGTCGCGCCATCACTGCGGCCATTCGGCCCCGGCATCCGGAAAACGCAAAAATTAAGTATCATTAATAATGAAAAAACTCCATTTTTCCCTTCTTGCAGCCGTGACGCTGCTTCTGGGAGCATCTTTTCTGACAGGCTGCGCAGATAATAAAGAGAAAGAGAAGCCTGCCGCAACAAAGCCTGCCGTAGAGCAGAAGAGTACCTTACCCAACTATCGGTATGTGGATATCGATTCCGTATTAAGCAAGTATAACCTTGCTAAAGATTACAACGAGGAGATGATGCGCATGCAATCGTCAATGGAAAGCCAGCTCCGTAAGCATGAGACAAAAATCCAGGGGCTTGCCACGACCATGCAGAATAAGATGAACAATAACGGCTATCTCACCAAGGAAAGCTATGATCAGGATCAGCGCACGCTCGCCAATATGCAGAACGAGGCTCAGAAGGCAGCAGCCTCGCTGCAGGGCAACTTCGAGCAGTCGGCTTTCCAGGCACAGAAGACCGTGAACGATTCAATCCATGCCTTTATCGAGGATTATAATAAAACTCGCGGATACGACGCCATTTTATTCAAGAACGCCACTCTTTACATCAATCCGGCTCTTGACATCACAGATGAAGTGATCGAAGGGCTCAATGCCCGATACAACAAGGTTAAGAAGTGATTGACCGTTGAAGAAGAATTGACAATGGGAGCGTTGCCGCTTCCATTGTCGCCATTTAATCGGGATTGCTGAGTGTCGGCGACTCGACTTCTCTATTCCGCACAATCCCCTCCGCGGCGACGTTATATAGATAAAGTCTATATGACCCTAATCACCGAATCATATGATAGAAGATAACATAATTACCGATGAATCCAACGAGCGAGCTGTGCTCGTGAGCCTTACTACTCGCCTTCAGAACGAGGCGAAGACTGCCGAGTATCTCGATGAGCTTAGTTTTCTTGCCGAAACGGCGGGAGCTGTGCCTATAGCCCGCTTCACGCAGAAGCTCGACTATCCGAATCCCCGGACATATGTCGGCACCGGCAAGCTCGAGGAATTACGCCAATATGTGGAGGATAATGAGATCGGCCTCGTAATCTTTGACGATGAGCTGAGCCCCAAGCAGGTGGCCAACATCGAAAAGGAATTAAAAGTGAAGATTCTCGACCGCACGAGCCTGATTCTCGATATTTTTGCCAAGCGTGCCCAGACCGCCACTGCCCGCACACAGGTAGAATTGGCCCAATACCAGTATCTCCTCCCCCGGCTCACAAGAATGTGGACGCATCTTGAAAGACAGAGGGGGGGTATCGGTATGCGCGGTCCCGGAGAAACCCAGATTGAGACCGACCGCCGCATCATCCTCGACCGCATTTCCCGCCTGCGCGAGGAATTGCAAAGCATCGACAAGCAGAAGGTGGTGCAGCGTAAGAATCGTGGCAAAATGACTCGTGTAGCCCTCGTGGGATACACAAATGTCGGCAAATCAACGCTAATGAATCTATTGAGCAAAAGCGATATATTCGCAGAAAACAAGCTCTTTGCAACGCTCGATACGACGGTGCGTAAAGTAGTGGTGGATAATCTTCCCTTCCTGCTTACGGATACTGTCGGGTTCATCCGGAAGCTCCCCCCGCAATTGGTGGAATCATTCAAATCAACGCTCGATGAAGTAAGGGAGGCTGACCTCCTTGTCCATGTGGTGGATGTGAGCCATCCGAATTTTGAGGAGCAGATAGAAGTGGTGAATAAGACCTTGGCCGAGGTATGCGGGCCTAATCAGAAGCCCATGATAATGGTGTTCAATAAGATTGATGCCTTCACATATACTCCTAAAGAGGAAGACGACCTCACTCCGGCCACACGCGAAAACATCCCGCTCGAAGAATTTGAGAAGACATGGATGTCAAAAATGGGAAACAATTGCGTATTTATCTCCGCACGCGAAAAAATCAACATAGAAGCGCTCAAGCAGCTGCTCTATCAGAAAGCAAAGGAGATTCACACTGAAAGATTCCCCTATAATGATTTTCTCTTTCAGAAATATGATGACGACGAGGAATGAGCGCGAAATTCGATAAAGATATAGTCGACCGGCGCCCATTGAAATGGTGGGAGCGACGACAACTGGAAGAACAGGGATGCACAGCCACCGACTGGGAGGCAGTCGCCATATCCGATGCCACGGCACTATGCTGCATCCGGAATGTGAATTTTTGTGGAGAGGTGACAATCGGAGCCCTCGATGCCGATAAAGGCGATGCAATTCAAAACGCCACTCTTGACAATGTCTGCCTCGAAGATAATGTGACGGTGCGTAACATCGGAGGATGTGTGCGCAACTGCCGCGTTTGCAAGGGGGCAAGGATTATCGATACGTTTCAGGTGGAATTTGAGCCTGAGAGCAGCTGCGGAGTAGGCACGGAAGTATGCGTACTCGATGAGACCGGCTCCAGGCCCGTAATTATATACCCCGGACTTTCAGCTCAGACAGCCCTCCTCATGGCGCGCGAGCCAAAATGGATGCAACAACATCTTAAACCGATGCTGGATGAATGGCTGATGAACTATATCGCCCCGGCAAGAATCGGAGAGGGTGCCGACATTGAAAATTGCGGCCATATTCTGAACGTATCGGTCGATCGCGAAATAAGCATTCACGGTGCACGCCGACTCAGCAACGGTATGCTTATAAACAATGCCACGCAGGGCAGATGCATGACTTATGTCGGACCCGGTGTGGATGCCGATAATTTCATAATCGAGGACGGCGTGGCTGATTCGGGAGCAATAATACGCAATTGCTTTATCGGTCAAGGGGCCACCCTTGAAAAAGGATTCACGGCCCATGATTCGCTCTTTTTCGCTAATTGCCAGCTTGAAAACGGCGAGGCCTGCGCCCTCTTCGCAGGGCCATATACAGTGTCGATGCATAAATCTTCGCTGCTTATCGGCTGCCAGACCTCGTTTATGAACGTAGGGAGCGGCACCAACCAGAGCAATCATATGTATAAGTTGGGCCCAGTCCACTGGGGCGTGCTGGAACGGGGAGTTAAGACATCCTCCGATTCCTACCTTATGCTTGGAGCTAAGATTGGAGCATTCTCTCTACTGATGGGCCAACATAAGACTCATCCCGATTCATCACAATTCCCATTCTCATATTTGTTCGGCGACGACCGGGGCGCCACCGTTGTCGTGCCAGGCGTGATGTTGAGGAGCTGCGGGTTGATGCGGGATGAGAAAAAATGGCCTACTCGTGACCGTCGGATTAAGCGGCGCCTCCCTCTCCACGACCGCATAATCTTTGAAGTGCTAAATCCGCTTACCGTAGATAAGATGCTATCTGCATCCGAGGTGATCGACTCATTGCTCGCCAAGCCGGCCGACGACGACCGGTATATCCGTTATAGGGGCATGAAGTTTACTCGAGCCTCCCTTGAACGCGCCCGTTACCTTTACGAACTGGCTATCTATAAGTACCTAAGCCTTAAAAAGCCAAAAGGCTTCAGCGACCGCAGAATGACGGGCGACGCAGCGGAATGGGTAGACATCGCAGGATTACCAATGCGACGCGATAAGTTAAAATCGGCAATGAATGCTCCCTCCCTGGCAACAATGGAACAGATTTTTACCGAATCCTTTAATAATTACAAAGATTTTGAGCAGATCTGGATTGAACGCCGCTTTTCAGCCCGATGGCGTCGCCATCCGGAAGTAATAGCAGATTATGCCGCGCAATTCGACCGCATGATTGAAGAAGACCGGACGCGATACCTTGAAGACCTCCATGCCCAGACCGAGATGCTTGCTCTTTGAAAAAATCTTTGAACGCCCGAGCCAACTACTCCTGCTACTATAAATCAACCGGTTAGGGCATTTAATAAAATCGCGCCGTTCTTTCACGTCGGCGCGATTTTATTAAATCTCTATTGCAATCAAGGATTATTTCAAGAGTCTTTTGGCAAATTCATAATCCGGTTCTTCGGTTATTTCTTCGCATAGCGATGTTCCCATTACTTTGCCTTCCTCATCGAGGATCACGAGTGCTCGTCCATAGAGGCCGCGCATTGGTCCATCTGCTATTTCTATGCCATATTTCTTTCCGAAATCTGAACGGAAACCTGATGCAGTCTTGACATTTTCCAACCCTTCGGCCGCGCAGAACCGCGCACCGGCGAACGGAAGATCCATAGATACGCAAAGCACCACCGTATTCGGCATATTGTTGACTTCTTTGTTGAACCTACGAACCGAAGCGGCGCACACTGCAGTATCTATACTTGGAAAAATATTCAATACCACTCGCTTGCCTTTAAGATCTTCATTGACTATATCAGAAAGATCGGCCGCAGCCAATGTGAAAGCCGGAGCTTTTACGCCGGCCTCAGGAAGATTTCCTACTGTTGTGAAGGGATTACCCTGTAATTTTACTATTGCCATATCTAATTTTTATATTCGTGTCTTTATCGATGACTTTGAAGTGCCATTTACTTTTATAACATCTTACCTTCCCTATTTGTTGAGCATCTATCACCATCGCGGAATTATCATCATTCATCCCTTGCATTAACAACAAAGCCGAACCGGATTGATTCCGATTCGGCTTCTGATGTTTTAAGGAATAGTAATTGCAGGCTTCCTTATTTAGCTATACAAGTGATTGTCTCCTTCAGCGTATATGTTACGCCTTCATCTTCATCCTCATCCTCTTCCCAATAGATGAAATCGGCGTAGTTATTATTGAATGTAACCTGCTCCCAGCCCCATTCATATTCGCCATTGAATTTGTAAGCGAAGATCTGTTCTTTCTCATCTCTCCATTTCCAGATTCCGGCATCATCAATTGTTTTGTCCCAATCTACCTGGACGAATGTCCCTGCTTTGGTAACGATAACATATTCCACGAACTCAGCTTCAAGATCCTTCTGACTGGTGATCACAGCGCGATCTACGAGCTTATTATCGCGATATAATTCATAAACTCCCTTCTTCACATACCATGTGCGGCAAAAACGGTCGTTGAGCCGATTGGAAGAAATATTCTCCTGCTTTGATACGTTCAACGACAGGTTCTGGCCATCTTCCAATCTGAGGTTAAGTTTGCGAGAGCTTTCGATTTCCAATACTCCGTATCCCTTGAGATTGAATTTATTATCTTATAGCTTCTCGAACTCTCCGAAGATGCCGGGGGTTGAATCATCTTCACCACGTGTAACCGACTTGCGGGCAAACGGATTCTTGTGTTTACGGGAAGCGGCTGCAGGCTTTTCGTACGCATCGGAGTTAAGCATCACTATGTAATTGCCGCTTGCAGTAAGCTCGATGCTTGCGATATCGGAATTATCCAACACTTCATACAATGCGGCATCGCTTTGATATTTGGCATCCTCCAGCGTTCCCGACCATAAATCGCCGCCTGTGACAATCTCCTGATCATCATCGTCATCATCATCGTCCGGCTCATCGGAACCGCAGCTCACTATCGCCATCGACATAAATACGAAGGTGACAATGGCACCAAATATTCCAAATAATTTTTTCATCATTCTTAAATTTAGGATATTATCAGAAGGTCAAGCCTATACCGAAGCGTACGCCGTAATTCTTACAGGAAATCTTGTCGAAATTCACCATATCGCCAACCGATGGCAAATCGTCACTATCTTCATCATATTCCACATCATTCTTGATGCCTCCGATCTTGTAGTTGGCACTTCCCCAGCGTCCTTCTACGAACAAGGAGAGGACTTTCCACGAGAACTGCGCGCCAAAAGTGATATAGGGAACAAAGGCATAGTTTACGCGGGTGTCATCGGGCTCGGATATGAGCATCATCGACATTGAGGGAAGGAACCGGCAGTAAACTTTACCTTTCAACTGATTGAGCTGATTGTCGAACTGATAGAATGGCGCGAAAGTAGCAGATACGCCGACTCCGAGAGCCATATCGATCTGATGGCTGCCAAGGTTGGGATGATCCAGCTCTATTTCATCGCCATCTTCATCATAATCCCAGGCACCAGATCGCGTATTGTTTTCCATAAGATTCAACCATCCGGGCGCAGCCTTGTAGTTGGAATATGTAAGGTCGAACCATGTTGCATCAATACCGAATTTGATAAATCCGGCTATTGGATTCGGATGCACATAGTAGGTGTTGGTCAACCCCATCATGAATCCGTAATTCGGTGTGAATGCCTCGCATCCTGTTGGTTTCCAGTTGTTGAATGCCAAACCGATATTGAAAGACTTGGTACGCTTCCAGATTGATTTGTTCTTTTCCTGAAGCTCGCGATCGGCGTTCTGCTGTTTAAGAGCATTGATCTCATTGCGCATCTCTTCAGTAGTCATGCTTTCTTCATTTTGTGCCTGCACCTTAACAACGGGCGCACACATCATGAGGCCCAGCACAAGAAGTAAACTTTTAAATTTCATGTTTGGTGTTTTAGTTCTGATTATTTGAAGAAGACAAGAAATGTCTTCTTATTATGGTGTCATTAAATTAGGAATTATGGTGCAAATTTACAAAAATATTGAATATAATCCAAAAAAATCCCCCTTATCCATCATGTATCCAGCGATGTCGGCTTAATTCCGGAGAGTAGAAATAGGCACTACATACGTGCCGTCAGGACGTCGGTAAGCAAAGGGCCCGACCGCCGTCAATATCATCTTGAAACTCGGTGATTTCATTCGGTTTGTATCTATTTTTTTACATAAAGCATCGAGGGTTTTTGCCCCGCTGTCAATTGCCATATCTCCTCCGAGCTTAATTTCGATAAGCCCATAGGAACCATTCCTCAGATGCACCACCGCATCACATTCCAATCCACTGCTATCCCGATAATGATACACCATTCCGCCAAGAGCTTCGGCATACACCCGCAAATCCCTTACGGCCAATGTCTCAAATAAAAATCCGAATGTCTCAAGATCATTCTTTAAATCAGCAGGACCGAGTCCTAAAGCGGCTGTCGCTATCGATGGATCTGAAAAATACCGGGTGTCAGAGGTACGTATGGCTATCTTTGACCGGAGATTCGGATTCCATGAAGGCATATCTTCAATTACAAAAATTTTACGGAGACTCTCCAAATATGCGCTTACAGTCCGTTCATCCAGCACCATGATGTCGTTGAGCTTAATATCATCCCGGATGGATTTAATAGTGGCCTGTGTGCCCTGATGACGTGCATACGATTTCATTATTAGTTTAATGCGCTCTGAATTATCAAGACTTCTATCGGTTCGTGACACATCATTGCTTACAACCGCATCATAATAATCAAATGCTCTATCAAGAGCTATTTTCGGACGTTGGGATATACTTTTGGGCCAGCCACCCCGGCAAATATAAAATGCAATTTTATCCAAATCTGTCTCTCCCTTACCCCGGATGTCGGAGTTTCCGGCAAACACTTCTTTCAAAGACACTTCGCCGGTTGATTCCCCCGACTCAAATAAGGACATTGTCCGCATTTTAAGTCGAGCAATTCTTCCTGTGCCGGTATGGCTGATTTTTAACCTTTCAATTTCCGACAATGGCACGGCGGATCCGGTCAAAATAAACATTCCATCTTGGTTGCCGTGATCCACAGCAAATCTCACTGCATCCCATAATTCAGGCACGATTTGCCATTCATCAAGAAGCCGAGGATATTTACCTTCTAAAAGTATCTGAGGTGCCAACGAAGCTATCTCTATATACTGATGTTTCTTTCCCGGTTCATCAAGGTAAATCACGCTTCCGGCCTGTTGCTCGGCGGTGGTCGTTTACCACACCATTTCATCCCCTCAATCAGAACAGCACCCATGCCTTCTAATTTTTCGGTCAGTAATTCATCCGCTATCCGAGATCTATATTCCATCGCTTTTTTGTTTGCAAATTTAATAATTAATTCTTAATCATCCAAATATCTCTACCCATTTATAATCAGTTATTTATATCATCTATGTATCAAATAATGATTTTTCAATGTATCAAATGATGATTTTTCAATGTATCAAACGATGATTTTTCAATGTATCAAACAATGATTTTTCAATGTATCAAACGATGATTATTCAATGTATCAAACGATGATTTAAAGGTTGTCTGCGCCGATGTACAGGCAACCTTTAAAACATTCCATCAGACGATGGTTTATATCTGACCGTGCTTTATGACAGGGCCGCGAGTGATGTACGGATGGCCGCTAATTTCTCCTCTGCGTCAGCTTTCTTCTTGCGTTCGAGTGCCACTACCGCTTCCGGCGCATTGGCCACAAATCGTTCGTTGGAAAGTTTCTTCTCCACCCCTGCGAGGAATTTGGTGTAATATTCCAGATCTTTGTTGAGTTTGGCAATCTCTTCCTCTACATTTACTTTTCCTTCGAGCGGGATGCTATATTCTGTGGCTCCCACCATGAATGCCGAGGCTGTAGGATCCTTCTCCGTCACGTCGATGATGCCGGAGATATTACCCATCTTCATCACTATTGGATCAAGTGTGACATTTCTTGCACCTTTCACATTCAGCACGAGCTCCTCTTTTTGCGGCAATTGTTTTTGCTTGCGCACGGTGCGTATTCCGGCCACAGTCTCCTTCACCAACTCGAAATCAGTGAGGATATTGACATCGTAAGCCTTACCGACAGGCATAGCGGCGTACATTATGCTTTCTCCCGGTTCTCGTTCTGCCAGATGCTGCCACAACTCCTCCGTGATAAAGGGCATGAAAGGATGCAGCATTCGCAGAAGAGCGTCCATAAAGCCGAGAGTAGCCTGATAGGTTGCGGAATCCATCGGAGTGCCATACGCCGGCTTTACAATCTCAAGATACCATGACGAAAACTCATCCCAGAAGAGTTTATACACCGCCATGAGGGCTTCAGATATTCGGAACTTACCCATCAGATCGTCGACCTCGGCAGCTGTAGCCTCCATTCGCGAATAAAACCATTCTATTCCTTTGCGTGCGCTTTTCGGCTGATTCACTTCATCTGCGACGGCCCAGCCTTTAATTAAGCGGAACGCATTCCAGATCTTGTTGCAGAAATTGCGTCCTTGTTCACACAGACTGTTATCATAAAGTATGTCATGGCCGGCCGGAGCCGCGAGCATCAGACCCATACGCACTCCATCGGCCCCATAATTGTCGATAAGTTCAAGCGGATCGGGAGAATTACCGAGCGATTTCGACATCTTCCGCCCTTTTTCATCGCGGACTATTCCGGTGAAATATACATTCTCGAATGGTTTCTTGCCCGTAAATTCATACCCCGCCATTATCATGCGGGCCACCCAGAAGAATATTATATCCGGGGCTGTAACCAGATCGGACGATGGATAATAATATCTGAATTCCTCGTTATCGGGCTCAAGTATTCCATTAAACAAAGTTATTGGCCATAGCCATGAGGAGAACCATGTATCGAGGCAGTCGGGATCCTGACGAAGATCTGCGAGAGTAAGATTGCCGTTGCCTGTTTTTTCAATCGCTTTGAGTAAGGCTTCTTCCTCGTTTTCAGCGACTACGAAGCCTCCTTCGGGGAGGTACCATGCCGGAATCCGGTGACCCCACCAAAGCTGGCGTGAGATACACCAGTCTTTAATATTGGTCATCCAATGACGATAGATATTTTTGAATTTCGCAGGCACATAACGAATGTCGTCGTCCTCTACTGCCTGCAGTGCCGGAGCAGCCAGGCTCTCCATCTTTACGAACCATTGCATCGATAGTTTAGGCTCGATTACGGCATCTGTACGCTCGGAATGACCGACTTTGTTTACATAATCTTCCACTTTCTCCACGAGTCCGGCCGTCTTAAGATCGTCCATTATCTTACTGCGGACATCGAAGCGATCCATCCCGACATACATTCCACCGGCCTCCGAAATTGTGCCGTCGTTGTTGAAGATGTCTATAGACGGAAGGTTATATTTCTCTCCGAGCATATAATCATTCACATCATGAGCCGGAGTGACCTTGAGGCATCCCGTGCCGAATTCCATCTCGACATATTCATCCATGATTATGGGCACCGACCGTCCTACCAGCGGCACGATTACCTTCTTGCCTTTCAGCCAGCCATAGCGTTCATCATTCGGATTGACGCAGACTGCCGTATCACCGAGAATTGTTTCGGGGCGCGTGGTAGCCACAATTATATATTTATCCGGATCCCCGTCCACACGATAGCGGAGATAATAGAGATGACTTTGCTCTTCCTTATAGATCACCTCCTCATCGGATAAGGCAGTAAGGGCTTTCGGATCCCAGTTCACCATCCTTACGCCACGATAGATAAGGCCCTTGTCGTACAGATCGTTGAATACTCGGATCACGGAGCGACTCCGCGTCTCATCCATTGTAAACGCGGTGCGTTCCCAATCACACGAGGCTCCGAGCTTGCGAAGTTGCTTGAGGATGATTCCGCCGTATTTATCAGTCCAGTCCCAGGCATGGGCAAGGAACTGCTCACGGCTAAGGTCGGTTTTCTTGATATTCTCTTCTGCGAGTTTGGCCACTACTTTTGCTTCCGTGGATATGGCCGCATGGTCTGTGCCCGGAACCCAGCACGCATTTTTCCCCATCATGCGAGCACGCCGGATAAGGATATCCTGGATGGTGTTGTTGAGCATATGCCCCATATGAAGAACGCCTGTCACATTAGGGGGCGGGATTACTATCGTATAGGGTTCGCGGTTATCGGGCACAGAATGGAATAATCCATGCTCCATCCACCACGCATACCATTTATCTTCTACTTCCTTGGGGTCGTATTTTGTTGCCAGCTCGTTCATATCTTCTTGATTTTATCTGCAAAATTAATAAAAATCCGCGATATTTCCCCTATTTGCAAATGCGTTAGAAAAAATCATCTCTCCTCTTGCTCCATATTATTGTCAATATCGGCCGGAATCATTAATTTTGCCATATATAAAGAACTGACACCGTTACAACTCACAGCAATGAAATTTTCCATTGGCATTGATATAGGAGGCACCAACACGGCCATCGGACTCGTTTCGGAGGAAGGTGACATCTTGGAACGCATCGCTATCCCGACTACCGGAGAGGCGGATGTAAATGCCTATACCACCCGACTGACCGACATAGTCAACCGCTTGCGCAATAATAAGGTTCATCCCGAAATTATCGGGATAGGCATAGGCGCTCCGGCGGTAAATCACCTTACCGGGGTGATCGAAGGCGCAACCAATCTGCCATGGCCTTCACCGATTCCCCTACGAAAGATGATGGAGGAGCGCGCTCTTTTGCCTGTATCTATGGCCAATGACGCTAACGCCGCCGCCATCGGAGAAATGACATATGGAGTTGCGAAGTCTATGCACGATTTCATTTACATCACTCTCGGCACAGGCGTAGGCTCCGGAATCGTTTGCGACGGGCGCCTGTTATCAGGGGTCAGAGGGCTTGCCGGGGAATTGGGTCATGTTGTCATCGACCCTCACAGCAAAAGGATGTGTGCATGCGGCAGGAACGGGTGCCTGCAGACATATTGTTCGGCTTCCGGCATTGTCACCACAGCCATTGAGCTTTTGGATGGCTTGGATGATAATTCCAGCCTCCGAGACATTCCCTCATCCGAGTTGAGCAGCCGCGACATCGGCGAAGCAGCCAGGAAAGGCGACAAAATAGCTATCGAGGCCTTACGACGCACCGGTGAGATTCTTGGTTTTGCCTGCGCCCAATTCGCGGCATTCTCTTCTCCGGAAGCAATAATCCTATTCGGAGGACCCACACGAGACGCCGATCTCCTTACCAAACCCTTGATAGAATCTTTCCAAAAAAATGCACTTTTTCTATATAGGGATAGTGTCAGGATCCTGTTATCTAATCTTCCTGCCGACGATGCCGCAATTCTCGGAGCAGCCTCGCTCCCCTATTCAATCAATTGAGATGATGACATGAAAAAAGCAATTTTATATCTTTTCTTCCTCCTCTTTACTGCGAGCCCGGTTTTTGCACAGAATAAGTATGTTCCTTCGCCGGAAGCGCTCGAGTCGCGACGCTCGTTTTCAAACGACCGCTTCGGCATTTTTATCCATTGGGGAATATATTCTATGTTCGGACAGGGCGAATGGTACCTAAACTACGGACCCCTGCATTCAGAATACTCCAAGGCGGCGGGTGGTTTCTATCCGGCTGCCTTTGATGCCGGGAAATGGGCTGACATTATTAAAGAGTCGGGTGCAAGATATGTTACATTCACTTCCCGCCATCACGATGGCTTTTCTATGTGGGCCACGAAGCAAAGTCCTTATAACATAGTCGATGCCACTCCATTTAAGCGGGACATTATTAAAGAATTATCTGATTCATTACATTCCCGCGAACTCCCTTTGCATTTATATTATTCGCATCTCGACTGGGGGCGTGAAGACTATCCGCAAGGACGCACGGGGCACACCACCGGGCGTGATTCATTAAAGTCTGATTGGGCCGTATACTATGATTTCATGAATCGGCAGCTAACTGAACTCCTTACTGATTACGGACCGATCCGTGCAATCTGGTTCGATGGATGGTGGGATCATGATGAAGATAAAGTTCCTTTCGACTGGCAGCTCGACGCACAATATGCCATGATTCATAAGCTGCAACCGGGGTGCCTTATAGGCAACAATCATCATCAGATCCCTTTCGAGGGTGAGGATATTCAGATATTTGAAAGAGATGTGCCGGGTGAAAATACTGCCGGCTATGCTCCCGACGGAATCAGCAAGCTCCCACTCGAAACTTGCCAGACAATGAACGGAATGTGGGGGTACAAAGTAGTGGATACTAATTATAAATCGACCGATGAATTAATCAGATTATTGGTACGTACGGCGGGTAAAGGAGCCAATCTGCTTCTTAATGTCGGTCCGCAACCCGACGGGAATCTACCGGAAATGGCCGTGACCCGTTTGAAAGGAATCGGACAATGGTTAGCGAAATACGGCGATACCATATATGGAACCGATGGCTCACCCTTCCCGGAACAGGAATGGGGCACGGCCACTCTTAACGGCAAAAAACTCTATCTTCACATTCTTAATCCGGCTTCACGGATAATTGTACCGGCTATAGTGAAAAATGTCGCACTTTATTCTACCGGTGCTTCTTTGCCGGTGACATACTCCGGTAATTCTACGGTTATAGATTTACCCGATAGTCTATCTCCGGCAGAAATCCCCGATTTGATTTTATCTACAACTTATATTGACTGAGAATGGCCATACTTGAAATATGCTGTGCCGATATTGAAAGTGTCAACGCCGCCGTACGCGGTGGTGCCGACAGAATCGAACTTTGTTCATCGCTCGAAACAGGCGGCCTGACTCCTTCTCCGGGCCTTACTGAAGGCACACTCTGGAAA
Source organism: Bacteroidales bacterium GP1 (assembly GCA_001701105.1). GTDB lineage: Bacteria > Bacteroidota > Bacteroidia > Bacteroidales > Muribaculaceae > Lepagella. The sequence goes on from DAAI01000029.1 coordinate 22,119, forward strand.
GTAAACCTGATGGATAATCCGGTGCCAGTGAATATTCTTGTACGCCCCCGCGCCGGAGATTTCTTCTATTCCGACCGTGAATTGGGAGTATGTGTGCAGGATGCTGCTTGGGCCACGGGAGCAGGAGCCTCCGGAATAGTGTTCGGAGCCTTGACTCCGGAAGGAGATGTAGATGAGGATGCTTGCCGGCGCATCATCGACGCTGTGGAGAAATCGGCGACAGGCCGACATCATCCCTCCTTGACATTTCACCGTGCTTTTGATTATTGCCGTGATCCTTTTGAGGCTCTCGATACAATAATAAGACTGGGTTTCGACCGTATCCTCACATCAGGGCTTAGCTCCACAGCCCTCGAGGGCGCGGAATTGATAGCCCGGTTATGTAAAAAGAGTGCCGGAAGAATCATCATAATGCCCGGCGGAGGTGTAACTGTAGCCAACATAGCGGGAATTATGAGACTCACAGGAGCAACAGAAATTCACGCATCGGCCAAAACTTTCATATCGTCAAAAATGAAATTCCGACGTAACGACATACCTCTCGGCCCCGATGACTCAAATCCTTGGGTCATGCCCGTCACATCACGAAAAACTGTTGAAGAATTGAAGAAAGCACTTGAAAAAGACAATACGAATTAACCATCGCCATGAACCGGATTCTCTTAATCATCATTACCACCTTATTTTTTTCCTTCCCCGCAATAAATGCTTCGGATTATCCCCCCGGCCTCGATACCCTCTCGCCGGATAAATCCGCTGCGATGCGTTTTCTTTATGATAATCTCCCTTTGCGCGACCGCACCGCACACTCTCCGGAATTTTACCTGAAAAACGTAGAGGCATCAATTAAGGCTAAAAAAGAGATGCCATGGGGAAATAAAGTCCCCGAGAGGGAATGGCTGCATTTCGTACTCCCGGTGCGTGTCAACAATGAAAACCTCGATCTGTCACGCCCGGCATTTTATGAAGAATTAAGCCGGCGGGTAAAGAATCTTTCAATGGAAGAAGCTATTTTAGAGGTGAATCATTGGTGCCATGAAAAAGTCACCTACCGCCCTTCGGATGGACGGACAAGTCCGCCGTTGAGCACTGTCTCGCAGGCAATAGGACGATGTGGGGAAGAATCGACCTTCACTGTAGCCGCCCTGCGCGCCGTAGGAATTCCGGCCCGGCAGATATATACACCACGCTGGGCTCATACCGACGACAATCATGCCTGGGTCGAGGCATGGGCTGGTGGAAAATGGCACTTTATCGGAGCATGCGAACCGGCTCCCCGCCTTGACATGGCATGGTTCAATGCCCCGGCGGCAAGAGGATTGATGATGAGTACAAATGTTTTCGGAAAATACGATGGGCCAGAAGAGGTGCTTACATCCAATCCTTTGATCACCACCATTAATGTGACATCAAACTATGCCCCCACCGAAATAATACGGGCTAAGGTGGTGGATTCAGAGGGGAATCCTGTGGAAGGGGCGAAAGTGAATTTCTGCATCTACAATTACGCGGAATTTTATCCGGCCGTGTCAAAGACAACCGACATCAATGGAAAAGCCGAAACCCGCACAGGACTTGGAGACATGGCAATATGGGCTACCGACGGCAATAAATTCGGATTCGCCTTTGGCAGAGCCGGCGGCAACGAAATTATATTGAGGCTCGATAAGGATAAGAATTTTTCCGGCCAATTTACGGCCGACATCGTTCCTCCGGGGGCCGCGGCATCCTTGCCTGAAGTATCGCCGGAAGAGGAAGATGCGAATGCCATGAGATTAATGCGCGAAGATAGTATCCGTAATGCATATACATCCTCCTTTTTTACGGCGGAGAAGGCCGGGTCGCTGGCTCATGAACTAAGTCTCCCTGCCGATAAAATAGTGAAAATCCTTACCGAAGCCCGCGGCAATGGAAATAATATTGCAGAGTTTATTAAAGGTAAAACTCACGACCGACGGATTAAAGCCATCGACTTATTACTCTCAGTTACTGAAAAAGACAGGCGAGACATCCCGCTCCCGGTTCTTGATGATAATCTTGAAAACACTCCCACGGTCTCCGTATCTGCGGAGCTTTATGACCGTTATGTGTTATCCCCACGGATTGAAAATGAAGCGTTGGTGCCGTTCAAGGCATTTTTTCAGGCCGAGATTCACCCGGATTCCGTCAAGGAGTACCGTAAGAACCCGGGCCTGCTGGCAGACTGGACAGCTCGTAACATCATAATTGACGATGCTTCTAATCCCCAAAAATTAAGGATGGATCCACGCACCGTCTGGCAGAGTGCTCGTGGCGACGCCATATCGAGAAATATAATGTTTGTGGCATGTGCCAGGAGCCTGGGAATTCCTTCACGCATCGATCCGGTGACATCCAAGACCCAATACATAGACGCGGATGGACAATGGATTGATGTGGATTTCGGCAATCGAGCCACATCTGAGCCCCGAGTCGGAGATTTGATGATAAATTTCACGCCTGCCGGACATATCGATGATCCGCGCTATTATTCTCAATTCTCCATTTGCCGCATCTCGGAGGGGATTCCGGTTCAATTGGAATATGATGAAAATATTACCCTTTCAGCCCTGGCTCCCGATGGAATCCTTCGTCTTGACGCAGGACAATATATGCTCCTGTCGGGCCAACGTCTGGCCGATGGATCGGTACTGGCTAAAGGAACTATTTTCAATATTGTGCCGGATTCCACAACGGTGGTGGATTTAGAAATCCGCCGGGATGAAGAAGCATTGCAGGTGATCGGCAGTCTTAATGCCGAGAATGTATATCACGATTATTCCGGAAATATCGATAAAAGCATCCTCTCTACCACAGGCCGCGGATATTACGTGCTCGCGATTATTGCCCCGGGCACCGAACCGACATCGCATTTCCTCAACGACCTTTGTGCCGCCAAAGATGATCTTGAGAAATCTGATGCAAAAATATTGGTCTTATTCCAAAGTATGGAGGATCTGCAGCGATTCGATGGCAGCGCATTCCCGCAACTGCCGGCGAATGTGGTCTTTGGTATCGATAAAGATGGCACATCCCAATCAGAATTAATTGAATCCCTGCATCTGAATCCTGCGATCCTTCCCGTGGTAGTGATAGCCGACACATTCAACCGGGTTGTATTCTCCTCTCAAGGCTATTCCATTGGTCTCGGCTCACGCCTGAATGCCGCATTGAAATCTTTAAACGAATGATTATCATATATGTCGAAAGCAACTGTAAAAAAAGCCTTGAAAGAGCTTGACCATGATAGTCTGGTTGAGATGGTAATGGACTTATATTCAGCTCGGAAAGAGGCACGGGAATATCTGGAGTTCTGGGTTGACCCGGATATTGACCGCGAAGTCGAGAATCTCAAAACCCGGCTATGGAAGGCGTTTTTCTTGCCGCAGGACAAACCCCGGCGGAAACCTGGCTTCACAGAGGCCAAGCAACTGATGAAGAATTTTCTCACACTCTGCCATGAGCCCGACAAGATTGCCGACATCCTCCTCTATTATCCCGAAACGATTCTCCGCTGGCTGAGGGAGCGAAAAGGATTGGGAATGACTGCTAATAAGACAAAACTTTTCACGGCCATTGATACTGCTAAAACCGAGATAGAGACTTCAGGCAATGAGGATACGGCTTTGCTCCATCGGCTTGAGGCACTCGAATCAAAGGCTGAAGATTTCTACCGACTGATGCCGAAAACCACGATCAGCAGCCGCCATCGTCGCTGGTTCAAATTCTCCTGAATCCACAGCCTCAAGCAATAAGCTGGGGTATGGATGGGATATTTCCGGAAATAGGGAGTAAGAGAGATGTAGTTTTTTCATTTTTTTCTTGGCTATTTTTCTACAAAATTGTAACTTTGAACCCGGAAAGCGAAAAGACGCCTTCCGATGAAAGAAAACAAAACCCAATTAACCTTATCTAATATTTCAGGACAAATGAAAATCGGAATTCCAAAAGAGATCAAAAACAACGAAAATCGTGTGGGCGCAACCCCGGCAGGAGTGAAAGAACTCGTGCAGCATGGCCATGACCTGTACGTTCAGGATCACGCCGGAGAAGGCAGCGGCTTCTCAAATGAAGAATATATCGCAGCCGGCGCAACCATCCTTCCCACCATCGAGGATGTTTATGCCACAGCCGACATGATTATCAAGGTTAAGGAACCGATCGAACCCGAGTACAAGCTGATCCGCAAAGGTCAGGTGCTCTTCACCTATTTCCACTTCGCGAGCGATCGTCCACTCCTCGAAGCGATGATCGAATCCGGCGCCATCTGCATCGCATATGAAACCGTTACCTATTCTGCAACCGACCGCCGTCTGCCGCTGCTTATCCCGATGAGCGAAGTAGCCGGACGTATGTCGATTCAGGAAGGTGCCCGCTTCCTTGAGAAGCCTCAGGGTGGCCGTGGCGTCCTCCTCGGTGGCGTACCGGGAGTTTCACCCGCGAAAGTTCTTGTCCTCGGTGCCGGCGTCGTTGGCCGTAACGCCGCTCTTATGGCGACTGCCACGTCAACCATCACGCTNNGGCCGCCGGTCTTGGTGCCGACGTTACCATCACCGACATCAACCTCGACATCCTCCGTCATTGCTCAGAGGTAATGCCTAAGAATGTCAAGACTCTCTATAGCTCACGTCATAACATCGAGCAGCAGCTGCCGATCACGGATCTCGTAGTCGGTTCTGTTCTCGTACCGGGAGCCAAGACTCCTCACCTCATCACCAAAGATATGGTCAAGCTGATGCGTCCGGGTAGCGTGATGGTTGACGTGGCAGTCGATCAGGGCGGTTGCTTCGAGACAACTCATCCTACCACCCACAGCGAGCCTACTTATCTTGTGGACGGCGTGGTTCAGTATGCGGTTGCCAATATCCCGGGTGCCGTGCCCTATACCTCTACTCTCGCCCTTACCAATGCCACGATGCCTTACGCCCTCAAGCTCGCCGATCTCGGCTGGATAGAGGCTTGCAAGCGCAATCCGGGGCTTGCCAACGGCGTGAATGTTGTCGACGGTAAGATCACCTTCAAGGCCGTTGCAGAGGCATTCGACATGGAGTACACTCCCCTCTCCCTCTAATACACTTCACATATATAATACCCTTAAGGCCGCCCATCCGGACGGCCTTAACTATATTCTTTCGGGGATATATTTAACTTTAGGCTATGCGCTGATATTCATATATGCCTCACGGCAACATCTACCCCCAGAAAATATATGCAATAACCACGGCGGCGACTGCGCCCACAATATCGGCCAGCAACGCATATCCGGCCGCATAACGAGTCTTTGAAACGCCCACCGATCCGAAATACACTGCCAGTATATAGAAAGTTGTATCCGTGCTTCCTCTCACGCACGCCGCCAATCTCGAGACGAATGCATCCGCCCCTTCTGCTTTCATCACATCCAGCATCATCGCGCAACTCCCGCTTCCGCTCAAGGGCTTCATTAGCATCGTAGGCAACGCTCCCACCCATTGCGTGTCGAACCCCATCCATGCCACGAGCCTCTCTACACCGCCGGTCAGGATATCAAGTGCGCCTGATGCCCGGAACATCCCTATCGCCACAAGTATCGCCACAAGATAGGGGATAATCATTACTGCTGTCTTAAAGCCCTCTTTCGCGCCCTCGATAAAAACGTCGTATACCCGCAGATGCTTCACTATTCCCGCGACAAGGAAGGCAATGATGACGCAGAATAATATTATATTTGCTCCGAATGTGCTGTATAAAGCCACCTTATCATTCGGCAATGAGGTGAAGAACCATGTCACGAGAGCCACAATTCCGGCAATTCCAAGCAGCCAGCTCCATATCACCCTATCCATCTTAATACGCTGCCGGATGCACACGGCTGAAAGCCCTATGAGCGTTGCCACGGCCGTAGCAATAAGGATAGGAATAAAGACATCCGTCGGATTCGTCGCACCCCCCTGAGCCCGGTACATCATTATGCTTATGGGCACGAGGCAGAGCCCCGAGCTATTAAGTACAAGGAACATTATCATGGCATCCGTGGCCGTATCTTTCTCCTTGTTGAGGCTCTGCATCTCCTGCATGGCTCTCAGACCCATCGGAGTGGCAGCATTATCAAGCCCCAGCATATTGGCCGAGATATTCATGAATATGGCTCCCATCGCAGGATGACCCTTCGGAATCCCCGGAAAGAGGCGGCTAAAGAAGGGAGAGATCACCCGGCCAAGAGATTCTATCACCCCCGCCTTCTCCCCTATCTTCATTATACCAAGCCATAATGTGAGTACTCCGGTAAGCCCCAGCGAGACCTCGAACGCAAAGGCGGCCTGCTCGAACGAGGCATTCATTACCCGACTCCATACTTCCAGGTCGCCGTAAAACAACGTTTGCCCCAGCGCCATCAGAAACGCCAAGGCAAAAAAGGCTATCCATATCCAGTTTAATACCATCCGGAAGGATTTTTACTGAGTAATCAGAATTTTCGTATTCCCATTATCTCGCGCACATCCGCGAGCGTCTTGGCGGCTGTTTCCTTTGCCCTCTCCGCTCCCTGACGCACCACTTTCGAGAGATATTCATCATTGCTTCGGATGTCGAGGATGCGTTCGCGGATAGGAAGAGTGACTTTCAGAATATCTTCGGCCAGCTGCTTTTTAAGATCGCCGTAGCGTATGGAACAATCGGCGTAAGCCTCCCGGTAATGTGCCGCTACTTCCGGCTCGCTCACCAGATCCATCAATGTGAAAAGATTGGCCACCGGTGCGCTCACCTCCTGATTCGGCACTTTCGGACCTTCATCGGTAACTGCGCGCATCACTTTTTTGCGCAGTGTCTTCTCGTCGTCGATCAGATAGATGCAATTTCCCTCGCTCTTGCCCATCTTGCCGGAGCCGTCGAGGCCGGGAACCTTCACTGCCGCTGCTCCGAAATTAAAATTAAAGGGCTCGCGGAAATAGTCGCGCTTATAGAATGAATTGAAGCGGCGAGCGAAGCGGCGAGTAAGCTCAAGGTGTTGCTCCTGATCCTTACCTACCGGAACGAGATCTGCATGATGGATCAGAATGTCGACAGCCATCAGCGTCGGATAGGTGAGCAATCCTGCATTGACGCGCTGATTAGTCTGATTGCCGATTATTTCCTTCTCTATCTCATCTCCCTCCGAATGAATTCCGAGAGCCTTGCGCGCCTTGTCCTTGAATGAGGCCGTGCGCATTAATTCCCCTATTCCTACATGCATATTCATCAGGAGATACATCTCCGCTATCTCCGGCACATCGCTCTGCACATATATTATATTCTTCTCCGGATCCAGGCCTGCTGCCAGATATTCGGCTAAGATGTCTTTCACATTTTCATGAAGCATCTTAGGGTCGGGATGCGTGGTGAGCGCATGCAGATCGGCCACAAAATAACGGCAGTCGTAATCATCCTGCATCCGCACGAAATTACGTAATGCCCCATAATAATTCCCCAGATGAAGATTGCCCGTAGCCCGGATGCCACTAAGCACTACCTTCTTCCTTCCATCGGCACCCGGTGCGTTCCCCTGGCTTTCTACTCCGATATTTAAGGATTCCTTGATTGAATCTTCCGATTTTTGATTATTATTACCCATCTCTTGCTTATCCTTTTGCATTAATTATCCCCGCCCCTTATTGATTCTGCAAAGTTACAAATAATCCTCCTTATTCCAAAATCAATCAGAAGCCTATGGCCTATGGCATTTGAATGCCGGCTGCTATGACGGATTAATAGCCATTCCATGTAGTTAAAATCGGCGGGAGAGGCCCGNNGTAGAAAGCCAGGGGAACGCACCGGCCTTCCTATTAATTATCCTCCGGGATTGCCCTTATCCCTTTTTACGGGTTACGGTCAACGCGCCACGAATTTCTTTCCTCCGCGTATATAGATATTTCCCGGAATCTGACAATCCACCTTGCGACCGTATAGGTCAAAGACCGGCAACTCCCGCTCCGCGGCATCTTCAGCTATATCCCCAACCCCCGAAGGATGCGGAATCCGTAGCCGCTCAAACGGATTCAAATATAGGGGACCTTGCGCAGGACCGATCATCCCCGTTAATATATCTATCTCCAACTCGTCCTCAGGGTTGAATCTAAAGTTTGGGGCGTTCAAGTTAACAAGCTCCAAATTATTGTCAAAAAAATATGAATCTAATTTTGTATAGGGCTGTCCATTCAAATACGCCTGAAACCCTCCGATAGAATGGAGATGGGTATGGATAGGAGTATCGTAAGTCAAAGTAACGCTGCTCAAAGTTCCATTATTTAAAAATTCCACAGATATCGAGGCCGGTTCAATTTTAGGAAATTTCCCGGATTCTTCGGGCGTGGCGCCCGTTAAAAAATTGGCCTCAGAATCTTCGGTATAAAGTGCAGGATTATTTATACTGTATAGATCGTACGGAATTACATAGTAACGTACATCCTTCTTTAGGAAGATAGTATCCGGATTCTCTTTATTTTCCGATTCGCCTCTGTATTGGTATATATGATTTATTGAATCGACAAGCAGCGGACGCAAAGGCAGAAATCTCATGCCTCCTACATAGGGCAATCCGTAAGGACTGCTTACCGCTAATTCAATCTTGGGGTCTCTGCTAATATGGCGTGTTACTGCATTCTCTTTTCCTCTCCACGTGAATATCAGATCTTCAGGAACAATATACTCTTTTTCTTCTCCTTCAAGATTGAATTCTGCCCTTGGCAAGCTATGTCGGTATTCCCATTCATAATCATCAATGTAATTGGATATATCTTGTTTCTCCATTATACTATTGGTTGCTACGACGAATCTGTAGGATATGCCTGCCCACAAGCTGAACTCATCGGATTCAACACCATTCTCAGTAAAGGCCACTATGACTCTTTTATCCGTAGGATCGTTCTCATCTAATTTCAGCCTACCTTTTGTATAAAATTCCCATGTACCCACTCTATTAATATATACTATACATGAGGAGCGCGGACTAACCTTAACTTCTCGATCAAATTCAAGTCCTACTGCAGTCCTCTGTTTAAATGGATTCTCGGGTAATGTCTTCACCGGCACTAATGCTGCCGATAAATTGGTTAAGCCTCCGAATACTCCTGACAGCATCAAAATTACCCCCACCAGAATCCGGCGTATCAAGCCCTTTGGTTTCATTATTTTACTCACCTTATTTCCTTATTTTATTATTATTCTTGCATCATCCCATAGAATGTCTCCACGGAAATACGTCACACTGCAAACTCCATGAACCGTAGCTGGTATTTCAAAATCTATAACCCTTTTATCTGACTCTAACATAATATCATTCAGTAGCTTTCCATCAGATGCAGATACAATCCTCACCACATCTCCAGTTACAATACTCTTTTTTAAGGTAACCTTAATCCTATTATTTTGCAATCCAATGGTTTCGATTCCTGTTGTAGAGGGTAGCGTAATATCGTTCTGTCCCCATTCCCCTTCATCATTTATAGCCATTAATCTATATGTTTCAGTTCCTGGCTTCTGTTTAACCGTAATCATATCCGAGGTGCCAAGTATCTTACCCTCAGAATCTGTCCATAATGCTGAAGAATAATCGCCATTTCCAATAGATAAGGTAATCGTGCCACTATTTTCACTGACAATGGAATCGTGGACTATTATAGGATCAACAACACTTATATTTGTTGGGGAATAGATCTTAAAAGAACATCCTCCTATCAGATTCTCAGCATTATCCATTACACACAAATCATGTGCTCGGATCCAAGACTTCGACATCGGAACCTGAATAAAATGGCTTTTTAGCCTGAGTTCGCAAGTCTTTCCACCCTCTAAGAGAATATTAGCAAGCCTGCTTGACTCAGAGGTTAACAAAACTGACCTAGGATTGGAAGGATTTACTTCATATATACCTTTTTTACCTCCAGCACTCCACGCGTTATATAGGGGATTGTCAAGTAATAATTCCACATTTCCGACGCTATATAGCGAGACTTCCTCTTTATCCGACTTTGGAAAAGTTATTGTATACGAGTTAGTTTCGTCAGATGGATTATGAATGAATACCCGCGACCATTTAGATACTCTATCTTTAGGGATCACACACGATATTCGTAGCGCGGATTTATTCGATGTTGAAACAGCATGCAGATCAGGATTTGGAGTGCCACCACCTAAAATGGCATAAAATCCAATATGTTGATTTTCTTCGGAATCGAGTTTCGGAGACCGCCAGGGGAAGACTATAGTAATAGAATCTCCTACTGCTATTTCGGGAAGTGCGGTGGACCCAATAATTCCTTGTGTCTCTGATCCTCCATCATAAGAGTTACTCTGATTGAAAGAATTTGATCCTAAGCCAAGCATTGCGCTTGTCCAATATACCTTAAGGGGTAAGCCGGCTGGATATTGTTCTATTCCACGATTATGCACGGTGACATGAACAAACATATCCTGATTCGGGGCGTAAACACATAAGTCAGTATGAGATTCTGTATTTGCTTCAAGATTATTGCAGAATATATATGGCGATTGCCAAGCTTTACTAAATTTTAGACTATCATTTCCATTATCATTCACAAAATCCTTGATAAATATATCTTTAGTTGGTGGAATATAATTAAAGGCAAGATGCTCTCCGAGGAATTCGGGACTTGATGCATACTGTGGATGCTCAGAGCCGATATGCCCAGAAAATTCATCATTAGATTTCGCGTAATTGAATGCTTCCTTAAGAGAGACAATACCATCTTCATTAATATCTGTCTTATTACCGCGTCCATCTGGCCCACATTCATTAATAGCATTTATCCAATGATATAGGAATTCAGAATATTCTTTGTTAGAGGAAAATTTAGCATATTCTTCTATTGTGCATGAACTAGCAGCGGGAACGCCTATTTCATTCAATTTTGTAACGAACCCTCCTGAATAGCATTGTCCGAATACACCTGCACAGATTACTCCTTTATTTTTTAAAGGAGCAAGATGATCTTTTAACTCCTGATCAGAATATAGATACTTACGATTAATATGTTTAACATTATCTCCTATATCATCTGAGCGCCAAGGTTCACCAGGACCCCAAAGACATAGGAATGATGTGTCTTTATTTGCGACTCCATGATCCATGCCAAAAAAGAAAAGATGATCACCTCTATTTAGTTTCGAATATAATTCATTAAATACCCTTTCAAGATTTTCTTTTATTGCAGAAAACATTATATCGCACTCTCCGTCGCCATCAAGATCAAGATTCTGAGACCAATTCCCAGGATGATCTTCACTGCCTGCCATATCATCAGCCGGATCTTGGCCGTCAGCCATCAGAGTGTAAATATGTGATTTAGCAATCCCATATTTATTCCTTAGAGTCTTATACATATATGAACAAGTGTTCCATGATGCCATACAATTACCCAATTGATCTTGTCCGCCATTGAGTATTATTACATAGGTGTGTGCAGCATATGGATTCTGTACACTCAATATCATCTCTCCTTCATTCGCCGGATTATCTTTATACATAACTTTATTGGGATGTCCAGAAAGGGATTTGAGACGAAGACTTCCGGGCGAAATACGCATTTCTTTAATCATTGGTAGAGTATTCTCGGTTTCTTCCAGATACCGCGGTACGGTGACTACACAGCAATCGTGACACCACATTTGTGTAGGATATAGGTCAACAAATAATCTCCAATTTAGTGAATCTCTATCAAGTATCTGATAGTACTCTGCTGTATATTCATGGAACTCAATATTTATGTTCGATAAGGCTTCCTCAAGTGATATGTGCCGCAGTGAGGCTGGTCCATAGTAAATTACTGTTACTAAAAGGATTAACGATAGAATGACTTTCTTCATAATGGAAGAGTATTGATTAAACAACGTATTTTAGGCGTAAAGATAGCATGGATTTTATTAAAATGCAAATATTTTTGTAACTTTTTTTTACATTTTCATTACATTTTTAATGCAATCTTGCTCCAGTTGGCCCATTTCGCACATCCCTTATCTTTGGCTTAGTTTACTTTTGAACCGGATTAACATTCAGTCCGGTTTAATATTTAGGATTAAAGTGGAGTGAAAACCGGAATTTGTCAGCACGGTAGTAGAAATCGGGAAATAGTAGCATTACTAAGGGAATNNTCCATGCTATCTTTACGCCTAAAATTCCCCGCTCTCTTTTATTATCCCCACACGAGTCCCGCTTAGTCTTATTCCCTTAGAATCGAGAATTACTATCAGGCTGCCACATCACCGGATTTACAGATTGATGGCATATGGTCATGCCATATTCGATTTTGAGTAGAGGGCTGAAAAGGCACTGTCGAGGCGCGGGATGGGATCGGAATAGTGATTGCCCGGAACGCTCTGAAATTCTACATCGATTCCGGATTCCCTTAGTAATGCTACTATTTCTTGCGTGTTTTGCCCTACCGTATTAAATTCCGCGACATTCGATTTTGACTCTTGTGTGCCCAACAGGAAATAGGCTTGCCCAATTTTCGGAGGGATAATCCGGCTCTTCATCCAGCTAAGGAATCCTTCATACCAGAAGGAGCCGGATAACGAGGCGATATTGCGGAATGTATCGCATATCATCCATTGCCATAAAGCGAACAGGCCCGACATGGAGACTCCAACCAGACTTCTCTCAGCATCTTCACTAATTCCCAATAAGGCTTCGACCTGAGGAATCACTTCTTGTCGGAGCATCTGCAAGAATTCCGGCGACTCGCCCATGAAATCGGCCGTGCCTTTCGGCACTCCCGGCGCGGGCCACGGACTGAATACGTTCTGCCAATCCATCCCCGCTATCACTACAATATTTACCGCATATCTATCGGCCGCATCGTCGAGCCAGTCATAGAGTATATCCATGGGATAAAGAATATAGGCTATTCTGTCGTTCCGCTCGCTGAGGGCGCAGCTGCAATGCAGTCCGGCTATTTCATAACTTTGTATCATAATATTTCATTATATCGGGGAGATCTTTGAAGCCTAAGGACTCATATACCGGCCGCCCCTCGGCCGTGGTTTCGAGATATATCTTGTCGCACTTCCGCCGCTTCGCCTCGCCGATGAGGGCTTCCACTATCTTATGGGCCACGCCATGCTTGCGCCATGCATCCCGCACATATATGTTCATCAGATAAGCACAATTGCCCGACGGATTGTCGGGAGACGGAAGTTCTTCTGTAAGGCAGAAAGCTCCGCAGCCGCAATCTTCACCATCTGCCGATGCAATCAAGGCATAATGCGTGCCGGTGGCTATGTGACGCCGGTAATAATCCAGATTCTGCTTAAGGAGCCGTTGAGATGGCTTTTCGCCAAAAACATTGCGTATTACCTCTCCACGCCAGGCCATCAATTCGGGCAATGCCGTGGCCTCCCTTAACTCAATCTTACCAGTCTCCATATCATTTATACTCCCCTATTTTCATCACCACCGGGAGAGCTTCCACATCCACCTTGCCGCGGCGCGTGATCGGAATCTCTTTTACTTTCACCACAAATTCAGGCACCATGAAGTCGGCCAGCTTCGACTTAAGAAATTCCCTGATTTTACTCAAGGTGCAATCTTGGCCGGGAATCACATAGGCCACGAGATAATGAAGCCCGTTCTCATCAAGAAATGCCCTCACTACTCCCCTCTCTACGCACGGACAGGTGTTGAGCACATTCTCCACTTCATCGGGTTCGACTCTCTTGCCGAGTATCATCACCTGGTTGTCGCGGCGGTTGAGAAAAGCAAGGTTGCCATCCGGAAGAATATAGCCAATGTCGCCGCTCCGATAGAATCGGGTGCCATCGGGAAGGGTTACAAAATTGTCTTGCTCCGGCGCGTGATTGATATAACCGCGGCTTACGCCCTCACCAAAGATGCATATCTCGCCGATTGTGCCACGGGGCACCTCCTTGAAATTCTTGTCGAGCACTTTGGTTTCGACTCCGAGTACGGGAGTGCCGATAGGAAATGTTCCATCCTCCAGCGGCTCGGCATTATCGATACGGAAATAATTGGAGCATACTGTGGTCTCCGAAGGTCCGTAGGTGTTATAGATCTTTACTCCCTTATTGCGCAGGTTGGTGATATAGTTACCGCGTATCACATCCCCTCCGCTGATTATCAATTTGATGGATTTGGGGATCTCCGGTAGTTTATTCATCTCGGCAATCAGATAAGGGAATCCGTCGACGATCGTGATGCCGTGACGCTCCACAAACGCCATCAGGCTTTCCAGCGAGCCGTTGCGGATTGCGCGTGTCGGCACGCATACGGCCGCCCCGTTAAGGAGAGTCGTATATATTTCCTCGACGAAAATATCAAACGAGCATACGGAGTATTGCAGCATCACGTCGCCGGGACCGGTGTGAAACTCAGCTTCAAAAGCCCGGGCATAATTAGTGACGGAATGATTCTCCACTACAACTCCCTTGGGCTTGCCCGAGGTGCCGGATGTGTAAAGCACATAAGCCACGCCATCGGGTTCCGACCTGTCGGGCATATCTCTATCCGAAGGGCGGAGATGGCGGCAATAATTGTCGGTAATGATAAATTCCACTCCCGCGCTCTTCATCATGTATTCTATGCGTTCATGCGGCAGCGACGGTTCGGCCGGCACATAAGCCCCGCCGCTTTTCAGGATTGCGAGCATGGCGGCAATCTGCTCGGCGCCATGGTGCATCACGACTCCGACATATTCCGGCTTCCGGTCATAGAATTTTGCGCATATTGCATTGACCATGCTGTCTAATTCGGCATAGGTCAGCGTCCGGTCGTCCTCGATCACGGCCGGCTGCTCCGGATATTTTGTTACAATCTCCTTGAAGCATGAATAGATGGTGTTTTTCACTCGGTCATTATGCTTTTTCTTATCCAGGCCGTCACGCGGGGAGGTGGATTCGGGTAATTCTTTGTGTTTCATAATATCATCATTTTAACTATTAAAACACTTTTTAATGCACAAAGGTTAGGGAAGGCCATCCCTAAAGTCTGATTTTCTTTCTATTCCGGAGCTATTATGGTCCGATGTTGCGGATTAATATTAAAATATTTACTTCCTTCCACGCTATAATCCGGCATGAATTGTTATTAATAATGATGAATAACTAAAGCGCATTCCCGGCGACCCGGATAACACACTCTTATTATGAATCTCATCTATAAAAATATATTGACGTGGTGCCTGCTGCTGCTTCCGGCGGGGGCGGCCATACCGATGTCGAAGACATTCGCCGAACCTTCGGAGCAACATGAACTCACATTTGAAAAAAAGGAGCCTGTTAAAAAAATCCTTTTTATCGGCGACTCGATGACCGGCTGGCTTTCGGAAGCTCTCAATTCCTACGGGCGAGAAAACGGGTTTGAAGTATCGACAATCGTCTGGGATGGCTCTACCATCGCTAAATGGGGCAACTCTTCAAAATTAGGAAAGATTATCCAGGAGGATGATCCCGACGCCGTGTTTATAAGCCTCGGCATGAATGAGCTTTTCGAGGCCAATCCCTCGGCACGCTTGTCGGCTCCCCTGGAGAATATCAAGAAAGCCGTGGGCTCGCGGGCTCTGGTATGGGTCGGACCGCCGTCATGGCCGGGGCATAACAAAGGGGAAATCCTTAACAATTGGCTCGCCACGGAATTGGGTGAAAATTCTTTTTTCCGCAGCTTCGACCTCAACCTGCCGCGTCAGGGCAGCAATAACCCTCATCCCACCCGCGAAGGGATGATCAAATGGGTCGATGAATTGATGAAATGGGCTCCCGAGCATAGCAATGTGAATTTTCCGGAAAAGATCTCCAAGCCCGCTAAGGAGAAAATGTCACGCGGCAAGTCGTTCATATATAAGCGCATGAAAGAGTCGCTGTAAAATCATATCTCAAACGAAGAAAAACACACTCATTTTAATTTTAATACTATGGAATTCAAAGAATTATCAGTCAAGGACTATCCGCAGTTCCTTGAGCTCTACAACGCCACCTTCCCTGACGAGCAGCGAAGGATCTATCGTGATGCCGACCATGTGGCGAATTTTGTGAAGATGAAAGGGGGGAAATTCCATGCCTTCGCCTATGACGACGGCGGAGAGGACTTTCTGGCCTTCCTCACTTACTGGACTTTTAAAGGATATGTCTATATCGAACATTTCGCAGTAAAGCCGGAACACCGCGGCAAGCGAATCGGCGCTGCAATGCTAAGTCATCTCTTCTCAACAGTCGGCCCGGACGTACTGATTGAAGTAGAGCATCCCGATTCTGCGGAGGCGGAACGACGCATAAAATTTTACGAACGCAACGGCTTCCGCGTCCGCCGCGAGCTGAATTATACACAACCCCCTTATGCACCTGGAGGCAAAAGCGTGCCTATGCTGCTTATGACTCATGGCGACGTTTCGCTTCGCGATTCCCGCGACATCAGCGAAATGCTTGCCGAAGTCTATAATGTGAATCATTCTATTTGACTTCTTTTTGCAGGATTGTGCATATTTGATTAATTTTGCACCGAAATTCTATCGAATATAAACTTTATCCTGCATTCAATGTCGAGGAAACACAAATACAATTCATTGTTAGTCAACTCGAAAGATTATGTAATGATAATCGTCGGGCTGACCATTTATGCCATAGCCTTTACCGCCTTTATTCTCCCCCATGAGATAGTGATCGGTGGATTGGCGGGTGTCGGCACGCTCGTCTATTTCGCCACCAATGGCGCGATTCCCGTGGCCGTAACATCATTTACGTGCAATATAATCCTGCTTGCCTGCGCTTATAAAATCGTAGGACGCAAGTTTGTGTTGCGCACCATCTTCGGCGTTATCGTGGCCTCCATCGGAATCGGAGTGTTCGAGAACGTTTTTATGAGTCTTGATCATCCCATCATCCCCGATCGCATCGTGAGTATATTGCTCGGTGGTATACTATGCGGATTCGGAATAGGCACTACTTTCATTCACAACGGGTCATCGGGAGGCACCGATATCGTGGCCGCGATGGTATCGAAAGTGAGCAATGTAAGCATCGGAAGGACTATGATTTATGTCGACCTCCTGATTGTGAGCTGCTCGATATTCCTGCCATTCGACGGCACGCTGGAACAGCGAATCGAGGCCAGAATCCCCACGATCGTTTACGGCATCCTCATCATCTTCCTATATTCTTATGTCACGGATCAGGTGATCAACGGCAACCGCCGGGCCACGCAGTTCATGATATTCTCCCCTAAATGGGAGGAGATCGCCAACCATATCAGCAATGAGGCTCACCGTGGCGTGACCGTGCTCGACGGCCATGGATGGTACACAAAGCATGATGTGAAGATTCTGATGGTCTATTGCCGCAAGATTGAATCGGTCACGATTTTCCGCATCGTGAAAAGCATTGATCCGGATGCATTCGTATCCCAGGGGATGGTGAACGGGGTTTACGGGAAGGGATTCGATACGGTCAAGATAAAATTGTCAAAACATCATCAAGAAGCCGCGAAGAATTGAAATCAAGCCAATGCAGACTTGAGTCGCGCTTCCACCACGATAGTTGTTTCTTGGCATAGACTCTTGTATTTTTCTTAATACGGTCGATGGCCTCCGCACGCTCCATTTTCCCTTCAAACATTGCGAACATCTCCTTCAGCCCTACCGTATTGAGCGAATTGAGATGACGCATGGGCCATACTCGCCGGGCCTCCTCCTCAAGCCCGGCGTCAATCATGGCATCCACACGCCCGTTTATGCGCCCGAATAAGCCGACCCGGTCGGAATTTAACGCTATCTTTATTATCCGCCAGGGGCGATGCTTGCGCCCTCCTGTACGCAGGGAGGTATAACTCCGGCCCGATGTACGGATTATCTCGACCGCATGAAACACTCGCTTGATGTTCTTACGGTCGACTTCGGCGTAATACTCCGGATCTCGTCGCTCCAGCTCGCCAAGGAGCCATTCTTCTCCATTGGAGGCTAATTCTTCCTCAAGAGCGCGGCGTATAGAATCAGGCACGGTCGGTATGTCATCAATCCCGCCGCACAGCGCATCGACATAAAGCATCGAGCCTCCGCATACCACAGCCACTCCCCTCTCGCTAATCAGGCGCCCGGCTATCGGAACGGCATCCTCCTCGAAGCGGGCAGCGCTGTAATACGCATCCAACGGCAAAAAATCAATCAGATGATGCCGCACGCGCTCTCTTTCCGCGGCGGTGGGCATCGCCGTGACTATAGGGATGCCGGAGAACACCTGGCGGCTGTCGGCGCTGATAATCTCCGTGCCCAGTCTTTCCGCTATTTCCACGGCAAGGGCCGACTTCCCGGAGGCAGTCGGCCCTGTTATTACATACAATGTCTTTTCTTTCATTGTGCCACCAGACGGCAAATATTAACTATGACATCGGTAGCCTTCTCCATACTTTGGATAGCCACATACTCATAACGTCCGTGGAAGTTCTCGCCACCTGCAAAGATATTGGGACAAGGAAGACCCTTGAAAGAGAGCTGGGCTCCGTCCGTACCGCCACGGATGGGCTGCACATGGGGCTCGATACCGGCTTCGCGCATGGCCTCCTCAGCCAGAGTGATGATGTGCATCACCGGCTCTATCTTCTCACGCATGTTGTAATACTGATCGTTGATCTCTGCAGTGCAGCTGCCCGGGAATTCCTCGTTGGTCTTTGCCACGAGATGCTCTATCTCGCGCTTGCGGCTCTCAAAGCGCGAGCGGTCATGGTCACGGATAATATAGTGGAGTGTAGTCTCTTCCACAGTGCCGTTTATGCCTACCAGATGATAGAAACCCTCATATCCCTCTGTATGCTCAGGAGTCTCCCAGCGGGGAAGCATGGCGATAAACTGATTGGCCACCCTTATCGAATTGACCATCTTATGTTTTGCCGTGCCCGGATGGACGTTACGACCCTTGATGGTAATCTTAGCACCGGCAGCGTTGAAATTCTCATATTCAAGCTCCCCTATAGCGCCACCGTCCATAGTATATGCGAAGTCACAGCCGAATCGCTCAACGTCAAACTTGTGAGCGCCCTTGCCGATCTCTTCGTCGGGATTGAATGCGATGCGTATCTTGCCATGCTTGATCTCCGGATGAGCCTGAAGATAGGCCACGGCTGAAATAATCTCAGCGATGCCGGCCTTGTCATCAGCGCCAAGAAGAGTTGTGCCGTCGGTCACGATGAGATCCTGACCGAGATAATTGAGCATCTCCGGAAATTCTTCGGGCGAAAGGACGATTTTCTGCTCTTCATTGAGCACGATGTCACCACCTTTGTAGTTGACGATACGCGGATTTACATGCTTGCCACTCATGTCAGGTGCAGTATCGAGATGGGCTATAAATCCGACTACCGGCACTTCCTTATCGCAGTTTGCCGGGAGAGTGGCCATCAGATAGCCATTTTCATCAAGAGAGATGTCTTCGAGGTGCATTTGCTCCAATTCGCCTTTAAGGTATTTTGCAAACTCCATCTGACCCGGTGTGGAGGGAGTCATATTTGTCTCGTCATCGCTCTGTGTGTCAAACTTCACATAGCGGAGAAATCTATCTATTACGTTCATGATATAAGATTAAATGTTGGAATAAATTATCTCTTACAAATTTACAATTTTTTTTCTATAAATGAC
>DAAI01000055.1 GCA_001701105.1 Bacteroidales bacterium GP1
GAGAGGTCGGGTCCTTCGCGATAAATCCTGCTGAAGTTACGGAGACTCAACAGCTTGCGGAGATATTTACCGTGGATCTATATGCAGGCCTTGATAAGAAGCGCAATACGGCCGGTGAATTCATTCTGAAACCTTATGACCGCGTTACGGTAAGAACGGCCCCTGGATATGCTCCTCAGCAGCAAGTTTCGATTAACGGTGAAGTAGTCTTTCCCGGTGCCTACACCCTCCAGAAGCGAAACGAACGCATCAGCGAACTTGTGGCGCGTTCGGGCGGTATAGTAGAAGGTGCCTACCTGAAAGGTGCTTCCTTAAAGCGGCACATCAGTGAAAACGAGCGTCTGTCGCGCGAGAATGTGATTCGAATGGCTCTTCAGAATCAGGTGGGTACAGATTCGATATCGAATATGAAAATCAACGTGGCGGACTTTTACAGCGTTGGCATCAATCTGCCGATGGCCCTCGCAAATCCCGGCTCGGAATACGACATCGTGCTCCAGGCAGGAGACGAACTGTTCATACCCGAGCAGCAAAGCACCGTCAAGATTTCGGGCGATGTAATGTATCCCAATACTACTTTCTACGAACCTGGTAGGAAAGTCAATTATTACGTGGATCAGGCCGGAGGATATGGGGTTACTGCCAAGAAAAGCAAATGCTTCATAGTTTACATGAACGGGCAAGTGGCGCGTGTAGGTCGCAGCACGGTTGTAGATCCCGGAGCGCATATCATCGTCCCGTCGAAGCGTATAAACGATGCAAGCGTGTGGGAGCGCATCATTCCGATTATCTCGGGGATCGGCTCCACAGCCATGATGGCAGCATCAATCGCCTCAATCCTGAAATAAGCTGAAGGCGATATAATATTAATTACATTGAATCCCCCGATATGGCAAATCGAGAAGATATAATTGATCCAATGGGTCATGAGGAGACAGAGGAAGATAAGACGAAGGAAATCGACCTTCTGGAAATAGCCAAAACTCTTTGGCGCAGAAAGAAGACGATAGGCATATGGTGTGGCATAGGCGCGATAGTGGGTCTGATCATCGCATTCAGCATTCCGAAGGAATATACCACGCAAGTAAAGCTGGCTCCGGAGATAGCAGAGAATAAAGGGGGCTCGGGGAGTCTTGGAGCCCTTGCGGCCATGGCCGGGATGGGCAATAATGTCTCGGGCACGGATGCCGTATATCCTAATCTATATCCCGATGTATTGAAGTCGGTGCCGTTCTGCGTATCGCTTTTCGATGTTCCGCTCACCGACAAAAAGGGGGAACGAAAATTCACGCTGCGTGAGTTTCTGGAGGAAGATACGAAAGCACCCTGGTGGAGCGCAATCATGTCGCTTCCCGGCGATCTGATCGGAGCCATTCTCCCGTCTGATGATAATGGCGAAGATGGTGAGGAGACTAAAGCGAATCCATTCCGGCTCACCAAAAAAGAGGATTCGCTCGTAAAGACCATCAACGAGAGGATTACGGCCACCGTGGATCAAAAGACTTTCGTAGTGACGGTGAACGTGAATATGCAGGATCCCGTGGTGAGTGCCATCCTTGCCGATACGGTAGTCAACAGGCTGCGTGAATACGTAACGAACTATCGCACCAACAAGGCCCGTCAGGATATGTATTATCTGGAGAAACTGAATGATGAGGCTAAAGATGCGTATTACAAGGCGCAGCAACGTTTTGCCGACTATCAGGACTCTCATCAGGGAGTAATGCTTTATTCTGCGCGCACGATGCGCGACCGGCTCGAAAATGAAGCCACCCTGGCCTTCAATATGTATAATTCCACATCCCAACAGCTCCAGAGGGCCAAGGCAAAAGTACAGGAAGTGACGCCGGTATATACCGAGATAGAGCCTGCTACAGTGCCTGTAAAGGCGTCGGCTCCCAGGAAGGTGATGATTTTGGCCGGGTGCATCTTCCTCGCCTTCGTGGCTTCCGCGGCATGGGTATTGTTCATCCGCCCCGAAACGACGTCTCTCGGCCAGGTGGGTGAAGAAGGGAAATCCGACGAAAAGACGTCGAAAATTAATGACTGATAAGCGCATAGGCCTGATTATCCTTTTCCTGCTTAGCGTGGTGCCCGGTAGAATTTTTGCCGCAAGCCCGCTGTCGGAGAAGCAGTTTGACGATATTCTTTCCGCTATCGGCGGAGGAGTATCGGCTTCTTCTGCTGCCTCTCCGAATATTGATGCCGTGATGGGAGCAATGTCGGATCAATTCGACCTGGATGCGATTTATGAATCGATGAATCCGGAACTGGCTTCGCTGAACGCAATAGCCGATATGATGACTATTGACGGGACGCTCGACTATCTCTCGCGCCCCGACTCCAAATCGGCGTTTGCCTCCTACGGCACCCGTCCTTACAATCGGCCGGCTTTGGCAGGGCGCGCCGTGCTCCCCGTTGTCGGCATGATTACTTCGCGCTATGGATTCAGGCCGAAGTATAACCGGATGCACAAAGGCATAGACATTGCCGTAAACGTCGGCGACACCATTCGCGCTGCAATGGACGGCACTATCCTCAGGGTTGACAATGAGCCGAAAGGCTACGGTATTTTCGTAGTGATGCGGCATACCAACGGGATGGAGACCCGTTATGCCCATCTTAGCCGCACGCTCGTATGGCCCGGCGAAAGGGTCATGGCCGGACGCCCGATTGCTTTGGGTGGCAGCACCGGAAATTCCACCGGGCCGCATCTACATTTTGAGACCCGAATAGCCAATCAGGCCATCGACCCTTCCACAATGTTTGATTTCGCTTCTCCGGCAATGGCAGCCTTCACCTCGGCCGCTGATTTGGAGCCGGAACATAGCTCTGTATATACTTACGACCCCGACAATCTTCAGACCCCTTATTCTTTGGCCTCGACCGGCGCAAAAGCGATCCAGCCAATCGGCGAAAAATCGACTTATATAGTGAAAGTAGGGGATACGTTGGCCTCTGTCTCGCGGGCCACAGGATTGTCTGTCTATAAGATCTGCAGCCTCAATATGCTGTCGTCGGGCGAATCGCTTCAGCCCGGCCGTATGCTGCGTCTCCGCTGATACCCCATTGGAACGACATAAACCGGCCCCGGCAATATGGCGCGAACCATAATTGCCGGGGTGAATCTTTATAAGGCTTTGACTCATGCTCTGAATAATGCGGCTTAAGCTATAAAATCCCCTTGTTAGACGT
>DAAI01000016.1 GCA_001701105.1 Bacteroidales bacterium GP1
ACACGCTTTCCAGGCGTGCCTCTTCAGCCACTCGAGCATCACTCCATTCCTTGGTTTGCTCGGCAAAGTTAATGCTTTTTATCGAGATGGCAATAACTTTTCACAATTATTTTGTAATTTTGCATTGAAAATCTTTTATGAAGGTATGAAAATCTTTAAATCATTTCTGGTTGTAATGGTTGTCTGCTGGCTCGTAGGGTGCGGAGGCCATAAGAAATCCGATAGTCCTTATCCGGCAAATTTTAACGACCTCGGCGATGCCGGCCGCGTAACGTGGATGCTGCGCCATGCGCCGGCCGATTCTGTGGCCCGTTTCATAATTTACGCATCCCTCGGACGTGTGGAGGGTGCTAAAATCGATACTCTTGCCATCGCTACAAACTATGCATATGAGCATCTCAAAGGGAGCGACCTTGAGGATTTCAGCATCGCATATGAAAATCTTGTGGAATCGCTCCCCCTCGCCGACAAGATGAAAGTCTATAAGCTCGGAGGTTCGGAAGATGCGCAGGGGCTTGGCTATAGGCTCGGCCTTGAATATGTCACAACTATCCGCGAAGGCAATATGACCGTAGCCGATATTGAGAAAGAACTTGCCGCATTCAGGGCAGCTTGTGCCAATGATACCGACACCTACCGCCGTTTCCTTATCGGTTTCAAGACTGTGCTCCGTATCGACAGCGGTAAGGATCTCCCGAGAGATGTATACGATAAATTCATCAATTATTGACAGACAGAAATGAAATTTTCCGAATATACAGCACTTGTAGACGCGTCATTACGCGACATATCATATCCCGGAGGCGACCTTGCGCCCCTTTATGAACCCGTGGCTTATGGACTTTCGGCCGGAGGCAAACGCCTGCGCCCCGTGCTGCTGCTTATGTCCGCCGAGGCTTTCGGTGGCGAGGAATCACGCCGCAGAGCAATGCAGGCCGCAATCGGAATTGAGATGTTTCATAATTTCACTTTGCTCCATGATGATGTAATGGATAATAGTGAGACCCGCCGGGGACGCAAATCGGTGCAGGCCAAATGGGACATCAACACAGCCATCCTCTCCGGCGACACGATGCTTACCCTGGCAACGCAGTGCATCTCTAATGTCGAAGAGTCCTTACTTCGGTCCGTACTCGAGATTTTCAATAATATGGCTTTGCGGGTTTACGAGGGCCAGCGACTCGACATGGATTATGAAGCGCGCACCGATGTGAGCGTTGCGGATTATATGCACATGATCGGATTAAAGACAGGAGTCCTTATCGGCGCTGCGGCCAGGATAGGGGCTTTGATAGGGGGCGCCACGCCGGAACAGGCGGAGGCTATGGAAAGATTCGGATATCGTCTCGGACTCGCCTTCCAAATGCAGGATGATTGGCTTGATGTGTTTGGCGACGCTACCACTTTCGGAAAGCCTATCGGCGGCGACATCAACAACGGTAAGAAAAGCTATCTCCTGCTCACCGGCCTTGAGAGTGGGCGCCCGGAAGCCGATGCGCTTCGGGTAGCGATGCAGATGCCCCCGGGAGATACAAAAGTCAAGACCGTGACCCGCATATACGATAAGCTCGGGATATCCGATATTGTCCGCAAGGATGTGGTGAAATACACATCTGATGCCCTTTCCGCTCTTCGGGAGACAGGTTTGACCGACACGGAACGCGAACCATTCAAAGCGTTGGCCGACCGCCTCACAGGACGCAAAAAATAATCCTGATACCATGATCGACACTCACGCTCACCTATATATGGAACAATATGCCGGCGAAGAACGCGCCACTATGGAACGCGCCATAGATGCCGGCGTCGGTGAAATCTGGTTTGCCAATGTCGATGCTTCGACAATAGCCCCGATGATTGCCCTGCATGAGGAATTCCCGGATAATTCACTCATAAGCATTGGCCTTCATCCAACAGAAGTAAACGACGATTGGGAAAGCGTTCTCGATCAGATGGAATCCGAGATCCACGCAGGCCAATATGCCGCCATCGGAGAAATAGGGCTCGACCTCTATCACGACACTTCCAAATTCGCCCTCCAACGAGCAGCGTTTCTGCGTCAACTTGAATGGGCCTTGAAATATGAGCTGCCTGTGCTTATCCATTGCCGAGAAGCCCGCGATGAGATGTTGAATGCCCTGAAAGAATTTATGACCTCCCATGAGGGTCGGCTCCCCCGGATAGTACTTCATAGTTTCACGGGCACGCCCGACGACGTTACGGAAATCCGCAAGGTATTTGACCCTCTTTTCGGCATTAACGGCGTAGTGACCTTCAAGAACGCCCGGAGTCTGCGCGATGCACTTCCCGCGATTGGCATTGATCGTATCGTCCTTGAAACGGATGCACCCTATCTCGCCCCGACTCCCCATCGCGGCCAGCGGAATGAATCAGCTTATATTCCCTTAATCCGTAATGCCGTAGCCGCCACATTGAATCTATCGCCGGAAGAAGTAGAGCGAATCACCGACACCAACGCCCGCAAATTTATCACCGGATAAAATCGATACTGCCTTGATACATAATCCAGTAGCCATATTTCTGATTGTACTGCTGATAATCCTTCTGGGCTCGGAGCTTTTCAAACGACTCCGAATCCCTACCATTGTCGGCATGATTATCGCGGGCATTGCAGTAGGTCCATATGGCTTTGGGTTTCTTGAGCGCGACGCCAGCTTCAGGATATTCGGAGAGGTTGGAATCCTTTACATCATGTTTCAGGCGGCCGTTGAGATTGATATGTATCACCTCAAGGCTCAATGGCGTTCGGGGGTAATATTCGGATTGCTGACATTCCTCATCCCGATGATTGCCGGTATTTTCGGCTCGCATTATCTATTGGGAGCTGGCTGGACCACCTCCGTGCTGATTGCCTCGATGTATGCATCGCATACTCTGGTATCCTATCCGGCGGTTTCACGGTTTGCTCTCCAGAACTCGCGCGCAGCCGTAGTGGCCGGNNAAGGATTCCAACCTCTCCGAATATCCACGATAGTGGCCGTCTTGCTTGCGCTCTTCTGTCTTGCCGGGGTCGTACAGGTCAATGTCACCGGGAGCGTTTCATTCGGCTCCCTGGCGTTGCTTGTCCTTCTGCTGATAGGATTCATGGCCATCGTGGGTTACCTCTACCCAATTCTGACCAGAAGATTCTTCCGCACAGCCACAGACCCCGTAGTGCAATATATCTTCATAATGGCCCTGATGGTGGTGGCCTCGCTATTCGCGCAGATTATCGGCCTCGAAGCCATTCTCGGAGCCTTCTACTCAGGCCTCGTGCTCAATAAACTCATTCCGGCCCGCTCCCCGCTGATGAAGAATATCAAGTTTGTGGGAAACGCCATATTCATTCCATATTTCCTTATTGGAGTGGGTATGCTTATAAATGTAAGAGTCGTGCTCGAAGGCTGGAGCGTGCTATGGGTGGCGGTCAACATGATTATTATCGCAATAGGCTCCAAATGGCTTGCAGCATGGACCTCCGGCAAGATTCTTGGCATGGACTCCACCGACCGCCGGATGCTTTTCGGGCTAACGGGTGGCAAAGCAGCCGCCACAATCGCCGCCGTGATGATCGGCTATACATATGGACTTCTTGACGAGGATGTGATGAACGCCGCAGTAATCATGATATTGATTTGCTGCCTTGTGGCTTCAGTCGAGACTGAGCGGGCGGCCAAGATCATGCGAATGGCCATAACCGCCAAAGGATTGGAACCCGAAAAGCCTGTACCGGTAGAGATGGCCCGTCAGCTCGTATCCGTATCCAATCCCGTTACTTCCATCGGCCTTATGAGGCTCGCGCTCTTCATGCGGCTGCGTGAAAACACGAATCCCGTAACAGCCCTATTCATCCGAAGCAACGATGATGGCCGTCAGGTAGAAATGGGAAGGATGGCAATGCAAAGCGCACTTTCGGTGGCCGATCAGATGGAGGTGCCCGCTGAAGAGGTTGAGCGATTCGATCTTAACATAGTATCGGGAATATCCAATATGGCCCGCGAACAGCAGAGCACAGAGATAATAATCGGTCTTCACCGTAGGGCTTCAGTGGTCGATACCTTCTATGGAGCCATTATCGATCGCCTCCTCCACGAATGCAATCGCATGATAATCATGTCGCGCTGCTTTGTGCCGGTTGATACGCTTGAACGGATAGTCGTTATTGTGCCACGCGGAGCCGAGTATGAGCCGGGCTTTAAGATGTGGCTTACACGTATGATGATTCTTACCGCCAATATCGAGGCCGGCATAATATTTCTATCCTATGAGGCCACCGAATCTAAGATTATCGAAGTAGTGAATCAAATGAATCTGGAGGTAGCCGTCAAGTATGAACGAATGGCATCTTGGGATGACTTCATTCTCTTTTCCGGAAATATTCTGGATGATGACCTTCTGGTAGTGATAGGGGCACGAAAAGGAAGCCTATCCGCCTCGTCAGAGCTCGATCAGATGCCATCGTTCCTTCAACGCAATTTCGCACGCACCAATCTGCTTGTGGTATATCCACGTCAGTTCTGGCAGGGTGCCAAGAAACGTGAATAACTAATTTGCAAACTCCGGCGCTCCGGAATCCCTCATTGAGGATCTTCTGCTTGACAGAATTTCTCTCTGATCCACGATAGCGTCAAAACTCTATACACCTTTATATCTGAATTAAACTATAAAATCCCCTTGTTAGACG
>DAAI01000052.1 GCA_001701105.1 Bacteroidales bacterium GP1
GCGCCGGAGGGGTGAGCGTGGCTATTGGCGAACTGGCCGATGGCCTCGACATATATCTCGATAACGTAACCGTGAAATACGACGGCCTTAACGCCACCGAACTGGCCATAAGCGAGAGTCAGGAGCGTATGTCGGTAGTGGTCGAAGCCAACGACCGTGAAGAGTTCGAGCGTTACTGCCATGAGGAGAACATAGAAGTGCGGCATATTGCCGACGTCACCGACCGCGGCCGCATGAGAATGTTCCGCAATGGCGAGATTGTCGCCGACATTGCCCGCACATTCATCGACTCCGCCGGCGCGCCCCGCTATACTAAGGCAAGAATCACGGCCGTCGAAGATCGGAATCCATTTCATCGCGATGTCGATGGCACGGATCTGAAGCATAAATTCATTGCCAACCTTAACGATGTTAATGTCACCGACCAGCGCGGCCTTGAAGAAATGTTCGACTCTACGATCGGTGCCACCACAGTGCTGATGCCCTACGGCGGACTCTATGCCGGAACCCCGACACAGGTATCGTTGCAAAAGCTCCCCGTCGGCAACGGTCACACGGACTCCGCTTCCGTGATTAGCTTTGGCTTTGATCCCTATATGAGCGAATGGAGTCCCTACCACGGCGCGGCATGGGCCGTAATCGACGCCGCCGCAAAAGCTGTGGCCGTCGGCGCGGATTTCCGTCGCCTCCGCTACTCCTATCAGGAATATTTCGAGCGCATGACCTCCGATGCTTCATGGGGCAAGCCGCTGGCCGCACTCCTCGGAGCCTTGCGCATGCAACACGAACTCGGACTCCCCTCCATCGGGGGAAAGGACTCGATGAGCGGAACATTCGACAAAATTAGCGTTCCGCCCACGCTTATTGCATTTGCCGTGACCACTCTGGATGCAACTCGCGCCATAAGCCCCGAATTTAAGAACGCCGGTCACGACCTCTATCTCGTGCGCAATACGCCGAGAGAGAACGGAATGCCTGATTCCAACCTTGTAAAAGAGCAATTTGATGCACTTCATAAGGCAATAGCCGATGGCAAGGTAAAGGCAGCTTGGGCAATCGGACGCGGAGGCATCGCCGAAGCCATCGCCAAAATGAGCTTCGGAAACGCTATAGGCGCAGAGATAACAGTCCCCGAAGCCGACCTTTTCGATACGCTTTACGGTTCGTTCATAATCGAGGCCGAAGGGGCCATTGAAATCCCCGGTGCGGAATTGATCGGCAAGACCGTATCCGAAGCCACGGTAAAGGTAAATGAGGAATCATTTGAAATCAGCGAATTGCGCGAGGCCAATAGAAGCCGCTTCGCCACAGTCTATCCCGACCGCACGCAAATCAGAGGGGTCGTGGAAGAAGCGACATCGGCAGGAAAGGTAGCGGCCGAATGGCCCNNCGTATCGAAAAGGTCGGCTTCGGGGCCTATTGAGCATCCGCTGGTGTTCCTCCCCGTTTTCCCCGGCACGAATTGCGACTACGACATGAAAGTGGCCTTCGAGGCCGAAGGGGCTAAAACCATTACAAGCGTTTTCCGCAATCTGTCGCAGCAAGACATTGAGGACTCATGCCGCGAGATGGCCGACAATATCGACCGTTGCCAGATCCTCGCTCTTTCGGGAGGATTCTCCGCTGCCGA
Organism: Bacteroidales bacterium GP1; assembly: GCA_001701105.1. Lineage (GTDB taxonomy): Bacteria > Bacteroidota > Bacteroidia > Bacteroidales > Muribaculaceae > Lepagella. The sequence goes on from DAAI01000052.1 coordinate 1,631, forward strand.
TGAACCCGACGGCTCAGGCAAATTCATCACTGCCGTATTGCTCAACGACAAGGTGCGTGGGGCGATCGGACGCCTTCTGGAAAGGAAAGGCCTGATAATCGGCATATGCAATGGCTTCCAGGCCCTAATCAAGTCAGGACTTCTGCCGGATGGAAAAATCGGCGCTCTCAATGCCGAATCGCCCACCCTGGCTCGCAACGACATCAACCGGCATATCTCACAGATTGCCGCCACACGCGTAGGCACCACCGCCTCCCCTTGGCTCGACGGATTCAAGACGGGAGAAATCCATCAGGTAGCAATGAGCCACGGCGAAGGCCGCTTCACAGCCTCACCCGAAGTGGCAAAACGCCTTCTCGACAATGGCCAGGTGGCTTTCCAGTATGCCGACGCCCGGGGAATCCCCACAATGGACTCCCCGGCCAACCCCAACGGCTCAGTGCTCGCAATAGAAGGAATCATCTCTCCCGACGGCCTGATCCTCGGAAAGATGGGCCATTCAGAGCGATTCCGCAAAGGATTGATGATAAATGTGCCCGGAAATAAATCGCAGAATCTGTTCCGGAATGCCGTGAACTATTTCCGCAAATCCAATTCAAAGAAATAAAACAATAAAACAACATATAGATATGGAAAAGAAAGAGATGCTCTATGAGGGCAAGGCAAAGCAAGTGTATGCCACAGATGATCCGGACCTCGTGATCATCCATTACAAGGACGACGCTACGGCATTCAATAATCTCAAGAAAGCCACTATCGGCAGCAAGGGCGTATTGAACAATGAAATCTCCACGATTATCTTCAATAAGCTCAAGGAGGCCGGCATACCTACCCACTATGTAGAGACCCTCAACGACCGCGACCAGCTGTGCCGCAAGGTGAGCATCGTGCCCCTTGAGGTAATTGTCCGCAATGTGATCGCCGGCTCAATGGCAAAACGCCTCGGCATCGAAGAAGGCACCCCGGCCCCCAACACCATCTTTGAAATCTGCTATAAGGACGATGCCCTCGGCGATCCTCTGATCAACGACCATCATGCCGTGGCTCTCGGCGCCGCCACTTATGAAGAATTGCAGGACATCTACGACATGACTGCCCGCATCAATGAAGTCCTCAAGGACATCTTCGCAAAAATCAATATCCGCCTGATCGACTTCAAGATCGAGTTCGGCAAGACCTCCGATGGAGAGATAGTGCTGGCCGATGAAATCAGCCCCGATACCTGCCGTCTCTGGGATGCCGACACCAACGAAAAGCTCGATAAAGATCGCTTCCGCCGCGACCTTGGCAACGTCATCGGAGCCTACCGCGAGATCGACAGTCGTCTTAATTCCATCAAATAAAGCACCATGGCCAAAACTTACGAGGCCTCCGGAGTAAATCTTGAGGCCGGATATGAAGTAGTGAGCCGCATCAAGAAGCATGTAGCCTCCACAAAGCGTCCGGGCTGCATGGGGAGCATCGGCGCATTCGGAGGAATGTTCGACCTCGGCTCTCTCGGCTACAGGCATCCGCTGCTCGTGAGCGGCACGGACGGCGTCGGCACAAAGCTGAAGATAGCCTTCGCCATGAACCGCCACGATACGGTAGGCATCGATGCCGTGGCAATGTGTGTCAACGATGTGCTTGCCCAAGGGGCCGAACCATTGGTGTTTCTCGACTATGTGGCAGTGGGGCATAACGAACCCGCTGTGGTGGAAGGCATCGTGTCGGGTGTAGCTGAAGGATGCCGCTTGGCCGGTTGCGCCCTTGTCGGCGGAGAGACGGCCGAGATGCCCGGAATGTACACCGATGGGGAATACGACATCGCCGGCTTCACGGTGGGAGCCGTTGAGAAAGACAAGCTGATCGATGGCTCGAAAGTGGCTGAAGGCGATGTGCTGATAGGAATCCCCTCCACAGGCATTCACTCAAACGGATTCTCGCTCGTGCGCAAAATCGTGAAAGACGCCGGGCTCGACCTTCACAAGCCCTACCCCGGCCTCGGAGACGCTCCTCTCGGCGACGTCCTCCTCACTCCCACCGCCATATATGTAAAGCCCGTGCTTAACCTGATGAAGGAAGTGGATGTACACGGCGTGGCCCACATCACCGGTGGAGGCTTCGACGAAAATATCCCGCGCATTCTGCCCGACGGACTGGGCGCGGAAATCAAGGAAGGCTCTTGGGAGATTCTTCCGGTATTCCGGATGCTGGAGAAAGAAGGCAATGTGCCCCACCGGGAAATGTTCAACATATTCAACATGGGAATCGGGATGGTTCTGGCCGTATCTTCGCTGATGCCTGTGGTTTTCACNNGCCGACAAAGCCCTCGGCAACCTCCTTGAATCCGGCCTGAAGCCTGCCATTATCGGCAAGGTGGTGAAAGGTGCCGGAGTCACGATAGTTCCCAATAACAAATAATCAAATGAAAGCTCTATTCAGCGTAAGCGATAAAACCGGGGTTGCGGAATTTGCCAGCGCCCTCTCGGCCTTAGGCTGGGAAATAATAGCCACCGGCGGCACTCAGAAACTCCTCGAGGAGCAGGGAGTGAAAACCACAGGCATCAGCGAAGTCACCGGCTTCCCCGAAATCTGCGGCGGCCGGGTGAAGACCCTGCATCCCCGTGTGCATGGAGGCCTTTTAGGCCGACGTGACAATCCTGCGGATATGGAACAGCTCCGGGAAAACGGAATCGAGACCATCGATATGGTGTGCGTGAACCTCTATCCCTTCGAGGCCACAATCGCCCGACCCGACTGCACCCTTGAGGATGCCGTGGAGAATATCGACATAGGGGGGCCGTCGATGCTTCGCAGCGCGGCTAAGAATTTTAAGGCTGTAACGGTGGTATGCGACCCGGCCGATTATAAGGAAGTTCTCACCCAGATTGAAGCAGAGGGCAATACGAATCTTGAGACCCGTCTCCGTCTCTCCGCAAAGGCTTATACACATACGGCTTTGTACGACAGCCGCATCGCCGAATATATGCGTGAAAAAGCCGGACTCCCCGAAAAACTCTTCCTCGACTTCGATCTTGTCCAAGGTCTCCGCTATGGGGAAAATCCTCATCAGAACGCAAAATTCTATGCCGAGACCGTACCCGGCACATTCTCTGTGGCCGGCGCCCGTCAGCTTCAGGGCAAGGAGCTTTCCTACAATAATATTCAGGATGCCAATGCCGCCCTCGAAATCGTATCGGAATTCAGCGAACCCTTCTGCGTAGGACTGAAGCATATGAATCCATGTGGCGCTGCTGTAGGCAAGGATGCGCTCGAAGCGTGGAAGCGCGCATATAAAGCCGATATGGTAAGCATTTACGGAGGTATCGTAGCTTTCAACCGCCCTGTCACGGCCGAGGTGGCTCGTGAGCTGAAGCCAATTTTCCTGGAAATCGTGATGGCTCCCTCCTTCGATGCTGAAGCCCTGGAAATCCTTTCATCGAAGAAAAACTTACGCCTCCTTGAAGTCGACATGAGCGCACCCCGCAGCAAGCGGCCGAAATATACGGGCGTCACAGGCGGATTGCTCGTGCAGGATGCTGATACGGAATGCAAGGAGATAATCGACGATATGCGCGTCACCGAACGCATTCCGACCCCGTGCGAGCTCGCCGACATGAATTTCGGCTGGAAGATCGTAAAGCATGTCAAGAGCAATGCCATCGTCGTGGTGAAGGATGGTGCCACCGTGGGAGTAGGTGCCGGACAGATGAACCGTGTTGGCTCTGCTCACATCGCGCTGGAGCAGGCTAAAGAGGCCGGCATCACCGAAGGGCTCGTGCTTGCTTCCGACGGATTCCTTCCTTTTGACGACACTGTCGAGGAAGCTGCCAAATATGGAGTGACGGCAATCGTGCAACCCGGCGGCTCGATCCGCGACGGCGAATCCGTAAAGATGGCCGATGAAAAGGGGATCACGATGATGTTTACCGGAATGCGCCATTTCAAACATTGAGCCAAGATGGGTAAGAATGTTCTCGTAATAGGATCAGGAGGCCGCGAGCACGCCATCGTCGATGCCTTGAAGCGTTCGCCAGAAGTATCGCGCATCTATTGCGCACCCGGCAATGCAGGCATCAATCAGCTTGCCACGCCGGTGGGAATCCCCGTGACCGACATCGACAATCTGGCACGCTTCGCTACGGATGCCTGCATCGACCTCACGATCGTTGGGCCTGAAGTGCCC
>DAAI01000011.1 GCA_001701105.1 Bacteroidales bacterium GP1
TGTTAACGACTAATAAATTTCAGATTATACCCGACATTGTGAGGGAGAAGGGGTCGCGGTACGGGAATTTCTCACAACCGATGTAGAGGGTATCGAAAGCGTCGGTGCCGTCGGTGCGGTGTTCGAGCAGGTCTTCTTCGGACTCCGCGAGCTTTTCGCCGGACTTATCTTTGCGGAAGCCGTTGCGTCCGCGACTGACCCCTGCCGACTGTATGGCAAGTATCAAGTCCTCGTTATTTGAGCGGTTGAAGAAAGGCACAAGGCGTTGCTTACCTGCGAAGCCCTGATTTATGAGAAGGTATTTTTCATCGTGTCGCATCGGGTTTCCGAGGTACACGGCTTCGCAACGCCACCCCCTGCGCTCAAATTCGTGGACTACCCACCAACGGTAATCCTGTTCGTTGACGGCATAGTTGGAGCCGAGGGCGGTTGCGTCGAAGTAATAGACCACTGTCTTATTGCGATGCTCCGCGTAGTAACGGCAGAAGTCATCGATGAGTGCCGGGATTTTGCGCTCGAATTTGACGTAAAAAGATTTGATGATATTGAGGCGACGGTCGCGTGGCTGACCGGCGACAATCCAGTTGATATTCGCGTTGTAGTCCATACCTATGCAGATAGGCGCGTCCGGGTCAACGTCGGCGTCCTCCGATGTTTCATATTTAGAATTTAGAATATTATCCGTTTAAAAGCCCATAAGATGAGTTAAAAGGAAATAAGGGCTACCTGATCTCTTATTAAGGGACGTTCCAAATATGGTGCAAATATAGCGAAATTTAATCTATTTCAATCAATCTGTTTACACTTATTAACAAACAAAACGGAGTATAACATTTTGAGTTACACTCCGTTGATATGGATTTATCTATATTTGGATAGATGGATTATTTCACTTCTTCGAAGTCTACATCTGTGATGTCTTTCTCATCTCCGTGGTGAGGCTGTTCACCGGGGTTTGGACCTGCTTGAGCACCTGCCTGATTCTGGGCATTGTAGATGTCCTGTGCAGCTGCCTGCAATGCGTCTGTCACAGCCTTAACGGCTGAATCTACATCTTCAATAAGCTGCTGTTTGTGAACTTCTTTCAGGCGNNNNAATATAGATAAATCCATATCAATGGGCAGGAATCTTGTCACCAAGTTCTGCAAGCTGCTTCTCTGTCTGGAAGATTACGGAGTCTGCATGATTGAGTTTGTCGGCACGTTCCTTAGCTTTCTTATCGGCAGCTTCGTTGGCCTTTGCTTCGTCACGCATACGCTGTATCTCGGCGTCGGTCAGACCACTTGATGCTTCAATACGGATTGACTGCTCTTTACCGGTTGCTTTATCCTTTGCTTTAACATCAAGAATACCGTTGGCATCTACCTCGAAGGTAACCTCAATCTGCGGTACACCACGCGGCGCTGGAGCGATACCACCGAGATTGAATTCACCGAGGAGTTTGTCGTCGGCAGCCATAGGACGCTCTCCCTGGAGAACGCGGATTGTAACTTCCGGCTGATTGTCGGCTGCAGTAGAGAAGGTTTCGCTCTTACGGGTCGGGATTGTGGTGTTAGCATCAATAAGTTTTGTCATAACGCCACCCATAGTTTCGATACCGATTGACAAGGGGACTACATCAAGAAGAAGCACGTCCTTTACATCTCCGCTGAGGACTCCACCTTGAATAGCTGCACCGATTGCAACCACCTCATCAGGATTTACCCCTTTATTTGGTTCTTTGCCAAATATTTGCTTTACCTTATCTTGAATTGCCGGGATACGAGTTGAACCACCAACAAGAATTACTTCATCAATTTCGGATGATGTAAGGCCAGCATCTTTCAGAGCCTTTACGCATGGTTCGGCAACGGCATCGATAAGTTTGGAGGCAAGCTGCTCAAACTTAGCCCGGGTGAGGGTCTTTACAAGATGCTTCGGGCCGCTTGCTGTAGCCGTGATGTATGGCAGATTGATTTCTGTGGATGTAGAGCTTGAAAGTTCAATCTTTGCTTTTTCAGCGGCCTCTTTCAGACGTTGCATTGCCATAGGATCCTGACGGAGATCCACACCTTCATCCTTCTTGAACTCATCAGCGAGCCAATCGATGATTACATGGTCGAAGTCATCACCTCCGAGGTGAGTATCACCATTGGTGCTCTTTACTTCAAATACACCATCACCAAGTTCAAGGATGGAAATATCGAATGTACCACCACCAAGGTCGAATACGGCAATTTTCTGCTCTTTGGTAGCCTTGTCCAGACCGTAGGCAAGAGCTGCGGCGGTGGGCTCATTGATGATACGTTTTACCTTAAGGCCGGCAATCTCGCCAGCATCCTTAGTGGCCTGACGCTGTGAATCGTCGAAATATGCAGGCACTGTAATTACAGCTTCTGTAACCGGCTGGCCCAGATAATCCTCTGCAGTCTTCTTCATCTTCTGAAGAATCATAGCAGAAATTTCTTGCGGTGTGTAGTCGCGATCATCTATGTCTACTTTAGGCATATCATTCTGGCAAACGATCTTGTAAGGCACACGCTTTACTTCGTCCTGCACTTGATCACACTTCTCGCCCATAAAGCGCTTTATTGAATATATTGTACGCGTCGGATTGGTGATGGCCTGACGTTTTGCGGGATCACCTACTTTTCGCTCGCCACCGTCGACAAACGCTACTACTGAAGGGGTCGTGTTACGTCCCTCATTGTTAGGGATCACAACGGGATCTTTGCCTTCTAATACGGCAACACATGAATTAGTTGTTCCTAAGTCGATACCAATAATTTTTCCCATGGTTTCTATAGTGTTTTTAGTTATTTCTTATTAATATTTCTATCGTCGGGCCGGATGTTTCCGACCTCGTTCAATGTATAAACAAATATAATGCTCAAAACGATTAATCTTGGAATAAAAAAAATGCAAAACTTTTATTTATCTGATAATAGGATGGTTAAGATTATATTCGGGTAAAAGGGGGTATGTCAATAATGTCAAATCAGACAAAATTGAGCCAATAAAGACAAAGTAAATATGAAAATATGTAAAAAATTGATTAACTTTGCACTCTAATAAAAAACCGTGAGGTTAGCGACCTCCTCAGATTGCTTGAAACAATATGAAACCTTTACAGCAGAAACTATCGGCATATGATGCGCCCCAGAAGGCGAAAGCGGCCGGCGTATATCCATATTTCCGAGCCATATCCAGCGAACAGGATACGGAGGTTATGATGAATGGCAAAAAAGTCCTGATGTTCGGATCTAACAGTTACATGGGGCTTACGAATCATCCAAAGGTAATTGAGGCAGCCGTGGAGGCCACCCGCAAATATGGGACAGGACTGGCCGGATCGCCATTCCTTAACGGTACTCTTACGATTCACAAGGATCTTGAAGCACGGCTTGCAGACTATGTAGGTAAGGAAGATGCAATGATCTATTCTACTGGTTTCGGTGTTAACCTCGGAGTTGTTTCAACATTAACGGGTCGTGAAGATTATGTAATTCTTGACGAACAGGATCATGCCTCCATTATAGAAGGGCGTCGTCTATCGTTCTCGAATTATCTTAAATACAAGCATAATGATATGGAGTCGCTTGAGGCTCAGCTCAAGAAATGCGACCCTGATAAGGTAAAGCTGATAGTCACCGATGGTGTATTCTCAATGGAAGGAGATGTTGCGAACCTTCCGGAGATGGTACGATTGGCAAAGAAATACAATGCGACTTTAATGGTGGATGAGGCGCATGGCCTTGGAGTATTCGGTGAAGGTGGCCGAGGCACATGCAATCACTTTGGGGTGACAGATGACGTTGATCTTATTATGGGTACTTTCAGCAAATCGCTCGCATCGCTTGGAGGATTTATTGCTACTGATAAAGTGATAACCAATTTCCTGCGTCATCATTCCCGCTCATATATCTTCACAGCCTCCATCACGCCGGCTTCTACCGCTGCCGTAAACGCCGCTTTGGATATTATTATCGCAGAGCCAGAGCGTCAGAAGCATTTGTGGGATATTACAAAATATGCCCTCGACAATTTCAGAGCCATGGGTTGCGAGATCGGACATACATCAACTCCGATAATACCGTTGTTTATCCGCGACGATTACAAAACTTTCCATATCACCCGTGATCTCTTGGATGAAGGAGTATTCGTGAATCCGGTTGTGACTCCGGCAGTTGCTCCGCAGGATACCTTAATCCGCTACTCGTTGATGGCAACGCATACCAAAGAGCAGGTGACACGCTCTCTCGAAGCCATCGAAAAAGTATTTAAGAAATATGATCTGTTGCACCCGCAGGCTTAAAGGACTATTATCCGGGTCGGAAAGCAACAATAGAATAGCAATATAATCTCCGCTGCGCAAAATATAATGGATTTCAGAATTGCGGCGGTAACGCCAGATAGCGAAGCACGTGCCGGAATCATCACCACTGATCATGGTGAGATTCCGACACCTATATTTATGCCCGTCGGCACAGTTGGGAGTGTGAAAGCGGTGCATGCTCACGAACTGAAACAGGACATAGATGCCAGGATTATCCTCGGCAATACATATCATCTATATCTACGTCCCGGCCTTGAAATTCTGCGTAAAGCCGGGGGCCTTCATAAATTCAACAGTTGGGATCGCCCTATCCTGACTGATTCGGGAGGATTTCAAGTATTCTCATTAAGTTCGATTCGCAAAATCAAAGAAGATGGAGTTAGTTTCAGTAGTCATATCGATGGAAGCAAACACTTTTTTACTCCCGAAAATGTGGTGGACACCCAAAGAGTAATCGGAGCCGATATAATGATGGCGCTTGATGAATGTGCCCCGGGGAATGCCGATTATGATTACGCTAAAAATTCCTTAAGACTTACGCAAAGATGGCTTGAACGAGGCTGGAAAAGATATAAGGAGACAGAAGGCCTATACGGATACTATCAATCCTATTTCCCGATAGTACAGGGGTGTGTATATCCGGACTTACGCCGAGATGCGGCAAAACATATAGCCGATCTGGGAGCCGATGGAAATGCCATAGGTGGACTGGCTGTAGGGGAGCCGACAGAAAAAATGTACGAAATGATAGAGGTAGTAAACGATATTCTGCCTCGAGAGAAACCCCGTTACCTTATGGGGGTGGGAACTCCTGCCAATATCCTTGAAGCCATCGACCGTGGTGTTGACATGATGGATTGTGTAATGCCGACCAGAAATGGAAGGAATGGCATGATTTTTACCCGCAACGGCATAATCAATCTTAAGAATAAAAAATGGGCCGATGATTTTACCGCCCTCGATCCGGAAGGACCTTCGATTGTGGACGAAGAATATTCGAAGGCATATGTCCGCCATCTTTTTGCCTCGCACGAGATATTGGGTATGCAGATTGCCTCTATACATAATCTGGCCTTTTATCTTTGGCTTGTGACAGAAGCGCGAAACCATATCCTCGCAGGTGATTTCAAGGGGTGGAAAGAGGAAATGGCAATTAGGGTAACCCAGCGACTCTGATATGGTTCCGCTTATGAGGGAAAGGAAGAATAGAGCATTTGCGAAGAGAGTCGCAATCAAGCTTGCATGGCAAAAGAGATGCAGGAAGATCAACCGTGCCCAAAAGAAAGAAGCAAAAAAGAAATCATGGACAGCCAATAGCAGAATCCCCGGGCTCAAGATTATTGATGTTTACATCCTTAAGAAATTTTTAGGTACATATTTTTTTGCCACCATGTTGATATTAGCTGTGATAGCTATGTTCGACATAACAGAAAAGCTTGATGCCTTTCTCCAGGCTCCGCTGAAAGCAACGATATTTGATTATTTCATGTCGTTCCTGCCATACTTCGCTTTGCAGCTTGCACCGCTCTTTACTTTCATCGCAGTGATTTTCTTTACCACCAAATTGGCTGATCATTCAGAAATAATAGCAATGTTATCGAGCGGAATCAGTTTCAATCGATTGATGCGACCATACATGGTGGGAGCGGCCGTTATAGCTGCCATAACCTTTGTTTTGAGCAATTACCTCATCCCTCCCACCAATCAGAAGCGATTCGATTATACTAATAAATATGTAAAGAACCATGAAATCACATCCGGAATTGATATCCAGATGATGACTTCCCCCGGAAACGTGGTGTATATCGGAAGATTTGAGAAAGGCACAAGCACAGGGTATCGGTTCTCGATGGATAAATTCGAAGGTAAGGAATTAGTTTCGCGACTCACTGCACAGACTGCCGTTTATGACACAACCCGGACATATCATTGGACTTTGCGCAATTATATGATACGCAATTTCAAAGGTATGAACGAGACCATAGAAAAAGGGATGTCAAAGGATACGGTCATTCCTATCGAGCCACGCGACTTATTAATACAGGAGGATGATCAGGAAACAATGACCACTCCTCAACTTACTGAATTTATAAATAAGCAACGTGCGCGAGGAGTGGCGAACATTAAAAGTTTTGAGATAGAGAGGGAACGGCGATATGCAGCCACCGCCGCAGCATTCATTCTAACATTGATCGGCTTGTCACTTTCCGCCAAGAAGGTGAAAGGGGGGATGGGTCTTAATATCGGAATCGGGCTGGCATTGAGCTTCAGCTATATTCTATTTAGCTCGCTTACAAGCCAATTTGCGATTTCAGGCGCAACAACTCCATTTATAGCAATGGAAATTCCGAATGTGGTGTATCTGATAATAGGCATATTCCTATATTGGAGGGCTCGGAAATTCTGAAAATGAAGTAGTGTAATATGTTTACCTGATTTGGCGTTAATATTAGTATGTAAATCGCACGATCACGATGAAAAGAATCTTTTCCTTCTCTCTATCTTTCATTATGGCATTAACCGTAATGGCCTTCGATATATCTTTCATCGGAAGTTCAAAAAAAATCATTGAAGTCACGCCCGATAAGAAAACAGGAATTGACAAGATATTTGTAGTCTGGAATATCGCAGAAGTTGAATCGATGATTGTTGATGGTGCGGATAACACTCTATCAATTGAAAGATATAGCAATCTTGGGGGAGGATTCTCCGAACCAATATCATTCCACTGGGATGGTGTGGATAAAGCCGTGGTTGATCATCCGGCAGGAAATATCGGCTATATAATCTCATACCAGGGAAGAACTACATATATTTGGGTTGTTGACTATTCGTCCTTTCCATTTACAATTTCCCGTATCGATGCGCTTCCGGAACAAGATTGTGACAATACCAAATTGCAAGTCGACGGCTCCGGACCTACTATAACATATTACACCATCGATGGCCGTGCTGCGGAACTCGAAAGGGATATAACGTTGGCCTATGCTACTCTTTCATGGAATGAACAGAGCCTCGAGTATGAAAGGGTAAATGAAGTACATACTCTCCCGCACCTCACCAATCCCATTACCTTGCTTACTCCTTTTTATTGTTCCACGGAGGTAGAGATTTCCGGCGACAGATTCCTGAAGGAATGGAATATTACACGTAAAGCGGTTTCCCCCAATATCCAGCCTAATGGTATCATGGCCCATACCATAGCTACCCAGACGAACCTTCCGGATGATACTCTTACGGAATCAAATATGATAGGAGGAAAAGGCGAAGGAATAGGTGGTTCAGCTCCATGCATAGTAAGGTTTACTGCCTATGTGACAGATGCTGTGATTCATGATGAATGGCAGATTTCTTCTGATCCGGATTTTGAAAATATAGAATATCGATTTACCAATAGAGAAATTGAACATTCCTTCGAAGATGAAGGCACATTTTATGTAAGATTCATAGGAAGTGATGCCGCAGGGAATTGTGAGATTTATGGTGAAACATACACGATAAGTATAGGGGCGTCGGAATTGAAGATTCCTAATGTATTCTCTCCTAATGATGATGGTGTTAATGACATCTGGAAAGTAGCATACCGGTCGTTATTGGATTTCAAATGCTGGATTTTCGATAGATACGGCAATGAAATATATCATTTTACTGATCCTAACAGTGGTTGGGACGGCACTTTCAGAGGTAAAAAAGTAAAATCAGGAGTTTATTTTTATGTCATAGAGGCAAAAGGCTCCGATGGAAAAAAATATAAGAAAGGTGGCGACATTAATATAATTGATTATAAGACGCCTCGCACAAATACGGGTTCATCCGTGCAATAATTGGATGCCATGAAAGAAAGATTTCTGCAAATTATCTTGACTGTCATATTACTAACGGCCGTCGAAATAGATTCATTGGCCCTTGACAGGGTAGTGGTAAACGGTAAAAATTATTACCGTTATGAAGTGAAGAAAGGGGATACGATGTTTGGTATTGCAAAAGACAATGGCTGGGATTTTAATATCTTGCAGGAAACTAATTCCGGAGCAATGTCACCATTATCCAAAGGGTATATATTGTTTTATCCCTGCGACCCCGTTGTCGAATCGGATCAAAGTAATTCAAAAATAACGATAGCCGATGAAAAAGATAAAAATTTCGGCTCCCCATTATCACATAAAGTCATACCGGGAGAGACCATATATGGCATATCCAGAATATACGGTATTACACCAGATACGTTGTATGCCCTCAATCCGGGCTCGCGAGATGGTATCAAGGCCGGGCAGACCCTGATCTTACCGTCAGCGAGCAATGTATCAGGGAACGCACCTCAAACCATGAAATATCACAATGTGGAGAGAGGAGAGACTCTATATGGATTATCAAAAACGTATAATGTCTCCATTGAGGCCATATTATTGGAGAATCCAGGTTTGGCAAATACTACATTACGCGCAGGAGATGTCATCAAGATTCCGGCTGAAGGAACCGGCATCATCTCGACAGAAGAAGAAGTAGAGGTACCCGTAATTTCCGGATTCCGCTCCTATAAGGCAAAGAAAGATGATACATGGGAGAGTATTGCCGGGACATTTAATATTGAGCCGGGACTTCTCATGGCCACTAATAAGGGAATCCAACTTAAAAAGAACTCATATATAGGTATTCCTCTCTTATCGTCTGAGACTATTATCAGGGAGTGTGTAGAGGAAGATATTCGGGAGTCTACAGAAGAAGGGTTAAGTGAAATATACGATGAAACCCACGGAGTTATAGCCGATACACTTGCATTCTCCATTAGAATAGCACTCGTGCTGGACGAACCTTCCTCAAGAAAAGACACAGAATTTTTAAGAGGATTCCTGACAGGAGTCGATAAATTAAAAAATAAGGATTCCAAAATTCACCTTAAAGTAATCGATGGCGCACGGCCGTCGGCTGAAGTAATCAACGGATTGAATGAATTTCAACCAACTCTCATAATTTCAAGTGCCGAAAAAATGCTGCCCGATTATTTGGCACGGTACGCTGCTGATAATAGAACTATGCTTGTCAATACATTTGATGTGCGTAATGAACAATATCTTTCAAATCCATATATAATACAACTCATCACGCCTTCCGATTATTTCAATGAGGAAGTGGCATTTAAAATCCAACAACAGTATGATAATTATACTTTAGTGTTCGTGGGTGATAAAGATGAGAATGATTCCTTGGCCGATGCATTAAGAAAAATATGGGCTCCCTCAAGAGTGCGTGAGAGATCAGTTGTTGATCTTACAACTTTGCCACTCGCTGAGAATGCCAGATACCTGATGTATGGCTATCCAGTAAAAAAGAATGAAATTGCAGAATTCTTATCGGCAGTTGAATCAGCAACAACCAGACAGCCACTGGCCATGGTGACAGTAATAGGGCGCCCGAACTGGATCATGTATGCAGATGCTTTAGGTGATCAATACAACAATGCAGGAGTGCTTATTCCTTCACGCTTCTATATGGATAAGGATGATCTCCCGGTGGAAGAATTCAATGCTTACTATAATGATATTTTCGACCGGCAGCTTATGAAATCTTTTCCCTCCTATGGAGCGGTAGGGTATGATACGGCTAAATACTTCTTAACCGGCCTTTCTCAGACACGTGGTGATTTCAATTCATTGCCCGAAGGAAAGAATCTCCTCCAGAGTTATTATACACTCAAACGACCGTCGAATTGGAGTGGACTGGTTAATTCCGGAGTATTCATATTGCGTCATCGTCCGTTCGGAGATGTAGAAAAGATAATAGTAAAATGATGCGAAGAATTATTCTTATTCTCTCGGCTATCCTAACGATTGCCGGCATCGCGAAAGCACAGACTCATTACAAAGGCCAATATTATATAGGGGCGCATGGAGGAGTCGACTTATCAAGAGTGTTGTTCACACCAAGTATACAACAAACATTTCAACCGGGAATCAATGCCGGAATTAATTTTAGATACACGGAAGAAAATCATTTCGCCCTCGTGGCTGAAGCAAACTTTATGCAGGCTGGATGGAAGGAAGATTTTGAAGATGCGCCTTTCAGCTATTCGCGCACCATAGATTATATTCAGATTCCGTTCCTTGCGCAGATCTATTTTGGAGGTAGAGGTAAATTTTTTATCAATCTCGGGCCTTCAATCAGCTTCAAGGTGGGTTCGAGCGTAAATTCAAATTTCGATTACAACAATGTGTCGCAGATACCCGATTTCCCCATTCATAAATACCAGCAATATGCCTATCCGACAAAAGGGGAGATAGATTACGGTATCCTTGGAGGAATAGGGGGTGAAATGAGCTTGAATCCGAAAAATTCCATCTATCTGGAAGCACGTTATTATTTTGGCCTGGCGAATGTATTGCCGACAGGCCGTTCCGACCATTTCAGAGGTTCCAACCCAATGTGTCTCTCTATTTCATTAGGATACTGGTTCAGGCTGAAATAATCCAAGTAAAAACAGAGATTGGGAGACTACTTACCACATACGGATTAATACTAAATCTATTGATCCGGGCGTTTAAATTTGTATGAGATTATTAAGATTGATTACATTCCTGATTATGATTTCAGCTGGATGCTATATGAGCGTCCATGCTGATAATGTAAAAATATCAGGACGAGTAATTGATAATGAAGATAAACCGATCGAATTCGGAACAGTAAGGATAGCCGGAACAGCCATAGGAACAAATACGAATATTAAAGGATATTACCAACTTTCTTTGGCTCAACGTGATACGATAGAAGTAGTATTCAGTTGCGTCGGCTTTAAGACCATCCAGCATAAACTCATAAATCCTAAAGGAGATCTTACCCTGAATGTAAGGATGTATCCGCTGGATGTAGATTTGAAGGAGTTTGAAGTTGTGGGATTCCGTAACAATATTAACGGAATGCAGACATTTGATACCGAATCATTCAAACTGTCGCCGGATGTGTCCGGAGGAAGTGTCGAGGCAATGATCACAACAATGCCGGGCGTAAATTCATCCAATGAAATGAGTTCGCAATACTCGGTGCGAGGCGGCACATTTGATGAAAATTCTGTCTATATTAACGGGATGGAGGTCTATCGTCCGCAACTTGTGAGAAGCGGTCAACAAGAAGGATTAAGTATCATTAATCCTGATCTTGTAGGCAATCTGAAATTTTCTTCGGGAGGGTTTCCTGCAAGGTATGCGGATAAAATGTCGTCAGCTCTGGATATTACCTATCGTGAACCTGAATCCCTTGAAGGGGCAGTATCGGTAAGTATGATGGGTGCCTCATTAATGTTCGGCCAAAACAGTGGCAAGTTCTCACAGATTCACGGCGCTAGACTTAAAAAGAATAATTCATTGCTGGCCACGCAAGATACTAAAGGAGAATACGACCCTTTATATTTTGATTATCAGACAAACATGACTTTCAAACCCAACGATCATTGGAGTGTGAACTTCATGGGTAATATATCATTGAATCATTTTAATTTCACACCGGCCAACCGAGAGACTACTTTCGGCACATCGGAGAATGCAAAAAGTTTCAAAGTATATTTTGATGGGGCAGAAAAAGATAAATTCGAGACATATCTCGGATCATTGAATTTGATATATCGCCACAACAAGGCCACATCATATTCTCTGGGTATCTCAGGATTCCTTTCTAATGAATTTGTAAGTTACGACATATCCGGGGAATATTGGCTCGACCAGGCAGGCACAGGCGGTCCGGAAGGAATAGGAGGCGAGCTGGGAGTGGGGAAATACATGGAGCATTCCAGAAATAGATTAAAGGCTTCGGTATTACAGGCCTCCCTAAGAGGCTCCACAAGATATAAGGCTAATAACTTTTCATATGGAGTGGGATACCAATTGGAAAAATTCAGAGACCGCACGAAAGAATGGGAATGGAGAGACTCCGCCGATTATTCACTTCCGCATTTGCCCGATGCATTGCATCTTATATATAATTTATCATCTCATAATGATGCAGTCGTTAATAGAGTATCGGCTTATTTTGAAGATGCGTTGTATCTTTCATCCGAAAAATCGTATATGACACTAAATGCGGGAGTACGATTATCATATAATTCGTTTAACCGTGAATTCCTGATTTCTCCGAGGGTCAATTTCTCATTCAGTCTTAATAACTTGCCCAACTGGTTATTCCGGCTTGGAACGGGAATATATTACCAGAGTCCTTTCTATAAAGAATATAGACAGACATATACTGATCCCCTCGGAAATGGTTCGATAATCCTTAATCATAATATTAAATCTCCAAGGAGCGTACAGCTGATAGCCGGAACTGATTTTACATTTCGTGCGTTGAATCGGCCGTTCAAATTATCGGGAGAGATTTATTATAAGCACTTATCAAGGTTGATAAGCTATGAATACGATAATCTGAAGATTGTTTACAGCGGAGACAACGACTCAAAGGGATATACAGCGGGACTCGATATGAAGCTATACGGCCAATTTGTAGAGGGAAGTGATTCATGGCTAAGTTTTTCCCTGATGAAGACCGAACAGACTTTAAACGGAAAAAAAGTACCATTACCATCAGATCAAAGATACTCCGTATCTCTATATTTTACAGATTACTTTCCCCGCTTTCCCAAACTGAAGTTCAGTCTGAAGGGAGTTGTGGCAGACGGTTTGACTATGACTCCGCCACATACATCTCGAGACATATCATATTTCCGGGCCCCTGCCTACAAGCGTCTTGACATTGGCTTAAGCTGGCAATTCCTCGGAGAACCTACTGATAGGCCAAATACTCATAAATTCTGGCGACATTTCAAAAGCCTGATTCTGGTTTTCGACGTATTTAACCTCCTTGATATAACCAATGTAAGTTCCTATTATTGGGTAACGGATGTCAACAATATCCAATATGCCGTTCCCAATTATCTGACGAGACGACAATTCAATCTCCGTCTTTCAATGGAATTTTAACAATAAGTAATAAAGAACATCTAAATATGGCAACAAAACCAGCGATTCCCAAAGGCACACGCGACTTCTCACCCATAGAGATGGCTCGCCGTAATTATATCTTCGACATCATTAAGCATCAGTTTTACCTATTTGGCTATAAGCAGATAGAAACTCCAGCCATGGAAAATCTATCTACCTTAATGGGCAAATATGGAGAAGAGGGCGATAAACTCCTCTTCAAGATTCTTAATTCAGGCGACTGGCTTAAGAACATAGATGACAATGCGCTTGAAGGACGGGATGCTGTGAAACTGACATCGAAAGTGGCGGAAAAAGGATTACGTTATGACCTTACAGTCCCTTTTGCAAGATTCGTGGTTCAGCACCGCAACGACCTTCAAATGCCTTTTAAAAGGAGTCAGATCCAGCCGGTATGGCGAGCCGACCGGCCTCAAAAAGGCAGATACCGCGAGTTCTATCAATGCGATGCCGATGTTGTTGGGTCCGACTCACTAAATAATGAAATTGAATTGCTTCAGCTCATTGATGCCGTATTCACGGATCTGAACATCAGTGTTACAATAAAACTCAACAACCGTAAGATTCTTGCCGGTGTTGCTGAGAGTATCGGTGCGGCAGATAAAATTATAGAAATTACTGTTGCCATTGACAAAATCGATAAGATTGGTATCGATAATGTGAATGCTGAACTCCGGGAAAATGGTATTCCCGATGCATCTATTGCAAAATTGCAACCGATATTGACCTTATCGGGCAGCAATAATGAGAAGCTGACGGTAATATCTGAAATCCTCCAGGAAAGTGAGGAAGGAAAAAGAGGCATTGCCGAGATGCGCGAAGTGTTGGATGGAATTGAGGCATTAGGGCACAATACAACAATAGAAGTCGATCTATCTCTCGCCAGAGGATTGAATTATTATACCGGCACAATCCTCGAAGTCAAGGCTAATGATGTACAGATTGGCAGTATTACAGGAGGCGGCCGATATGATAATCTCACGGGAGTGTTCGGAATGCCCGGCCTATCCGGAGTCGGAATATCATTCGGTGCCGATCGGATTTATGATGTGATGAACCAACTTTCTCTCTTTCCAGCCGAAGTTGAATCTTCAGTAAAAATAATGTTTATCAACTTCGGTGAGAGAGAAGCCCGGATGGCCATGAAATATGTAAAGATGTTGCGGTCTGCCGGAATTGCCTCTCAACTATATCCCGATTCCTCAAAACTTAAGAAACAAATGTCGTTGGCCGATGCAGATAAAGTCCCGTATGTGGCCTTTGTCGGTGAGGAAGAGCTTGCAGACGGCTTGATCGTACTCAAGGAGATGGCATCGGGCAATCAGGAACGACTCTCAATCGAAGATATTATAAAGAAATTATCCGTCTGACTAAACATCATATTGTCATGGAAGCAATCACTCTGCGGGAGTTTGAAATCCGGCAACCTTACTTTCCGGAAAAATCATCTACGTCCGACTTTTATCTTGATATAGCCAATAAATTACTTGACGAGGCGAATAAAACCGAGTTTGGCAAAAGTTTACCTGCAGGTATAACCCGGCATCTGGCCCTTACATTAACCGGATATTATCAGGATATAATATCAGACATGGGTCTATGGCGGTCGTTCATAAATGCTAATAGATTGCTTCACGGCTATACCGTTCCTTTCCACAATATTAATGATGACTATGTGGATTATGAACTTAATCTGGAAGATGTAAGATTCATCGCATGGTATGATATCGCCATGATGGATCTTGAAAGACGCGACCTCTATCCTCTCGACAAAAGACTGATGGAGATGGCAGATACCCTTTATAAGATCTTGGATGATAACTATAATGAAGCGCCTGTGCCGGATAAATATAACATAGTCCAAGGTCTGGACCTTAACGATCCTGACGATAAGCTGAATATTTACCATCTTGGTCACTGGCTGTTCAATAGCAGCTGGTTGTTGACACCTGCGTTTGCACTTACATTATCGACAATCATTAATGCTCCGGAAATACAGGCAGATCCTGATGGACCCGTACTCTCCACCCGGCTTGAGGAAGCTATTCTGGAACTTCCAACGGGTCCGCTGGCCCTATTTGTCAATGAATGGGTATATTTACTCATTACCGGAAAGATGATGAGAATCCCTTCTCCGGAAGAATCGGCTGCAGAACATCCCTATTACGAAAAATTTACTAAAGCCACCGGAGGCCGAGAAATTGCATTTTTCCCAGACTATGAATCCCTCAATAATTTCTTAATCTCCGCAATGGGCTGGAATGCCGGTGAAGAACATCTTCCTCAGATGAAGAAAGAAAAGGATTTCGTTCTTCTTGTGAATAAGCACAAAGGGATGTTGCTGGCAAAAAATATTGCCCGCTGTCTGAAAAGCCCGGAGAATCCATTATATAATAAGGAATACGCGGAAACCCATGCTTTTGAGCTGCTTACGGTCCGTGGACTTTGTCCGGCCGATCTATTGACATATATATATGCCAATAATATGTTACCAGATGCCGCATTCCCCGGTACGCACGACAAAACAATCGTTCAACTGCATCACGATTTCATTGAGAGATGTTATCTTCAACAATACTATAGAGGCGATTAAACCAATTGATAGAAATTTCGTCTATATTATTAGAAATAATTCTAAATGTGGGAAAAATTTCTTAACTTTGTGTAATAATCTTCCAAACCTTCAAGGCGATGAAAAAGATATTATTGACACTTGGTGTCCTCTTAATGATCAATCCTGTGATATGGGGGCAGGATGATGACATATATTACAATCCTAAAAAAGACAACGGGGTTGTAAAAAAGCAGAAAAAGCAAAAGCAGCAATCCTATTATATCGAAGACTTCAGCAATATCGATGTTGATGAATATAATCGTAGGGGAGAAGCCTACTATGCTACCCCTGTGGATACGATAGGGACGCGGGTTCAGACAGATCAAGATTTTGTGTATACCCAGCAGATACAAAAGTATTATAATCCTACCATCGTGCTTGATAACGCAAATCTGCTCCAGGACGTATTGAACAATTCATATGGCAATGTGGAGGTAGTGATTAATAATAACGGCTATCCGATATTCACGCCCAATTATTATTATTACAGTTATACTCCGTCATATGTCTACGGTCCGCGCTTCAACTGGAGTCTAAGCTGGGACTGGGGATGGAACTGGTATCTTGGCCCGTTTAGCTGGAGCGGAGCATGGGGCCCGGCGTGGGCGTCAAGCTCATGGTATAATCCGTGGTATGGTCCCGGCTATAATTGGGGCTGGGGTCCTTCCTGGGGTTGGGGCCCCTCGTGGAGCTGGGGACCCGGATGGGGTGGCCCGCATTATGCTCATAATTATCCACGCAATCCCCACGCAGGCCGTCCGGCATCAGCAGGAGCAGGCTGGGGCAGCCATCAGCGGCCTGGAGCCGGTAATTATAATGGAGGCCACGGTCATGGCAGCAACAGCGGCGGATATTATTCTCCTTCACGTCCGGGAAATTCTAATTCCGGCAGAGTGAATTATGCCGGTAATAGAAGAGGATATACTCAATCTTCTCAGGCATCTGCAGGTAGCGGATCAGTAAGAAGTGAAGCCGGCAACAGACATACCACCACATCAAAGGAGACATTAAGCGGAGCAAGTTCAGGCAATCGGAGATCGTATGGAACCTCGACGACATCAACTCAACGAAACTCCGGCACATCTACCAACAGAAGTATGACAAGCGGATCATCTCGCAATCGTACCTCAAGCAATTACACCAACTCCTCTAATAACTACTCCAACCAGAGATCGAGCAGCTATTCAAATTCCAGCCGCTCATCATCAGGCGGGTCAAGCCGCTCTTACAGCAGCGGCGGCAGTCGTTCAAGTGGTGGAGGTGGTGGTAGTCACCGAAGATGATAATAGTAGCAGACTCCTTGATTTTGCAATCAGGGAGTCGTTAATATTAAATTCTTTAATAAAAATGAATGTATATTCAATGTTATAGAAATTTCATAATGAAAAAAGCAATCCTACTAACCATATCTTTATTGTCTGTTTCAGCAGTTATGGGGCAAAGCCCAATGGAAGCCTATCAGGCCTCGGAATCTAATCTGGCAGGAACAGCGAGATATATGTCAATGGCCGGAGCATTCGGGGCTCTCGGCGCCGACCTCTCGGCAATATCTTCTAATCCGGGTGGTATAGGAGTGTATCGTAGCAGCGATTTCGGATTCACTCTCGGATTGGATTTCCAAAATGTGTCTTCAAATTATGAAGGATATAAAACGAATATGAGTAATACCCGTTTCAATATCAATAATATTGGAATCGTGGGTACGATGCGGTTCAATGGTGCTTTGCAAAACCTGAATGTCGGCTTTACCTACAACCGTGCCGGCAATTTCAATCGTTCATATTCCGGGCGGGTACCAAAATTGAAAACCTCTCTATCCAACTATATTGCCGGAATTGCAAATAATTATGACCTAACCGAAAATGATGTGAAGACATCCGACCGGCGCGATCCTTATAATCCGGGTTTTGGAGAACCCTATGTGCCATGGAGCGCAATATTGGGATATGACTCCTATCTTATAGACCCTGTAATAGGACCTAACGGCACTACGGAATGGTACGGCCAGTTTGGTGAAGGAACTTCGGGAAACGGCTATTACAATGTCCGGGAACGTGGAGGGATCGACGAATATAATATTCTGATAGGTGGTAATTTCTCCAACAAAGTGTATTGGGGAATGAATTTCAGCATAAAGGATTTATATTACAGTATAAATTCAATATGGGGTGAAAATCTCGAGAATGCCTATGTTTTCGATCCGAATGTCGGTAGGACCTATCAGCAGCGTGCCAATTGGAGTATGGACAACCTCTATTCTGTAAACGGCACCGGATTCAGCTATCAGCTCGGTGTAATTGTTAAGCCGATTCAGGAATTACGCCTCGGGTTCGCTTTCCATACTCCTACATATTATAATCTGACAGAAAACTATGCACCGGAATATGTGGATTACAATTATCCCGATTTTAAGATGGTTGACAACCCGGATGACCAGATTGATGGTACTGGATATGCTGTAACCAATAATGAAGAGGGGAGTTCTAATTATATCCATTTCAGATCGCCATGGAAATTGGTTGCCAGCATTGCAGGAGTAATAGGATCCAATGCCATCATCTCTATGGACTATGAATGGAACGGATATAAAAAGATGTCGTATGAAGAAAATTATAACGACTTCACAGATAGCAATTGGAGTGGCCAGCCGACGGCTATTGAAGCTACAAATAATATGATTCGCGACATCTACAAAAACACTTCCACAATCAGAATCGGAGCTGAATACCGCATTATCCCAAGTGTTAGCATACGTGCCGGATACAGTTATTCGGTATCTCCGGTCACCAATAGAGCCCGCAATAATACAGCCAATATACCGACATACGGAACTCTTTCCAGCTTCCGCCTCAATAACGACACTCAGTATGTGACCTGCGGTATAGGTTATCGATTTAGCGGATTCTATGTAGATGCTGCATATATATGGAAACACATGACTGCCGATTATTATCCTTTCAGTCCTGATCCATATAACGTAGCTGCAACTGCTATGATTCCTAAGCTGACTTTCAATAATTCTCAGGTGATTCTTTCCTTAGGTTATAAATTCTGATGGAAACTATCGTTATCAGGAGCCTAACCACAGGCTATCCCTCAAGAAAAGGGTTCATCGAGATTGAGAAAGATCTCAATGCTTCATTGCATAGTCATCAACTGACGTGTCTTCTCGGCCCTAATGGAGCCGGGAAGTCAACGTTACTAAAGACCCTCGCAGGCTTCCTAATGCCGTTAAAAGGAACCATTACTATATTAGGCAGGGAACTGCGTAGCTTGTCGTCAGAAGATTTGGCTAAAGAAGTTGCCGTTGTGTTAACCGAGCGGCCAGATGTAGTTTCTATGACAGTGACTCAGTTAGTTGCCACCGGCAGGAGTCCATACACCGGGTTCTGGGGACGCCTGAAGGGGGAGGATGAGCGAATGATAAAAAATGCCATGAAGCTGACTGGAGTGGAACATATGGCTCATAGAGCTGCCTCGACTTTAAGCGACGGAGAGCGACAAAAAGTAATGATTGCGAAAGCATTGGCTCAGGATACTCCCGTGATTCTTTTGGATGAACCTACTGCATTTCTTGACTTCCCCAGCAAAGTGGAGACTTTAATTCTTCTGAAGCGTCTGGCCCATGAGCAGGGAAAAACCATTTTCATGTCGACTCACGATGTAAATATGGCTCTTCAATTATCGGATAATATTTGGCTTGTAGACAAGAATCTTGGAATCTCCACAGGGACTCCGGCAGAATTAGCAGAATCAGGACAATTGTCAAGATATTTCCACGGAGATGGTATCAGATTCGACAAAAAGAAGATTCAGTTTGATGTAGAATAGATAAAAAGTCGCATTCCGGCTGATGCAGCATTAAATAATAATATATCCGATACGATTCTATATGTGAAAATAGAATCGTATCGTTAATTTTGCCGAAAATTTAACTAAACTGACCAATGAGATTTATCCTACCATCCATTCTTGCCGTGGCTATAGCTGTCGGTTTAAAGGCAGAGACTCCGCGTCTCAATATGCCGATCATCCAGACAAAATACACTGCTGATCCATCGCCACTGCTTGATAATGACACAATCTATCTTTACACGAGTCATGACGAAAGTGATGCAGAAGGCTTCAAAATGTTCGACTGGCTCTTATTCACCACAACCGATATGGTAAACTGGCAGGCGCGAGGAGCAGTGGCCTCACTCGATAACTTTGAGTGGTACGAGGGTAAGAACGGAGCATGGGCTCAGCAAGTGGTGAAGCGCAACGGAAAGTATTATATGTACTGTCCTATTCATGGACATGGCATTGGAGTCCTTGTGGCCGATTCTCCTTATGGACCCTTTAAAGATCCTATAGGGAAACCTCTTGTATGGCAGAAAGAACATTGGGATGATATAGACCCCACTGTTCTAATAGATGATGATGGCCAAGCGTATATGTACTGGGGCAATCCCAACCTCTATTGCGTGAAATTGAATGAGGATATGATTTCATACTCCGGCGATATTATAAAATTCCCGAAAGTCAAGGATTATCAGGAGGGACCATGGGCTTATAAGCGCAATGGTAAATATTATATTGCTTTTGCCTCCACATGCTGCCCCGAAGGAATAGGCTACGCAATGTCTGACTCCCCGCTTGGCCCCTGGGAGTACAAAGGTCATATAATGGATCATACTCCACGCACCCGTGGCAACCATCCCGGCATTATCGATTATAAAGGAAAATCCTATCTGTTCGGCCAGAATTATGATGTATTCCGCCTAAAGGAACACCGTCATGCAGAACGTCGGTCAGTATCAGTTGCCGAGATGCATTATAATCCCGATGGTACTATTCAAGAAGTGCCATATTTCCTTGATTGTATAGTGGAACAAATAGAACCATTGAACCCATATCAGAAAGTTGAGGCCGAGACCATGGCCTGGGGGGAGGGTCTTGAAACTATATCCCGCAACCCGTGGGCTCCCGATAAATGGAATCAGCTTGTCACAAATATCGATGATGGAGAATATATCCTTGTCAGGGGTGTAGATTTCGGTAAAGGTGCTAAAAAATTTACTCTCTCCGCATCCTCTCATCTTTATGGCGGATTTATCGACATATATACCGATTCCATGTCGACCGACCCTATAGGGACTATAGAGATAGGACATACAAAAGACGAGCTTAAGAATTTTACAATCCCTATCAATACACCCTCAGGAATCCATGACCTTTATTTCCGGTTCCGTGGAAATGATATGCAAAAGAATAATCTCTTCAACCTTGATTGGTGGAGATTTGAATAAACCAAAAGGATTTCATCATCTACCAATACTTGAAAGACTTTCGGAATACGAGACCTGAAAACAAATATTTCAATCTGCCACGAGGAATTGTGGCAGATTTTTTGTAATTTTGCAGTGTATATACAGGGATTCTTTAAGCTAATCCCAAAAATCTATAGACAATGAGAAAAAACATAGTAGCGGGCAATTGGAAAATGAATACTACTCTCGATGAAGGAGTGGAGCTCGCCAATGCAATCAATTCCTGTTTAAAAGAGAAAAAGGCTAATTGTGATGTAGTGGTATGCGTTCCTTTCACACATCTTACATCAGTTAACGCCGTGATAGAGCCTGAACTTATCGGACTCGGTGCAGAGAACTGTTCAGAGCATGAAAGCGGAGCCTATACCGGAGAAGTCAGTGCGGCAATGGTGAAAAGCACCGGTGCAACCCATGTAATCTTAGGTCATAGTGAACGCCGTCAATACTTCGGAGAGAACAATGCCCAACTTCTTGCAAAAACGAAGATGGCACTCGCTAATAATCTTACTCCAATCTTCTGCGTGGGAGAAGTGCTTGAAGAGCGCGAAAACGGGTCGTACAATGATGTTGTTGCTTCACAGGTTGAAGCACTGTTTGAACTTCCGGCTGAAGATTTCGCAAAAATTGTGATCGCTTACGAACCGGTATGGGCCATCGGTACAGGAAAGACTGCAACTGCCGATCAGGCTGAGGATATGCATGCACATATCCGTAAAGTAATTGATAGTAAATATGGTAAAGAGATTGCCGACAGTACTTCAATCCTTTATGGCGGTAGTTGCAAACCCGGAAATGCCAAGGAACTGTTCTCAAAACCGGATGTTGACGGAGGCCTTATAGGGGGCGCTGCTCTGAAAGCGGACTCTTTCATGGGCATAATCGAAGCATTCGACTAATGAACCGACTTCTTCCACTGATAATGATAATGGCAATAGCTTGTGGCGCTTTCGCGCCGCAAGTTGTTGCCCAATCTTCAATGTCAGGAAGAGAGATCATTGAAAGAATTGAAGAATCGTCAAAAGGAAATGTAACGATAGATATACCGGAGAATATCCTCCAGTATATGATGAAAGAAGATGTCCAGCAACCGCAACAGCCTAATCTCCGACCCGGAATAAATAAGATCGGGGGCTTTCGCATACAAGTCTTCAGCGATGGAAGTAATCAACGTGGTCTGGAAGCACGAGCAAAAGCGCGCGGAAACGCTATCGTAGCTAAATTTCCTAAATACAGAGGTCAGGTTTATACATTCTCAAGCTCCCCCAATTGGTACGCAAGGGTAGGAAATTTCCGAACCCAGTCAGAAGCCTCCGCTGCCCTGACAGAATTGAGAAAAGCGTTCCCTCAATTTGCTTCAGAGATGAGAGTGGTAAAAAGCCAGATTGTTATAATAAAATAAGAATATAGGCTCTGCCAAATATTCATATAAATCCATCTAAGCGTGGCATCCAAATATAAGCACGATCCTGATTTAGTGGCGCAAATAGCTTCTCATTATGAAGCTATCTTAAGATTAATAGGAGAGGATCCCACTCGTGAGGGATTGGTTAAAACTCCTGTCCGAGCAGCAAAAGCCATGCTCGATATCACGGCCGGCTACCGCAGCGATCCAATGTCGACAGCCCGACAAGCCATATTTGAGCATGACGGCTCGAAATTGGTAATTGTCCGTGATGTGGAATTTTATAGCACCTGCGAACATCATATCCTTCCTTTCTTCGGGAAAATAGCAATAGGATATCTTCCAAATGGTAAAATACTTGGACTATCAAAACTCGCCCGCGTAATAGATGGATTTGCCCGAAGGCTTCAAGTGCAGGAGAGGCTGACGGGAGAAATATGCCGTCTTATCACCGATGCTCTTCCGAATCATGGAGTAATAGTATGGTGCGAAGCTCAACATCTGTGCATGAAAGCGCGTGGAGTTGAGAAACAAGAATGTTTAACAACGACTATCGACTATACGGGCGCTTTTGCCACAGATCCCGGTTTGCGCGCAGAATTTTTGCGCCTTATTAATAAATAATTCTTCATGTATTATTGAATACCGATTTTGGAACTTTCCAAAGTCGGTATTCAATAATCCAATGCATAGAAAAAAGAGAACGCGGATGATTTGACTCATGCCGCGTTCTCCATCTTCAACTAACTTCTATCCTTAATCTGCAATTATGAATGTCATTCTTGTGCAAGGTTCACCGCATAGGTGTATTTCTTTCCGGTAGTCGGATATACTCCATACAAGATCATCGCCTTGTAATCGTCCGAGCTCTTCATTATGTTGTTATAGAGCTGCTCTACGTCTTCTGCGGAATTCACAGGCATATCATTGATTGAAGTGATGATGAAACCTTCTCTCACTCCGGCATCTTTGACAGCACCGGATTTTAATCCTTTAACCTGGACACCATTGCTTATGCCGAGTGATTTTTTAGTCTCGGAGCTTAATTTCATGAAAGCACATCCCAATTCCGAGAAATCACCCTTCTTGGTAATCGATGTATTTCCCTGTTGATTGCGCAGAGTAGCCGTCTTTTCAATCTTCTTATTATTGCGGTAATAAGTCACTGTAATCTTATCTCCCGGGCGGAACTTATTCAATTGTTCCACTAATTGAGCAAAATTCATTATCTGAACCCCATTTACGGCAGTGATTACATCATCTTCCTCAAGACCGAGTTCTTTAGCGGTACTCATGTCGTTTACAGATTTAATTATCAATCCCGACTTAACCGCGGTAATATCTTTTTCTTTCGCGATTTTGGCATCAAGTTCCTGAACTGAGGCTCCGAGCATGGCGCGCTGAACTGTGCCGTACTGGCGCAAATCCGCCATAACTTTGCGTACTATTGTGGTAGGGATTGCAAAAGAGAATCCTGCATAGGAGCCCGTGTTGCTATAGATAGCTGAGTTTACTCCGATGAGCTCACCCTTTAGATTTACCAATGCACCGCCGGAATTTCCGGGGTTCAACGCAGCATCGGTTTGAATGAACGACTCAATGCTTAACCCCCCTTTATGATTCTGGCCGAGACTGCGTGCCTTGGCACTAACAATCCCCGCTGTAACTGTGGAATTGAATCCGAAAGGATTACCAACGGCTAAAACCCATTCACCTATCTTAACAGCCTCAGAATCACCGAAGGTAATAGGTGACAATCCTTTTGTGTCTATTTTAATCAGGGCAAGGTCTGTGGCCTCATCGGTGCCTATGATTCTCGCATCGAATGTGGAATTATCATTCAATAGCACTTCGAGCTTATCGGCTCCATCTACTACATGATTATTGGTCACAATATATCCATCTTCCGATATGATTACGCCGGAACCCAATCCGCTTTGAACCGGTTCTGATTTCTTCTGCTGCTGACGAGGCTGCTGACGCTGCTGCGGACCGAAGAAAAAATCGAACATTCCAAATGGATCATAACCTCCTCCATTATACTGATTCTGACGCTGAGTCGTGAAACTTTTTATACATACTACCGCATTGACCGTTTTTTCAGCAGCAACAGTGAAATCTGTCTCGAATGCTGCGGCAGCACTCGTCACAGGCAATGCTACCGGTGTGAGGACAGGCATATTCTGTGATGATGTGTCGAAATACGATGGAGAAGATGATACCTTCTCTTGCGTAGGCACTGCCAAAGCCGTCCCGGCTATCAGCAATAAGGCCAATCCAAAGATACTTGAATAAGTTTTTCTCATTTTTCCTTTATATCTTGCTTAATATCTTAAAGGATCTGATGACCCTTATTTAATTCATTAGTTTCTATTTTATCCCCGTAATAAAGGCTATGCCCTCTTTTACATCACAAAGTAAAAACAAATTTTTGACTAACTCACTCTCTGTTAACATTAATTGTTAATATTTAAAGGCGCTTTAACAAAATAATGTTAATTTATCAATGTATCAAATTTATTATAATCCATTATATCACCCAATTAAGTATTATATTTGCCCTATTAGGATAATATTATTAATTTTGTGTATGCTAATAGCGTCATCATATATGAAACGAAATAATATACTGATGGTTTTGACAATTCTGACAATCGTGATACTGTCAGGATGTAAATCCCATAAAAAAATTATGCCTTCCGATAAAGCGCGCACCGGGATTGAAACTATCCAGATAGGCAATGGTAATAAAATAGGGAAAAAGATTGTAGAAGAATCCATGACATGGATTGGCACACCCTATAAGTACGCTGCCCAAACAAAAGGGGAGGGAACTGACTGTTCGGGAATGGTTATGAAAGTATACGAGGATATCACAGGCCAGAAATTACCCCGTAATTCAGCACGTCAGGCAGAATATTGCCGGAAAATATTACCGGAGGAAGTGAAGATGGGAGATCTGGTATTCTTTGCCACGGGAAAAGAAGCCGGCAAAATTACTCATGTAGGAATTATAATCGATGATTCGAGCTTTATCCACGCATCTACCTCAAAAGGTGTCTTAATTTCAAATCTATATTCCCCATATTATAAGCGGACATTCATTATGTTTGGCCGTGTACCCGGAGTAACGTTATAAAATCAATCAGCCGAGATTAGGCATCCATGATTAATGCATAATATGAGGTCGCATCTGATTGATACGACCTCACATTATTATTATAAAATTCTATTATTTCAAAGCCTCTTTAACGGCGTCGTTCGGAACCATCTCCTCTTTGAACACATAAGCGCCAGTCTTGGGAGAACGCTCCATCTTGATGATTTTGCTATATGTACGACCTTCACCCTTCTGGATAGAAGCCACAGTTTTCTTTGCCATGAGTCAGTGCTTATTTAATTTCTTTGTGGATGGTATATTTCTTAAGAATGGGGTTGTATTTCTTCAACTCCATACGTCCGGTAGTATTCTTGCGGTTCTTGGTGGTGATGTAACGCGACATTCCGGGCATACCGCTGGCCTTATGTTCGGTGCATTCAAGGATTACCTGTACGCGATTACCTTTTGCTTTCTTTGCCATAACTCAAGGATGCTTTAGAATGAGAGAATTTTAATATCACGAAGGTCAAGATTGCCCTCGGCCTCTGCTTTCTTGATGGCCGCGTTCAAACCGATCTTATTGATGGTGCGGAGCGCATGACATGACAGACGTAATTCGATCCACATATCCTGCTCTACCCAATAGAACTTTTTAGTATGCAAGTTTACATCAAACCTGCGTTTGGTGCGGCGCTTCGAATGGGATACATTGTTGCCCACTGATGCCTTTTTGCCTGTGATCTGACAAACTTTTGACATGGCTGTAATTTAGTATGTGTTTACAAACACGTTTAAATTAATGTATTATCTTCTATGTTCATGTGCCATCTCACTTTCTCATATCGCCACTAATTGCATCTTATAAAGTGACTTTTAAGGATGTGCCACAAAACGTCCGCAAAATTAATAATTTTTTCTGATATAACAAAATAAAATTTCTTTTCTTCAAAATTTTCACCAATACTTTTTCTCCGGGAAGTGGCGGACTCTTAAAATTTTTCACTATCTTTGCAGCATCATCAAGATTCAGGCAGATTCGCGCAGACTCCACGGTATTAGTAGTCCGTTGACTGCCGATTATCGCCTGAATTTTTCATTCCCATCTATCCGGATTGCCTTGCCCTGCGGAATCCATTTCAGCCATTCAGCATTGTCGCTTGGGTAGAGTCCTGAGACGCTGTTGATCTCCCTGTCTCCTGCTTTGTAATTAAAAGTCACTCCTACAAGGAAATGCTGGCTGCCCTCTGTCTGGTCAATTATTAGATTTCGCATATTCGGCTTCATATATTCGAATATGGCCAACGGTTTCTGAATTGCCAATACTAAATCTTTAAGGCTTGTAGGTGTGAACAGATATCGCTCTAAAGATGATTTCTTCTTGAGAAGCGTCTGCCTCATCGAGATAGGAAGATCAGGAAACCCTGCACTCAGAAGATACACTGACGGCTTGCCCAATTCAAACCTGAATCTCTCATCAAGTTCCCCCTTCTCATATCTTTCAAGGTCCTTGTTAAATCTTTTGTTTGTCTCCTCTCGTTCCTCTTCATTTCGAAAACGCATCTAATCATCCTCAACACTGTGCTGAGGACGCAAGTCCGATGTCTCCTTCAATTTGGATTCCTCCAGCACAGTCAGATTGAAAGGTGCAAGACTGAGCATATCCACAACTTTGGCAAGATTGCCCGGCAATACATAGCCGACCATACTGTTCCCTTTGGTTATGAAGTTATTCCCTTCCACAAGTTGCAGCAGCTTAGGCTTCATAGTATAAATGCCTCCTCTCTGCTTGACTTTGGCACTCTCAATTCATATTCTCCACGGTGCTTCCAATCGAAATCAACCCTCTCTATCTGTACGTCTCCATTCTCACTGACCACTGTCATGCCGTCCTGTATCTGCTTCAGGCGTGAACGAAGATGTACACTGCTCCGCAGGTCGGAAGGCTTGAAGTTCTCACTCATGAGAATCCCCTGACGGGTATTCCCATCTAATGTTGAGAAGCTGATGAGGTTGCCTTTCGTTTTCTCTCCTTTCTCGGTGTCAATAAGTGCATAAAGAAGGGTACTCGGCGTAATGGTATATCCCTCAGAACTTTTATGGAACTTTCACCCTTCGAAATTTGTTTATCTGATAGCAAAGCATTATCTTTACCCTCAGAAATATTAGACTCCTGTGTAGTTGGATATTGACGAAGATTGGGTTCGTTGAGAAGTGACTTCTGCTCGGGAGTTATTTCTTTGTCTGTATAGATCACTTCATCGCGCTGTGTCTTCCCTCCGCTTTCCCTGCGTCCGAACACTGTTGATATGGCATTGACCTCTATATCGCGCCCGGAGTTCTTCACGGCTACTCCTACCACAATATATTCTCCCTTGCCATTCTTAAGAGTGGTGTAGAGTCTGTATCCCTTATCCTTGTCTCCAAGGCGAGTGATGGCTAAGGGTCGTTGCAAGGCTTCGGGGAGTTTCTCCCATTCCTTTTCTCCTATGTCGTGTGAGCCGTCTTTTCCCAAGTGACGCGCTATCACTCCATAGCGGATTGTGAATTTTATCCCCGGTGAGTCCAAGTGATTTCATAAAGGAAGGTGTCTCCGCAACATCAAAGTATTTCATTTGATATTGTTGCGAGGCATACTCTTTCCCCTTGTTGTAGAGGTCGCTCACCACTTTCATCAGAGTAGGCGCGGTTGCTTTGCCCTTGATAGCCTTATACTCGGCAAATGGTTTGGTCTTACGCTTCGATGATTCAATCCATTTCTCAAAGTCCTCTAAATTGACCTCGGTTATGTCAAGCCGTCTCCCTTTCTCCCAGCCATCTTCATAGTTGGAGAGATAGGCGGCAAAGGCTTCGTCTCGGTCATTGAAGCCAAGCATCACCTTATGCTCGTCAAATGTCCCGTCCGGATTGTATTGGTCAACGACAAACGCCTTCCGTCCGTTCCAGCCGTCCACGTCAGAAGAAATATACACGTCTATATGGTCTCCGTCCACTCCCTTTGTCCCACGGATATAGCCGTAGGTGTGGGTCATGGTCGTTTCCCATGGCGTGCCGTCAGCGTCAACTCCCTTGCGTGTTGAGCCTTTAGGGTTCTCGATGGTCACGTCAAAGGCTCCCACCTGCACATGACCCTTCTTGTAGTTCCCTGCCTCCTTCTGCCCATCTGTGGGGTTGATATTCACTGTGGCCTCAGCCTCGGAAATGCGTAATCCAAGGGTATATTTTCCATCATTCCCTTGCTTTTCTCCCGACAAAGCATTACCTTTGCTGTCAGAAACGGTTGGCTCACCGTTGGGTTCAATAGATGAAATGCCAATCTGCTCATCTGTTGAAAGCGAAGAGCCACTTGAAACGGCATTGTTCGGTTGCTGAGGTTCGGTCTTGGCGACCGTTTCTTTTTTATGTGAATAGCCTTTGCGAAACACACCGCCACTATTCACACTCCAATAAGTTCCATCTTTCGACAGCTCGATAAAGAGAGTATTTTCATGCTTATCTGTTACTTGTAAAAGGAATGTACCACTGCCATCCTCTCTTCGTTTCCCGACACGTATATTGTTTATGTCGTAGTTTTGGGCTACGAACGATACAAATTCTTTCACCGAATTGAAACCTGCTTTACGTATCTGCTCTCCATGATTGGCCTCCATGTGCAAAAGGCCATATCCTTTTCCTGTTACCTGTCTTTCCCTGAAAAAAGTTGACTCATAAAAGACCAATTATGAGATTAAAGCCAACACGACAACATTATGAACAAGTGGTTCAATTTCGTCGTCAGGGGATGTCAATACGAGAGATCTCCGCGAAAACAGGAGTCGCAAAGAGTGCGGTTCACCGATGGTTATGTATCTTTGCAGGAGAAAATCTATCTGCAATGAAAACAAAGCCCACAACGCCCAAACGGGTAACCGGCATCCAAGTTCCGGAAACCAATGCTAAAACTTCAAAAAAGTCAGCATCGGATGTTGATGAGACAAATGAAGAAAAGATTGCCCGGCTGGAGAGGGATCTTGAAGAAGCCAGACTACGCGCGGATCTGTATGATGAGATAATCAACGTAGCAGAGAAAAAATTTGACGTACAGATAAGAAAAAAAGCTGGCACCAAGCGATAAGCAACCTGCATGCACGGTCTGCCGTTAATTATCCGGTAGAGAGACTGTGCAGATTGCTTGGTGTGAGTAAGCAGGCATATTACAAACAAAAAGGCGAAGTGACGGCCCGCAAGGCCGCCATTGAATCGTTTGCATTGGAATACATACATAAAATTCGCTCGGTTGATCCCGGTATAGGCGGCATGAAACTGTGGTATATGTACAAACGGGATTTTCCTGACAGGGAGCGTGTGGGAAGAGACCGGTTCGAGGATATCATACACCGCCATGGACTCAAGGTCCGCAATAAGATGCGCAAACCGCGCACTACCGATTCCACTCATGGACTTCCATTATATCCGAACCTCACATACAGTTATATCCCGACAGCCACCAATCAGCTATGGGTCAGTGATATCACTTATATCCCCGTATGGATTAGCGAAAGTGAATATGCGTTCTGTTATCTGTCATTGATAATGGATGCATATAGCCATGAACTTGTCGGGTGGTCGGTAGGATCCACTCTTGAGACAAAATATCCGTGCCAAGCTCTTGAAATGGCACTCGGGAGACTGGATGGCCTGGATGGAAGCTACACGCATGGACTCATCCATCACAGCGACAGAGGGGTTCAATACGCATCCAAGGAATATATCCGCTTGCTTGAAGGCAGGCACATAAGAATCAGCATGACCGAAAATGGCGACCCGAAAGAAAACGCCATGGCTGAGCGTGTCAACGCCACCATAAAGGATGAGCTTCTCAAAGGCCTGTGGTTTACCTGCATTGATGAGGTGAGAGCTGCCATTGAGGTTGCGGTATCATTCTATAACACCCAACGCCCTCACATGAGTATCAACATGATGACACCACAGCAGGCAGCACTCTGTAATGGTGAGATACGGAAATGGTGGAGGAGCTACCGGGACGAAGCAATAAAAAATGACAGGGCATGAGTCGCTATCACGGAAAAAAGTTTACCTTTGCAGGCTGAGAGGGGGCTCCCTACGGCCTACGGCCTCCAGTCAACCCCTCTCAGTGATAACAAATGACTGTCAACTCCCATAAGGGATAATATTAACCGAGTCAACTTCTTTCAGGGTTAGATACTTCTGATAGTCAACCAAAATCAGGAAAAGACACACGTCTTTCGGTGTCCGTTCGGTGTCCGTTCCCTATTTTCAAAAGTGTCCGTTTTTTGTCCGTTCTGGGCGTAAACTTGGCTCGATTTCTGCGGTCAAGTGTACGAACCTCCTTAGAACAACTTAGGCTGTAACCGTCGATTTAACAACGAGTTACAGCCTAAGGGCTTTAAGTCTTGGGACTTTCGATTAGTCCTCAATTGCAGCCTGCGCCGC
>DAAI01000013.1:0-37443 GCA_001701105.1 Bacteroidales bacterium GP1
CAGTAAATAAGCGTATGGGTGCGGGGGCTAACGGCATGCTTCATGCAGAGGCGCGATTCATTGACTTCTGCATTAACTTGTTAATCAATCGGATGGCGAATGCACGGCTCGTGCGTCCGGCTTACCGACTTACGGCAAAGGGATGCACCCGTCAACTGTGGTGCATCCCTTATGACTTTACGGATCTATAATCCCTAACGACTTTTCGGGTTTAAAGATTCTTCAGATTTTGGTTCAGTAAATCAGGCTTCGTAACCCGGTTTCTTTAGGAGTTTGAACATATTGCGCTTGTAGGCCTCTACGCCCGGCTGGTTGAAGGGATTCACTCCCAGCATATAGCCGCTAATGCCGCATGCCTTCTCGAAGAAATAAATGAGCTGACCGAGGCTATATTCGTCGAGTTGCTCAAGCTCGAT
The DNA here is from genome assembly GCA_001701105.1 of Bacteroidales bacterium GP1. GTDB lineage: Bacteria > Bacteroidota > Bacteroidia > Bacteroidales > Muribaculaceae > Lepagella. The sequence continues at coordinate 417 of DAAI01000013.1, forward strand.
GCGGATATTGGGTACTCCGCCGTCGACATGAGCCATCTGCGTGCCAAGCTCGGCCATCTTGTTGACTTCATCGATTCTCTTTCCGGCAAGATAGTTGATACCATCGAAGTTGTCTTTATCTTCCGGAATACGGCGTTCCACACTCGGTTTTGCCACTGACAATACAGTCTCGAAGATGGTGCGCTCGCCTTCCTGAATCCACTGTCCCATTGAATGGAGGTCGGTGGTGAAATCTACTGATGCCGGGAAAATACCCTTTCCGTCCTTACCCTCGCTCTCGCCGTAGAGCTGCTTCCACCACTCCGATACGTAGTGGAGGCGCGGGTCGAAATTCACAAGAAGCTCAATCTTCTTGCCGTCCTGGTAGAGGGCATTGCGGAGGCGTGCATATGTAAGGGCGATGTTGCCGTCGCCGGGATGCTTCACCGTGGCCTCCATATCCTTGGCTCCGGCGAGGAGTTTTCTGATGTCGTGGCCGGCCACTGCTATGGGGAGAAGTCCTACCGGGGTAAGGACGGAGAAGCGTCCGCCCACGTTGTCGGGAATCACATATGTCTCATAGCCTTCGTTGGTGGCCATTGTGCGCAACGCCCCTTTTTTCTCATCCGTGATAGCCACGATAAGATCTTTTGCGGCTTCTTTCCCGGCTTGCTTCTCGAGGAGTTCCTTAAGGATTCTGAATGCTATGGCGGGTTCGGTTGTGGTACCCGATTTTGAGATTACTATGATGCCGAAGTTCTTGCCGGTCAGGAGTTTTTCGAGCTGGGCAGTATATTCCTCGCTTATGTTCTGGCCTGCGTAAAGCACTTTCGGCTCTTTAGGATTGGGCGCATAATAATATTCAAAATTATCGGCCAATGCGGTGTTCACGGCCTTTGCTCCGAGGTAGGAGCCGCCGATTCCTACACATACCACATACTCGCACTTTTCGCGCAGACGGGCGGCTGTGGCCTCGATACGCTCCAGAAGCTGGTCGGGAGTATCGGTCGGGAGAGTCTGCCAGCCGAGGAAATCGTTCCCGGCGCCGGTGCCGTCGTTAAGGGTGGCAAGGGCCTCTACTGCCTTATCTTTCAGTGCTTCATACTGTTTCTCTGCGAAATAGACCGCATATTCCGTGTTCAATTGAATGCTTCTCATAATTCTATAATTTTGGGTTTCTTGATTATATACAATTTTTGGGGCAAAGTTGTTGGGTGTTGTGGCCATCAAGTGAACATCGGCGATATCTCCGCAAAAGCCTTTTTGGGATTTTTATTTTCATAAAGAATCTCGTATACGGCACGAAGTATCGGCATATCCACCCTATGGCCTCGCTCGTTGATGCGATGGATGCACTTTGTGCCGTAATACCCCTCGGCCACCATTTCCATCTCCATCATCGCGGCCTTTACGGAATAGCCTTTTCCAATCATGGATCCGAAATTATGATTGCGCGAGAACTTGGAGTAGGCAGTTACGAGCAGGTCGCCGAGGTAGGCCGACTGGCAGATGTCACGCCCCGGCAGCGGCGAAACGGCATCCACGAACCGTGCCATTTCCCGGATGGCGTTGCATACCATCATCGCCATGAAATTATCACCCGCCTTCATTCCGCTGATTATACCGGCGGCAATTGCATACACATTCTTCAGCACGGCGGCGTACTCGATGCCGTCGACATCGGAGCTGACTATCGTACGCATCTTGCTTCCTGCAAGCATCTCGGCGAAGGCCGCGCTGCGCTCCGTATCGCGGCAGCCTATCGTAAGATAGCTCAACCGCTCCAGGGCCACCTCTTCGGCATGGCATGGGCCGCCGATCACGAGAAGCCGGTCGGCCCGGCATCCGAAGCGCGTGGTCATCCAGTCGGTGACAATCATGTCGGCATCCGGCACGATTCCTTTCACCGCCGACACTACATTCTTCCCGCTGATGTCGACCGTGATTCCTTCCAGCGTGTCGCGCAGATAGGGCGAGGGGGTGACGATAAGCAGCGTGTCGGCAGCCCGGCAGGCTTCATTGATGTCGCCGGTGAAGTCGATACGCATCGGATCGAAACGCACGTCGGTAAGGTACACCGGGTTATGTCCATAGCGTATGAAGTCGCCGATACTTTCCTTGTTGTGGAAGTACCAGATGATTCGATCGCAATTATTGAGCAATAATTTGGCGAGGGCCGTGGCCCATGAGCCGCTCCCTATCACAGCAACTTTTCCTAAGGCATTCATGGCATTCTTCAGTCGGATTGCTCCGGGTTATTCTTTTGTAGTATCTTCTGCGGGGTCGGTGGAGTCCTTCTCCTCTTTTTTCTGACGCACTTCAGGGCGCATCTGCGGGAACAGGAGCACTTCCTGGATGGTCTGCTGGCCGGTAAGGAGCATTGCAAGGCGATCCATCCCGATACCCATGCCCGATGTAGGGGGCATACCGTATTCAAGGGCGCGGATGAAATCGGCGTCGATCACCATAGCCTCATCGTCGCCTTTGTCGGCAAGCTCCATCTGGTCGACAAAGCGTCCGTATTGGTCAATCGGGTCGTTAAGCTCCGAGTAGGCGTTTGCCAATTCCTTGCCGTTGACCATTAATTCAAATCGCTCGGTAAGTTCGGGGTGCTCACGGTGACGCTTGGTGAGCGGCGACATTTCCACAGGATAGTCGATGATGAATGTGGGCTGGATGTAGGTGCCTTCGCACTTCTCACCGAAAATCTCATCTATCAGCTTCCCTTTGCCCATTGATGGATCAACTTCTATGCCGGCCGTCTTGCAGAATGCCCGCAATTCCTCCTCCGTCTTTCCATCGATGTCGAAGCCTGTCTTTTCAAGGATAGCCTCGCGCATCGTGACACGCGGATACGGCGGCTTGAAATCTATCTCATTGTCGCCTACTTTTACTTTGGTGGTGCCATTAACGTCGAGCGCTATCTTCTCAAGCATCTTCTCCGTAAAATTCATCATCCATTTATAGTCCTTGTAGGCCACATATATCTCCATGCAGGTGAATTCGGGATTATGAGTGCGATCCATCCCTTCATTGCGGAAATTGCGTGAGAATTCATATACTCCCTCGAATCCGCCGACGATGAGACGCTTGAGATAAAGCTCATCGGCTATGCGCAGATAAAGAGGGATGTCGAGGGCATTATGATGCGTGATAAACGGGCGGGCTGCCGCTCCGCCGGGAATCGACTGGAGCACCGGGGTCTCCACCTCCAGGTAGCCGTGGGCGTTGAAATAATCGCGCATTGAATTAAACATCTTGGTTCGCTTCTCGAAGATGCGACGCACGCCGGGATTGACCACCAGATCCACATACCTCTGCCGGTAACGCAATTCCGGGTCGGTGAATGCGTCATAAGCCTTGCCATCTTTCATCTTCACGATGGGCAATGGCCGGAGACTCTTTGACAAGAGCGTCAGGCTGCGGGCATGGACAGAAATCTCACCGGTCTTTGTGCGGAACACTTCTCCGGTGACACCCACGAAATCACCGATGTCGAGCAATTTCTTGAAAAGCGTGTTGTAAAGCTCCTTGTCTTCGCCCGGGGCAATGTCGTCGCGCGATACGTAGACCTGAATCCGCCCTTCGCTGTCCTGAAGTTCCATGAAAGAAGCCTTGCCCATTATCCGGCGGCTCATCACACGGCCGGCGATGGCCACCTGCCTTGGCTCGCCATCCTCCTTGAAATTTTCCTTTATCTCCGCGCTACGCCCGGTGACGCTAAATTCGGCCGCGGGATAAGGCTCGACACCCATATTCCGAAGGGCCTCGAGGCTATTGCGCCTTACTATCTCTTGTTCGCTTAATTCGTGGTTTGCCATATCTGATTTCTATGCTTATCTCGGTTATGTTTATTAATCTTAGGATGCCCGCGGCATTATCTGATGGCTTCGGGCCTCTATGGTGCTTGAATTTACAAAATTAACAAAAAATCCTCATATCCCCAACACCGGCTCTACTTCCGGCCTGAGATTCCGGCTCCGGGGCTTAGGATAAATAGCCAAAAAGCATTATTAAAAAGCATTATTTTGAGAATAATGGGGGAAATACCACGAATTTTTACTATTTTTGCAGTTTGAAACGGCATGAAATATCCGGAAGGAGTTTCAGGGCCGCAGGGATGGCAATTACATAGGAATGGCCATGACCGAACACGACAATCAGGCATAGCGACAGTCTCAACAATATGGACATATCTTACAAATGGCTCAAACGCTACATCAGCGTCGATGAGGAGCCGCGTCAGCTCGCGGCAACATTGACTTCCACCGGCTTGGAATGCGACACGGTGGAAGAGGTTGAAAGTATCCGGGGAGGGCTCCGGGGAGTAGTGATCGGCAGAGTTCTTACCTGCGCGGCTCATCCGGATTCCGACCATCTGCATATCACGACTGTCGACATCGGAGCCGGTGAGCCTCTCAGCATCGTCTGCGGCGCGCCGAATGTTGCGGCCGGCCAGACGGTAGTGGTGGCCACAGTGGGCACTGTGCTTTACGACGGCGACAAAGAGTTGAAGATAAAGAAGTCGAAAATCAGGGGTGTGGAATCCTGCGGCATGATATGCGCCGAGGATGAAATAGGCCTCGGCCACGACCATGCCGGCATAATGGTGCTCCCCGAGGGCATAAAACCCGGCACTCCTGCCGTGGAATATTTCAACGTCACGAGCGATTACCGGCTTGAAGTCGAGCTCACTCCCAATCGTGTGGATGCCGCCAGTCATTATGGCGTGGCCCGCGACATCAAGGCTAAGCAATGGTGCGGAATCAAGCTCGCGGAGCTCAATGGCATCCCGGCCGGAGATAAAGAATATCCCGTGATAAGCGTGCCGGATGTGTCGGCCTTCCATGTAGATTGTCCCGAAGGTGCGGTAAAAGTGCGCGTCGAGGATGCGCAGGGCGCGCCCCGTTATTCGGGTGTCACCATTCGTGGCGTAAAAGTGGCGGAATCTCCGGAATGGCTTAGAAATCTCCTTACTGCCGCCGGCCAGCGCCCGATCAACAACATCGTCGACATCACTAATTTCATCCTCCTCGGCATAGGACAGCCCCTTCACTGCTTCGACCTTTCAAAAGTGGCCGGCGGAGAGATTGTGGTGCGCACTTGTCCGGCCGGTACGAAATTCACAACTCTCGACGGCACGGAGCGGACTCTGCATGAGGCCGACCTTATGATATGCGATGCCGAGAAGCCGATGTGCATAGCCGGCGTGTTCGGGGGGCTTGATTCAGGGGTGACTGAAGCCACGACCGATGTTTTTATCGAGAGCGCGTGGTTTAATCCCACCCGCATACGCCGAACGGCGCGACGTCACGGCCTCAGCACGGACGCTTCTTTCCGGTACGAAAGAGGCACGGACCCGCAAATCACCCCCTACGCCGCCCGCCTTGCCGCCTGCCTTATTCAAGAGCTGGCCGGTGGAAGGGTGTGCGGAGACGTAGTCGACATTTACCCCGATCCCGTGAAGCCTGTAGAAATGGATTTCTCACTCGATTACTGCAACCGGCTTATCGGCGCTTCTCTTCCCCGGGAGCTTGTGGTGACAATCCTCCGGGCCCTCGAATTTAGCGTTACCGATACGGAGCAGGAGAATGTGCTTCATCTCATCGTGCCTACCTACCGCGTTGATGTAACGCGCCCCTGCGATGTGGTGGAAGAAGTACTCCGCATATATGGTTACAATAATATCTCGATTCCGGAACGCTCTACCAACGCCTTGTCGCAACCCGGGGAGACGGATCGTGCCAACCAACTGCAGCAGACACTCTCCAATCAGCTGACTGCGCAGGGCTTCAGCGAGATAATGAATAATTCGCTTACCTCGGCCTCCTATTATGAGGGATTCACTTCCATCGGTGCTGCACGTTGCGTAAGGGTTCTGAATCCATTAAGCGGTGAGCTCTCGGTGATGCGTCAGACCCTCTTGTTCGGAGGCCTCGAATCCTTAGCGCATAACATCAACCGACGCTCGCAGGATCTGCGATTCTATGAATTCGGGAATGTCTATTCGCGCGATCCGGAACGCGAACCCGACCGGGAACATCCCCTCGCTCCCTTCAGCGAGCGAATGGAATTGGGCCTTTGGCTCACCGGCCGCTGGAACCGGGCATCATGGAATGCCAAAGCCGTGGAAGCATCCGTTTATGAGATGCGCGGAGTGGTGGAAGGATTGCTGCGGCGCATGGGCATAGCTCCCGCAACGATCCATGCCGTGCAGGGAGAGGATGAGATATTCGCGGCAAAAATCAACCTCATGACGCGCCAGGGCGTATGCGTGGCCGTGATCGGAATCGTGCGCGCGGCCATCCTTAAGCGTTTCGACATTGAGCAGACCGTGGTGTATGCCCAGCTCGACTGGAAGACCCTGCTGAAAATGTCGGCTAAGAACAGCGTCACATTCTCCGAACTTCCAAAGACACAACCGGTGGACCGCGATGTGGCTCTCCTTGTCGACAAAGGAGTGCACTTCTCGGAGATTGAGGATGTGATTCGTAAAGCCGGAGGAAAGCTGCTGAAGGATGTGCGCCTCTTCGATGTCTACGAAGGTGAGCGTCTGCCGGAAGGCAAAAAGAGCTATGCCGTGGCCCTGACCTTGCAGGATGCCGAGAAGACATTGACCGACAAGCAGATTGACGCCATAATGCAGAAAATAGTGAAATCGCTCGCTGATGCAACGGGCGCCCAGCTGCGTTGAAAGTTCCAAAAGATTATAACAATACCACATATATGGGAAGAGCATTTGAATATAGAAAAGCCCGCAAGCTGAAACGCTGGGGCAACATGAGCCGGACGTTTACTCGCATCGGCAAGGAAATCACCATCGCCGCAAAGGCCGGCGGCCCGGATCCCGATACCAACCCGCGTCTCCGCGCCCTCATGCAAAACGCCAAGGCTGCAAATATGCCTAAGGATACGGTGGAACGCGCCATAAAGAAAGCCACCGACAAGGATGCCGGTGATTATAAGGAGATCATCTATGAAGGGTATGGCCCCCACGGAATCGCAATCGTTGTGGAGACTGCCACCGACAATAACCAGCGTACCGTGGCTAACGTGCGCAGCTATTTCAACAAGCACGGCGGCTCCCTCGGCACGCAAGGCTCCCTCTCTTTCCTTTTCGACCATAAGAGTGTGTTCCATGTCAAGCCCGCAGAGGTTGACACAGAGGAGCTTGAGCTGAACCTCATGGACTTCGAGGCCGAGCTGGAGGCTGATCCGGAGGCCGAGGAATGGGTAATCTACGGTGCTTTCGACCAGTATTCAAACCTTCAGAAATTCCTTGAGGAAAACGGAATCGAGATCTCTTCGTCCGAGTTCGAGCGTATCCCCAACGATTATAAGGAACTCACCGCCGAGCAGCGCGAGGCTGTAGAGAAGCTCCTTGACCGCATTGAGGAGGACGAGGATGTGCAGAACGTGTTCCACAACATGAAGGAAGAAGACTAAGCCACGAAGTGGATACGCCCCGGCTCCCGCGAGGGCGCAGGGCATAAAAAAATCCGGAAGAATTTCTTCCGGATTTCTTTTTGCTTAAGTGAATCTTATTTCACCATGACCTTTGTAGTCTTGTTGCCCTGACGCATGATGTAGAGGCCCGGTTTCGATGCATCGTTCACGCGGATACCGTCGAGTGTGTAGTATTCCACGGGAAGTTCTGAATCAACATCGGTAGCCACGTTCTCGATGCCGGAAGTATAGTCCATCGGAAGTACATAACCGTAGGTCATGCAGTCGTCGATGCCGAGCATATTCTCGGTAGTGGTGAGGAACATGGAGAGGTCGGTGGTAGCGTGAGGCACGCCGGTGAACCACATATTTTCGGTCTTGTCCTCATACTCCTCAGTCTCGGGGTTGAATACGGGGTACTCAACATCGAAGTTCATATTCTCCTTCATCCAGGCATAGAGGTCGGGGTTCTTTTCCTGTACATAGTCCTCAAGTTTGGTGACGGTAGTGGAGCCGGGGAGATACATGGCAGCCTGCTTTATGCCGAGGCTGTTCTCAACGAAGCCGATGATCGTGCCGTCGTTAAGGGCCTGAACAGTGTTCATGCCGTCGGCAGGATAGTTGGTAACGGTGCCGTCGGCCACATTGATGGTGAGGGCGGAATTAATCGTGATGAAGGGGAACCTGCCCATCGGGTCGGGGTTGGGAATTTCAGTCTGGGCGGTAGTCACATAAGTCTTTCCGTCGGGGCTGAGGGATACGGAGTTGAACTGGAAGCTCTTGTGGTCGGGGTCGGCCAGTAGCTGCTGCAAAGCCTCGTCGAAGGCATTGTATTTGGGCAGCCACTCATCGTAGTAAGCCTGCCATTTTGCCATGGCTGCGTTAAAGGCGGCGATTTCCTCCTCTGTTGCGTAGTCCTCAAGTTCGGGTGCGTCTCCCTGCATACCGTTCGCGAACCAGTCGTTGAGGTCCTGATTGTAGGCCTCCACTTCATCGGGAGCCATGAATTGATCAAGCGTTGGCATCGAGGGGGAATCGCCTGGCCATTCCGGGAATTTGATATTGTTCGGGTTTACGAGGCTTAAACCCACTTCCGTGGAGTACGACCATTCTCCGTTCTCATCCTTGGTATAGATGATGGGGTAGGTAAGCTGGCCGGAATAATCCACAACCTGACCGGCTATAGTCTTTGCATCATCGGAGATGGCTACAGCCGTGACATACTGTGGCACGCGGCCCGTGAAATCCAGCGAGGGATAAGGAAGGGTCTTGGGCGAGCCATAGGTGCCGTCCGACTGGAGCTCCCATACTGCGGGCACGAGCATCGGAGTGGCGACATCTTCCAGCGACATCGCCTCCAAGCCGATGTTTCCGCATATTGTAAGACCATCTGCAGTGATGCCGTTAGTCATGTTGGTGTACTGGGGCTTCGGAGTGTAGAGGGTTGTCCAGGCTCCTCCGCGCCAGTAAGCGGCGTTGTTGGTCATGAATGTGCTTCCGGTGAGGACGCCCGTGTTCGACACACAGTTTCCGAGGCCTTCGGTATAATAGACGGCCATATCGTCGGAGCAGTTGTAGGAGTTGAATATCTCACCCGTCTTGGGGTTCATGATCGAGGCATTGCCATAGAGGAAGCTGCCGGCAAGAGTACCGTTGGGTGCAACGCCGGTGAACTGGAAATCATAGTAAACGGCCGGAGTGCTTGCAAGCATCACCTGTGCCCCGAGGGCGGCCGCCAACAATAGTAAAGTTTTTTTCATTCGATGTTGGTTTTGGTGAATAAAATATTTAATTTCTGATAGTTGCCACGGCATCATGCAAATGCGTATTGATAGCGGATGATGGTAATCTTTCCCCGCCTCATATGCCTGCCGGAAGCCCGGCATTGTATGAAGGATGAACGGTACCATATCCCTGGCATGATGGAATGCCGAGCCAAAAATACTTAATATTTTTTGAATAAACAAATTATCCGCAATTTTTATTTCTAAAAAATTTTCACTAACTTTACCGCTTATTAATAGGTAATGTTCACATTAACAATTATAAACATTTAAATTATCATGTCGACATTTGAAAGAGGTAAAAAATATGTTTTTACCGACCGTCAGTTCAACATCGGGCGTGACACATCGAACCGCCTTACATTTATCGTGCCCGACCAGGCCACCGGTGGCGAACATCGTATTGTGGCATTTGATTTCCAGAATCAGCGGATGCCGGAGAAGATCACCTGTTATTTTAACGGCACCCGATTCGAGCAAGATCCCTTTTCTGTGGCTCCGTTGCTGTATAAACCCGGCGAAACCCATAAATTCTATGTGAATTCCGATGTAAGGGCCGGCAGATGCACACTGCGGGATGAAATCAACAATGTAACTTACAAGAACATATATGTGGGCAAAGGCTCCTTCAAGCGTTTCGACAGGATTTCCTGCGTGATTGATGAGGTGGATTCGGAGTCGCTCAAGCTCACGCCGGTGTTGGAAAATCAGAAGCGCGACGACGTATTCGGCATTGACAATCTGCTGGAACTCCCGGAGGCCCGCTATCTGCGGCGGGGAGTGATCCAGCGCCTTCTTGAGATGCCCGAATATGCGGAGGTGAAAACCCTCGTTGAGGCGGAGGACAACCGCTGGGTGATCCCCTTCCTTGAGACATCCCTTGATGTCACCGTGGAGATGCTGAGAGGAAGGATCACGCCAAAAGGATATATCCTGCGTAGCCTTGAAAGCCTTGCCGTGGCCTTGATAGAGCGTTCCGACTATGTGCTTACCCTTCCGCGAAAGGAGCAGTACGACACTCAGCAGCATCTCGACGACATTGCCCGCAATGCCGGCGATTTCTGGCGCGCCTATAATCTTATGGTGAGTCGTGAGGCCGATAACACCATGCTCGGCATCCTCGGTAGCCTTGAGAAATCGCGCCGGTTCTACAAGCCAAATGAGAAAGTGCGGCTCCTCAGCTCAATGATTCTTCTGGAGGCGGTGAATGTGGATATATATATGGAGCGCATCCTCGGCATCATCGCCACGCATCATACCAACAGCACCTTCATGCAGTTCTTCAAGACCGGAATGCAGCAGCTTCTGCGTCAGTTTATAAAGGGGCGTGAGGCGGCTCTCGTGCGTAGCGACCGCGATTCCCTGCGTCTTCTTCTTCGTGCCCTGGCAATGGAGCAGCTGCTCGATGTGGATGAGCATTCACCGGAGGTGGCCGCACGCCGCGGATTCATGTACATTTGCGCCGCCATGCTTATCAACAGCTGGGACAATTCCCTTCCGTCGAAGGCCATCCAGTGTTTCGCAGGAGTCGTTACAGGGCCTCTTGAATTTTCCTGGCCCGACCTAAACGACATCTCCCACCTTTGCTATGCATCGCTCACAAGGCCATTCTCGCAGAGCGACCTCATAAATGCGTCGTCAATGTTCCGCAGTGAACGTGGTACCCTCTCCGTGGGTCACGGGGCGTTGACGATAAGCTCCTGTGATGATCCCGACCTGATGAAGAAATCCCTTTCCTATGCCCTGTTCCCGGGTATCACGGCAGCCGTGCTTACTGAAGAGAAAGTGCCCGGCCTTTCCGGAATCTGCGATGCCAATCCTGTGGTGCAGGCTCCGAAGCTGAAGGAGCTTACCCGCATGGTGCTGGGCTATTCCGGCATCGTTACGCCCGGCAAACAGCAGCCCTCGGCTCCGCTGCGTCTGGAAAAGGGAGATTCGGTGATGATTTTCGTCACCGGTCAGCGCGAGCCCGGAGTGTTTGAATGCCGTATCGCCGACAGTTATTACAGAGGCTCGGGGTGTCTGACGGTCCACGACATCGTGGCCTATGAAGTGCGCCCCGTGCTTCAGGATTTTATGAAAGACGGCAAACCGATGCTCTTCGAGGCCGTGGTCAACGAAGCTCTTCCCGATGGCACCTACACCTTCTCGCTGCGCCGCTCCATCGCCTCGCGTAACCTTCAGGAAGCTGCCTACGACCGCGATTCCGAGACTGAAGTACCCTGCGTGATAACGGGCGTCTACAAGGCTCCAATAGGATTTTTCGCCCTCTCCAACGAGGGTTATCCCCTGGTGGTCTGGCTCCCCTCGAACGCTAATTTCGAACTGCATCGCAACGATATTGTGATGGCCCGCATTATGATGGTCAACTCCGATAACAACAATCTCTTTGTAAAATCGGAATTCACCGATCTGCTGAGTCCGGAGGAGTGCACTCCGGATACCGGAATCCGAATCGATGTGCATGATATTTTCCATCACACTCTCGAAAGTGTAGCCATAGGGATATATGAGGGTGAATTTCAAACCCACGAAGCCGAGGAGCGTCCTGCCATGCGTCTCGAAATGCAGAACGCCGTGCTTCTGGCTCGCGTGATCAACATAATGAGTTCGCTCGAAGGCACCGAGCTGGGCACGGCATATACGATGGTGTCGCTGGCTCTGCTGATGGCAAGGATTGCCGGTGACGACGAACTGGCACACACTCTCGAAGCCAAATGCACAGCAATGGAAGCGCTCGGTGAATTTGCCCTCATTTCGAGCGTCGATGCAAAGATCTTCGGCTCCAAACTCGCATCGGCCGAGCAATTGCGCCAGCGCGATACGGCCCTCGACCGCTATATAGAGATTCTCAGGATACTCTCCGGCCTTGACCATCCGGATGAATGGAAGCCCAAGGAATATCCCGAAAATACGGCAATGGGAATAGTGTCGCGCCTCGTCACGGCTTACAACCAGTTGTGGGGTCTCGGGCTTGAGGATGCACGCCGCGAAATCCTGAAGGGTATCTACACAACCCTCCGCTTCCCGCAGCCCGAAAGGATAAATGTGGAGAGCCTCAAAGTGCAGGAAGACGAGCATAATGAATTTAAGGAAAGCCTTATATATCCTGCCAACAACAATATGCGCGCCGACGACCGCATTCAGGGGCGCGAAATCATGGAAGTGGTATGCGGGATGCTCAATCACAAAGGAGGCACAATCTACCTCGGCGTAAACAATCAGGCAATCCCCGTTGGGCTTGATGCCGATTTCCGCTTTCTCAACAATGGTTCTGACCGTTACGACCTGCGCGACATGGAGGATAAATTCGCACTCAATTTCCATTGGCATCTCCGCAATCAGATTGGAAAGACCTATGAGGGCCTGCCGGTGACGGATTTCGTGAAACTATCCTTCGACATCCACGGCGAAAAGGTGACAGGCCGCGTTTCCGTAGAGCCCTTCCCCGGAATGGTCCGAATGAAGGACGGTACGGTCTACATCCGTCAGGACTCATCAACGTTGCCTCTCCCTCCGCGCGAGCAAAACGCTTTCATGCAGAGAAGAATCGCCGAGGCTCAACAATAAATGTGGAAATTAGCAGTTATAATATCTAATGTCACTCTCTATTTACAATTTTTATATCCATAATTTGGTAATTAAGAAATAACGCCTTATATTTGTAGCCGAATCTCCGCTCGAACAACAATAACAGAGAGATAACTGTGCAACTAAATTAAAACCAATAATAGTATGAGAAAAATTTTTACTGCAATGCTGGCTGTCATTGCTTTCATGGCCACCGGCATGAAGGCCAATGCCGCCAACGATCTTACCGTGGGCTATTGCTACGGAGAGGATCCGAAGAACTGCCCCGCGGTCTATGACGATGAAAACGCCGAAGTAAGCGCCGCCGTCTACATTCCGGCAAGCTACGCCCAGACCCTGAAGGGAAATAAAGTGACCAAGGTGAATGCCTGCGTGTATATGCGTATCAACGCCAATAACCTCCGCGTATGGGTTCGTGAGAGCCTCGACGGCGAGAACCTTGGCGAAGCGTTGATCGAAAAATATACAAGCATAAAGACCGGTTACAATGCTCTGGAACTCGACAAGCCATATGAAATCGGTGACAAAGGATTCTATATGGGCATTACCTTCTCCCAGAAGAAAGCCTGCCGCATGATCGATGCTCTGCCGATGGGCGGCACAGGTACTCTTTTCGTGAAGGCTCCGGGTGCTGACTGGGCAGATATGTCGGCTGAGGGTACGCTTTGCGTGGAAGGTATTCTTGGCAACGACATCCAGCCTGAATATGATGTGCGCCTTGTGTCGGCACAGGTTTCCCCCTACTACATCATCAGCCAGAAAGAGCTTACGGGTTCGCTCAGCGTGCGCAACATCGGAAGCAAGAAAGTGACCGGCCTTACCGTTGAAGTCACTCCTGACGGCCTCCCCTCCCTTACTCAGGAAATTGCTTGCAACATAGCCCCCAACAGCGCTGCAGAAGTGAAATTCAATGTATCTCCGAATATCACCAGCCTTTCTCCCGGCTCATATAAGGTGGGAGTGAAGATCGCATCACTCGCCGACGGTCAGGATGCCGATATGGAATCCAACGAAATCGCCGAGGCAGGAGAATTCAAAGTAATCAACTCCGCATTCCCGCGCCGTGTGCTCGTTGAGGAATTTACTACGGAGAAGTGTCCCAACTGTCCGCGTGTGGCAAATTTCCTGCATACGATTCTTGAGATGCCCAAATATGAGCGCGTTGAGGCGATATGTCACCACTCCGGTTACTATACCGACGCCTTCACTATTCCGGCCGACAACAAGTATGTATGGTTCTATAATGCAGGCGGAAGCACCTACGCGCCGGCAATGATGATCGACCGCGTAAACCTTGAGGACAATTCACCGGTATTCTTCCCATCTTCACAAGCCTACGTACAGGAATATCTCGACCAGCGTCTTGCTGTGCCTTCATTCGCGATGTCGACAGTCGATTTCGATGTTCCGGGTGAAAAGGACAAGACTATCAAGGTAACAGTAAGAGCAGAGCGTAGCGCAAAGGTGCTTGAAGATAACGCTATCCTCACCATCTATTTCGTAGAGGACAATGTAAAACCATCATCTGATGGCCAGTCGGGTGCAGCCTCCGGGTTCCTGCATCAGCATGTCACCCGCGCTGTCAACGATACATGGGGTGTGCCTATCGTATGGGGCGAGGATAATACCTTCACCACAGAATGCACCTTCAATCTGATGAACTACAAGCGCCAGGATCTCAAGGTGGTAGCAGTAATCTCGCATTACAATTCATCGAACCCGAACGACTGCGAAGTTGAGAACGTTAACTTCCGCCGCCTCGACGGAACCCCCGATGGTGATGTAAGCGGTGTTGAGCCCGTAATCATTGCAGAGCCTGCAACCGTAATCGGAATCTACGACATCAACGGCCGTCGCCTGAACGAGTATGGGAAAGGCCTCAACATCGTGGTTTATTCCGATGGAACTTCACGCAAGGTGATGATCAATAAGTAAGACTACAAAACCCGCCCGTCTACATAGGTCTCTGCCAGACGGTTCGAGGAGGTGCCCTTTATGTCAGGCACCTCCTCAATTTAATTTATGCAGGGATATTGCAGGCAATTAAGATTTATTTTTACCGGTCAGCAATAATAGAATATAAAGCGTTGCAAAAGACAATTATTCTGTGGAGAAGGATTTGCTAAATGACGGGATTTGTTGTAATTTTGCGTATCCTACTGAATTAAGAGCACCATGAGCGACAAATATATAGTAAGCGCGCGCAAGTATCGCCCGGCCACATTCCGCAGCGTTGTGGGGCAGGCGAGCCTTGTCAACACGCTCCGTAATGCCATAACCACGCAGCGCGTGGCCCAAGCCTATCTGTTTTGCGGCCCTCGGGGAGTAGGGAAGACTTCATGCGCGCGGATATTCGCACGCGCGGTGAACTGCCTGAACCCCACTCCCGAGGGGGAAGCTTGCGGAGAATGCGAATCCTGCCGGGCAATCGACAAAGGGAATTCCTATAATCTCGTGGAACTCGACGCCGCCTCCAACAACAGTGTCGAGGACATCCGCCTGCTCATCGAGCAGGTTACAATCCCTCCGCAGACGGGGCGTTACCGCATCTTTATCATCGATGAAGTGCATATGCTCTCATCGCAGGCTTTCAACGCATTCCTAAAAACGCTTGAGGAGCCTCCGGCATATGCCATATTCATACTTGCCACTACGGAGAAACACAAGGTGATTCCCACGATCCTGAGCCGCTGCCAGATCTACGATTTCAAGCGCATCACGATCGACGACATCGTGAACCATCTCCAATATGTGGCCGAATCGGAAGGGATGAAAGCCGACCCCCGCGCCCTCGGAGTGATTGCGAGAAAGGCCGACGGAGCCATGCGCGATGCCCTTTCAATTTTCGATCAGGTGGCTGCTTCGACCCATGGCGACATTTCTTACAGGAATGTGACTGAGAATCTGAATATCCTCGATTATGAGTTCTTCTTCCGGCTCATCGACGATTTCCGCCGGGGCGATGTGCCTGATGCTTTGATTGTATATAAAGAAGTGCGCGACCGGGGATTTGATTCTCTATTCTTTATCAACAATCTCATGCAGCATGTACGCGATCTGATGGTGGCGGCCGATAAACGCACGCTGCCTCTGCTCGAGACCCCGGCCGATGTGACAGAACGGCTCGCCGAACAGGCCTCCCGGCTTCCCCTCGCATGGTACTATCGCGCGATGGAATTGCTGAACGACTGCGATTATAATTACCGCACTGCCTCCAGCAAGCAACTGCTCGTGGAATTGACACTGATACGCCTCTGCCAACTCCTAAACCCGCCGCAGCCCCCTTTTGATTATTCTCCCGGCAAAAAAGAGCCATTGCGCGACCCCTCCCGTGGCCCGCAATCCCCACGGCCTGCCGAGGAGAACGGGATTAAAAAAGAAGATAAGCCGGCGGCTCCGGCAATTGTGGCTGATGCAGCCGAAAATCACGCTCCATCACCCGCACCGGCTGATAAGAAGCCACGGAAATTTGCAAAAAAAACTGTGAGCCTCACAGCCGCCGTGGAAGTGGCCGACACCCATGAGCGGCTCAAAGAACCTGTCGACGAGACTCAATTTGCCGAAGCATGGCGGAAATATGCAGCGGCTCATTCGGAGCAACATATCCTTGTGGATGCCATGACTAAGGCAACCCCCGAAAAGACGGGTGACGAGGAATATAAGGTGATCGTTCAGCATCCGGCGCAGCTTCAGGCTTTTGAACTGGCAATGCCCAAAATATTGGAATTTCTAAGAAGCGAGCTTCATAATGATTTTCTTGCTGTACGCGCCGAGATCGACACCAGCGTGCAAAACTCGCCCAAGATGCTGCCCCCGCAGGAGTTTATCCGCCGCGCCATATCAGCCAATCCCACGCTCGGCGAATTTCTGAAATCTATTGATGCCGAACTGGCTTGATATTTGAGCTATGGATCCCAACGACGACCTTAGAAGCAAAGTGGCCGACTATTCTGCGGAAGAATGGCATCATATAGCCTCGGAAAGAGAGCTGAAACATTATCACGCCACCAACCGCTACTGTGGCAGCTGTGGCGCTGAAACGCGTCCCGGCGATGGGCTGGCATTAGTGTGCAGCGGATGCGGGAGGCTGATATTTCCCGGCATATCGCCGGCAATAGTGGTACTGGTGACCCGCGACGATAAGGCCTTGCTTGTGCATGCGCGCACGTTCCGCGACCCGGTCTATGCCCTTGTGGCCGGATTCGTGGAGCCGGGGGAATCGCTGGAAGAGTGCGTGGCTCGTGAGGTGATGGAGGAGACCGGCCTTGAGATAGGCCACATAAAGTATCAGGGGAGTCAGGCGTGGCCGTTTCCGTCGCAAATCATGATGGGATTTACTGCAAAATGGAAATCGGGCGAGATAGAGTTCCGCGATGGAGAATTGAGCGCGGGGGGTTGGTTCAGCCGTGACTCGGCGCCGCGCCTTGCGCGACGTGGCTCCATTTCGCGCAGGCTCATAGATGAGTGGCTCGGAGAGGGTTAAATTATAATAAATAATCTTAAATAAGGTTAAATTTACTTTAAAACCCCCCTTCCGCCCCGCCAGCAGGCGCATGGCAACGCGATAATTCGGGAATAAAATACTATCTTTGCATAAATTCCGGAGGGGACAAGCGTCCCCTTCTTTATTTATAGAGAGGCCCGGGGATACACCGAGCCAAATAATCCCTAATCCTGCGCCGCCGTTATGAGGCGGCCGACTAATAAAAGAAGAAGTACCGACAGCTTAACAGCCAGAAGATTATGGATAAAGAATCGTTGAAAAGTTTCGTTGAGGAGCGTTTGAAAGATACGCCCTATTTCCTCGTTGACGTGCTTAGCGAGCCGGACGAACGGTTTGTGGTTGAGATTGATTCCGAGCAAGGGGTCGACATTGATTTCTGCGGCGATCTCACCCGGGCCATCGACGAAGCCTTTCCACGCGACACGGATGCTGATGATTACGAGCTCGAAGTAGGATCGGCCGGGCTTACATCCCCCTTCAAGGTGCGCCGTCAGTACGACAAGAATATCGGGCAGGACATAGAGGTGCTTACATCCGACGGGCGCAAATTGCATGGAGTGCTCCGGAGTGCCGACGACGCCGGCTTCACAATATCGATCAAGGTAAAGGAAAAGCCGGAGGGCGCAAAACGCCCCGTGGAGGTCGACAAGGAGCAGACAATCCCCTACGAGGCGGCGAAAATGGTGCGTGTCGACCTGAAATTCTGACCCCCGATAATATTGCGAGATAAACCGAAACAAAGAAACTTCAAAGATATTGGCCTTATGGCAAAGAAAGCAGAGACAGTGAATATGGTCGACCGGTTCGCCGAGTTTAAGGAACTCAAGAACATCGACAAGACTACAATGATATCAGTGCTTGAGGAATCATTCCGCAATGTGCTTGCAAAGATGTTCGGGTCCGACGAGAATTTCGACGTCATTATGAATCCCGACAAAGGCGACTGCGAGATTTATCAGAATCTTGAAGTAGTGGCCGACGGAGGAGTGACTAATCCTGACAAACAGATAGGCTTGTCGGAGGCCCGCGACCTCGACCCGGAGGCTGAGATCGGCGAAGATGTGGTGAAGCAGATATTCTTCCAGGATTTCGGACGCCGCGCCATCCTGAATCTGCGCCAGACACTCCAATCGAAGATTCTGGACCTTCAGAAGGAAGCGATATATAATAAATTCAAGGATCTTGAGGGCGAACTAATCACGGGCGAGGTTCATCAGATCTGGAAGCGGGAGATGTTGCTCATGGACGAGGAGCAGAACGAACTTATACTGCCGAAAGAGGAGCAGATTCCGGGCGACTTCTTCCATAAGGGAGATATGGTGCGTGCGGTGGTGAAGCGCGTTGACAATCCCAACAACAATCCGAAGGTGATAGTGAGCCGTACCGACGAGCGGTTCCTGCGCCGTCTTTTCGAGCAGGAAGTGCCGGAGGTTCACGACGGCCTGATCACCATCAAGGCAGTGGCCCGCAAGCCCGGCGAGCGAGCCAAGATAGCCGTGGAGAGCTACGACGACCGCATTGACCCGGTGGGTGCCTGCGTCGGTATCAAGGGAAGCCGCATTCACGGCATCGTCCGCGAGCTGCGCAATGAAAATATCGACGTAATAAGCTATACGGCCAATCCGCAGCTATATGTGCAGCGTGCCCTTAGTCCGGCAAAGATCTCTTCGATCCGCATGGATGTGGATGAAAAGAAGGCCGAGGTGTTCCTCCACCCCGAAGAAGTAAGCCTTGCCATTGGCAAAGGGGGCTTGAATATCAAGCTGGCCACCATGCTTACGGGATATGCCATCGACGTATACCGCGACATTGAGGAAGGCGAGGAGGATATCTACCTCGATGAGTTCCGCGATGAGATCGACGACTGGGTGATCGAAAGCCTGAAGGATCTCGGACTCGGCACCGCCAAGGCCGTGCTCAACGCACCAAAGCAAGTGCTCGATCAGGCCGATCTTGAGGATGCCACACTCGAGCACGTGATGAACGTGCTGCGTGCGGAATTCGAGGATTAAATCCGGCCATTCCTCTCTCCGTCCCCCTCGGCGGGGGATATAATCATTAACCAATCACAGCATATGCGCAAGAAGATAAGTAAAGTAGCGAGAGACCTTAATGTGGGGGTTAACACGGCGATCGAGTTTCTGAGGAAACACAACATCGAGATTGAAGAGGGTAACCTCAACGCCCGTATCGATGCCGATGCCGAGGCACTCCTCACCAAGGAATTCAGCCGCGATAAATCGGCGAAGGCGGAAGCTGAACAAATCATCAACCACCGGCGCGAGGACAAACGCGACCGCGAGGAAAAGAAGGAACGCGCAAAGGAGCAGCGTGCCGCCGACGCTGCGCAAGGCGCAAAGCTGACAGGACCCAAAATCCTTGGCACCATCGACCTCTCAAAGGCCGGCCGCGGCTCTGTAGCGACTCAAGAGAAGAAAAACGAGCCGGCTAAACCCGCACCCACTCCCGAGGAGAAACCCACCCCCAAAGCTGCGCCCGAAAAAAAGCCAATGGCAGAGCCGAAAGCCAACGTAAAGGACAACACCCATAAACCGGCGTCCGCCACTCCGGCAGAATCTCCCAAAGCCGCAAAAGAGAAGAAGATTGAGGAAAAGGATGAGCCAAAGCCCATGCGTGAATCCGCAAAACCATCAACCGATACTGATGCAAAACCAATAAAAGAACCCATAAAAGAGAATAAACAAGGGGGAGAAAGCCATCCGGAGAAAGCCACGGAGAAAGTGGCCACGGAGCCGGCACCAAAGACAGATATGGAAAAAAATCAACAGGCACCGTCCCAATCTGCGGCGGAAGATACTCAGGCCAGCGACAGCNNNAGCCGTTCCGCGCTACCACGACTCCCGCTCCGGGCTTGAAGGTAGTGGGGAAAATTGATCTTTCAGCCATCAATTCGGCGACACGGCCGAAGAAAAAAAGCCGTTCCGAGCGCAAGCGCAAGCGTATAGGAAAAGAGAAAGTGGATGTGGAGAAGGCCGCACAGCAGCCCGGCTTCGGCACTGATACGCGCCGAAACGAGAAGAAGAACGAGCAGCCACGCGCCCGCGGACAACAGGCACAACCGGGCCAAGGCGGAGGATCGCGTCGACGCAGAGGCGGAGCAAATGCCAACACTGCCGCCGGACGCCCCGCTCCTAAGCAGGAAGTAAGCAATGAGGATGTTCAGAAGCAGGTTAAGGAGACGCTCGCGCGCCTCACAAACAAGACCACTAAGAAGAGCGTGAAATTCCGTCGCGAAAAGCGCGAAGAGATGCATAATCGCGAGATTGCCAATGCAGAGCGCGAAGCAGCGGAAAGCAAAGTGCTTAAAATCACTGAATTCGTAACCGCTAACGACCTGGCAAGCCTTATGGATGTGCCGGTCAACAAGGTTATAGCCACCTGCATGAATCTCGGCGTGATGGTATCGATCAACCAACGTCTCGATGCCGAGACAATCAACATTGTGGCAGAGGAATTCGGCTTCAATACGGAATTTGTATCAGCCGATGTAACGGAGGCCATTGAGAATCCTGAAGACAAGGCGGAAGATCTCCAGACACGTCCTCCTATCGTTACGGTGATGGGGCATGTGGACCATGGAAAGACCTCATTACTCGATTATATCCGCAAAGCCAATGTGATTGCCGGCGAAGCGGGTGGTATCACGCAGCATATAGGGGCGTATAATGTGAAGCTCAGCGACGGCCGCCGGATCACATTCCTCGATACTCCGGGTCATGAGGCCTTCACGGCAATGCGTGCGCGCGGAGCCAAAGTCACTGACCTTGCCATTATCATCGTGGCCGCCGACGACGACGTGATGCCCCAGACAATAGAAGCTATCAATCATGCATCGGCAGCCGGCGTGCCGATGGTGTTTGCAATCAATAAGATTGATAAGCCTACTGCCAACCCGGAGAAGATCAAGGAGCAGTTGGCCAACATGAACTATCTTGTAGAAGAATGGGGAGGAAAGTATCAGAGTCAGGATATTTCCGCCAAGAAAGGCCTTGGCGTGGAAGAGCTGATGGAGAAGGTATTGCTTGAGGCTGAATTGCTCGATCTCAAGGCCAACCCCGACCGTAACGCCATCGGCTCCGTGATAGAATCCGCCCTCGACAAAGGACGCGGATATGTGGCTACGGTACTCGTGCAGAACGGCACTCTGAAAGTGGGCGATGTAGTCGTGGCCGGCACAAACTACGGCAAGATAAAAGCCATGTTCAACGAGCGCAATCAGCGCGTGCGCGAGGCTGGTCCGGCCACGCCGGTCCAGATTCTGGGCTTGAACGGCGCACCTACGGCAGGAGATACCTTTAACGTGCTCACAAGCGAACAGGAAGCCCGTGAGATAGCCACAAAACGCGAACAGCTGCAACGCGAGCTCGGCCTGCGCACCAAGAAGCGTATCGGACTTGAGGAACTTGGCCGGCGCCGCGCCCTCAACGATTTCCACGAGCTGAATCTTGTGGTGAAAGGCGATGTCGATGGTTCGATAGAGGCTCTGTCGGACGCATTGCTTAAGCTATCGACACCCGAGGTACAGATAAATGTGCTTCACAAAGGAGTGGGAGCCATCTCCGAGAGCGATGTCACGCTTGCGGCCGCTTCAGATGCCATTATAATAGGGTTCCAGGTGCGTCCCTCGGCCAACGCCCGTAGAGAAGCGGAGAAGGAGGATGTGGAAATTCGTCTTTACTCCGTGATCTACAAAGCAATAGAGGAAGTGAAAGATGCCATGGAGGGAATGCTTTCGCCTGAAATTAAAGAGGAAATCCTCGGAACGGCGGAAGTGCTTCAGACCTATCACATCTCCAAAGTGGGTACAATTGCCGGTGCGCTCGTGCGTGACGGAAAAATCAAGCGTACCGCCAAAGTGCGCGTGATCCGCGACGGTATCGTGATCTATACCGGCGAACTCGGCAGCCTCAAGCGTTTCAAGGACGACGTGAAGGAAGTGGTGTCGGGATACGACTGTGGCCTCTCCGTGCAAGGCTATAATGATATCCGCGAGGGAGATATGATCGAAGCCTACGAAGAAGTGGAGGTAAAGAAAACTCTCAAATGAATTATATCGTCAACATCGGGAGCAATAAAGGCAACCGTGGCTTGATGATTAGCCGTGCCATCCGCGGAATATCGCGGAAGTTCGGTGAATTTGAAGTGTCGCATACCGTTGAGAGCGAGCCGTGGGGGTTTTCAAGCCCCCATCCGTTCCTCAACGTGTGCCTGATGTTTGCCAGTGATGAAGCGCCTGAGACAGTGCTCGCCACTCTTCAGCAGATTGAAAGGGAAGCGGGCGACGGGGGTGCCCACCGCAATGCCGATGGAAGTTATTCCGACCGAGCGGTCGACATCGACATCGTGGCCATCGATGATATGATCATAAATACTCCGGCTCTCACCGTCCCTCACCGTCACCTTGCCGAAAGGCGATTCTTCCTCGCTCCTCTCGATGAGATAGCTCCCGGCTGGCGACATCCCGCAACCGGACTTACTCCCGGCGAGATGCTCGCCCGGCTTGATGATAACGATAAACCATAAATCAGTATAACATTCCGTGATTACTTCAGATCAGATGAAGGACGTGGAGCATCGTTGCTCCGACCTGAAAAGATACCTCGACATCGACAGTAAGCGCATCGAAGTGGAGGAAGAAGAATTGCGCACTCATGTGGCCGACTTCTGGGATGACCGCGACAAGGCCGAAGCCCAGATGCGCAAAATAAAAGAGCTGCATTTCTGGATTGACTCCTACACGGCTCTTGAGAAGCAGGTAGAAGAACTTCAGCTCAGTCTCGACTTCCTGAAGGAGGGGCTTGTCACTGAAGAAGAGATAGATGCCGCGTATGCCGCCGCAATCGAGACTGTCGAAAAGCTGGAGCTGCGCAATATGCTCCGTCGCGAAGAGGACAAACTCGGCGTGGTTCTCAAAATCAATTCCGGTGCGGGAGGAACAGAGAGCCAGGACTGGGCTTCGATGCTAATGCGCCTATATCTACGATATGCCGAGCGCCACGGCTACAAAACGTCGATAGCCCAATTGCTTGACGGTGATGAGGCAGGCATAAAATCAGTGACCATCAATATCGAAGGCGATTATGCCTATGGCTTTTTAAAGAGTGAGAATGGCGTGCACCGCCTCGTGCGGGTAAGCCCTTACAACGCGCAGGGGAAACGCATGACCTCATTCGCCTCCGTTTTCGTAACCCCCCTCGTGGACGATACAATCGAAATACAGGTAGAGACAGCCCGGATATCATGGGATACTTTCCGCTCCGGAGGCGCCGGAGGCCAGAATGTGAATAAAGTGGAGTCGGGAGTGCGCCTCCGCTATCAATACAAGGACCCCTACACCGGCGAGGAGGAGGAGATTCTCATTGAGAATACCGAAACCCGCGACCAGCCCAAGAACAAGGAAAATGCCATGCGTCAACTCAAGTCGATCCTTTACGACAAAGAGCTGAAGCATCGCATGGAGGAGCAGGCAAAGGTAGAGGCCGGAAAAAAGAAGATCGAATGGGGAAGCCAGATACGGAGCTATGTATTCGACGACCGGCGCGTGAAGGATCACCGCACAGGATTCCAGACGTCGGACGTAAATGCGGTTATGGACGGCAATATCGATGGCTTTATTAAGGCCTATCTGATGGAATTCGCCGCCAGCGAAGCCGAGTGACCTCCATAAAATCCGGCAACGTGAACGTAATCGGCCGTGTCGGGAAATCGGATAAGGGGATATTCCGGTTATCCCGACCACTGCGTTGGGTTCAGTAAATCACGAATCCTCCCCGCGGCATCAGCGTGACGGAAGCCGGAAGGCGATTGATTCTATTTATCTGCCAGTCAGACGAATCGGCATTATCGGTAAAAAGAATCCTTTTCCCTTTAGAGACGTTCTTCGGAAGGTCAGTTGTCGGCAGATCGATTGTGATCCGGCTATCGGTGCCGTTGATGCCTGAGAAGTACCACTTATCACCTTTCTTTCGAGCTATTACGACGTACTTGCCGGGCGAGCCTGTGAGGAGGCGAGTGTCGTCCCATGCTGTCGGAAACGCGCCCAGGAAGTTGCGTACGGCTTCCGGCTGGGCAAGGAAACTCTCCGGGCGGTCGGCAAGGTGCTGGATGCCCGACTCATAAAGGATAGTGAGGGCGAGTTCATGGGCGCGCGTGGTGATGTGCGGATGCTGCGAATCGGAGAAAGCACACGGTGTATAGTCCATCGGTCCCACCACATTTCTCGTGAAAGGGAGCATAGCATTATGCGAAGCGGCCACTTCGGTGAATGTCGGCACGTTGTTATACCATTCCGCGCCATATACCCCTTCGGTGCTTATAAGATGCGGGTAGGTGCGTTGCCATCCGCGCGGGATTGTGGCACCGTGAAAATTCACAAGTAAATGATGCCGGGCGGCAGCCTCCAGCAACTCCGTCATATAGCGGATATTCATATTCGAGTCGCCGGAGAAGAAATCTATCTTCACGCCTTTCACCCCTATTTTCTCACACCATGCGAACTCGCGCTCCCTATCTTCAGGCTTATTGAGCCGGAATTTCGGGCCCGGTGCGCCATCAATCCAGCCCACAGAAGAATTATACCATATCATCGGCTTGATACCCTTAGCCACAGCATAAGCTACGGCATCTTCCACCGTCTTGCCGTCTTTCATCTCATCCCATTCCGCATCAATCAGCACATAAGGGAGTCGGAGTTCGACAGCCAGATCCACATATTTCCTTATGATATTGAAATCACTGGAGCCATGATTATATGCCCAGTATACCCACGCGGCTGTGCCCGGTTGAATCCAGGAAGTATCCTCCAGTTTGCAAGGTTCTGAATTGTCGGTGATCAGCGTCGAGGCCACAATATCCTTCAGCGAGCCGATAATGGCTGTCTGCCATCCGCGCTNNCGCGCTCGCCGGGTCCTTCGGGTTGCAGCCGGTATTCCCCGGTCTTTCCCGTGCCGTGCATACTTGAGGCGGCACAATCGGCATTAAGGTTGGATTCAGAAAGCAGCAGCCATACGTCGTTGCCATAATCAAATAAGGCCGGATAGCCCCAACGGATACCCTCAGCCTCGGGTTCATCCTTCGGAAAGAATCCTTCATAAGCATCATTCCAGCGCATCAGATAGCGGTGGTCGGCGCCGGTTAGATCCACAACATCGGCCGAAGGTGTATGCCATGCCACGCCGTCATTATATACGCGCATCACGAGCGATTCGCCTGAAGGGAGATTATACTCGCATTCCACATAACTGTTCGTGCAATGCGAGCGTTTTCCCGAGAGCATATCATATTCCACACTCTTTATGTCGCTCACGGAGCCGGAGGGCACAGCCTTTCCACATTCAATCAGCATCACCTCTTTGGAGCCTGCAGTGGTGAGATAGCTTACGGTCAATCCTTCGGGATTGAGGCTTTCCACGCTAATCTTGCCGTTGGGCGACATCTGAGCAGCCGAAGAAAAGGGAAAAGCAGATATTGCGCAAGCAGCAAGGGCAATAGACATCCATCCGCAAAGAGCCGCCCTTCTCGCAGTTTTCTTGGCGTAAGAATTATTAGAATATCCGGATAAAGGGCGCATTCTCCGGAGGATGCCGGCAAGTGAAGAACGATTCATGGGCAAATGATTATAATGGGTTATAAACGGGGCTATTTTTGACGTCGTGGGAGCGGCACATGTTCAAAGTAGCAGACGGCTCCGATATATAAAATCAGGAGGAGAGTGCGTGTCAGGAACATCAGCCAAGTAGCGAACCAGGCCTCAGCGGCCAGCCCGATGACATAAAGAAGGAGTGCAAAGGCCACATAAAGCAGCAGTCGGCCGGTCTGATAAGGGATTGGATAATATTTCCTGCCTACGAAATAGCTCAAGGTCATCACGGCGAAGTAGGCACCGAGCGCGGCAAGCGCGGAGCCGATATAGCCGTCGGGAATTCCTATCAATGGTACAAGCCAAAGGTTAAGCCCTAACATTATCACAAAGCAGATAAGCGACATCCACATTCCCCAGCGGGTGCGATCGGTGATCTTATACCATACCGAAAGATTGAAGAAAACGCCAAAGCATAGTTCGGCCATCATCATTATCGGCACAATGCTGAGTCCTCCCCAATAACGCGGGGATTCAAACCATTTGATCACCGGGAGATAGAACATCACGCCAAGGAATATTAGAAGTCCGAAAATCACGAAAAATTTCATTGCATCGGCATAGGCGCGCAGCTTGGTCTCTCCATCCCCTTTTGCCTGGGAAAAGATGAAGGGTTCATAAGCGTATCTGAAAGCCTGCGTGAACATCACCATCACAATGGCTATCTTTATGTTGGCACCGTAGATGCCCACCATCGACAAGGCCTCCGCCTCATGGCCGGCAAAGATATAGGGAATGAGCAATTGCCCCATATTCTGGCTCAGGATGCCGGCCACACCCAATATGAGCAGTGGCCAGCTATAGCTGAGCATTTTCCGCAAAAGTGGGCCATCAAAGCGCAGACGGCTGCACGTGATTTCCGGAAGCAGCGAGAGAAGCACAGCCACGGTGCTTATCATATTGGCCACGAAAATCCAGCCAATGCCGAATGTCTCGCCCCCTATCGGGGCATAAAACCAATTCACAAGCCAGCTCCAACTCCCTTTTGCAAGGGCAGGGCAAGCAAGTATGAAGAAAAGATTCAGGCCGATATTAAGGGCCACGTTCATCAGTTTTATCCCTGCGAAGCGATAGGCCTTCTTGCGAAAGCGAAGATAAGCGAAGGGAATATTGCAGAAAGCATCCAAAGCCACAATTATCCCTAATAACAGCACATAAAGTTGATGGTCAGGAAGATGAATCGCCGTGGATAGGGGGTTTAAGGCCACGCATAGAATAAGAATGAACAATAGGGAAGTGGCTCCTACGGATATGAGCGACGTGGTATACACCATATCCGGGTCATCGGATTTGTTGGCAAAGCGGAAAAATCCGGTCTCCATGCCGTAATTCAGGATTACGAGAGCCACGGCCGTAAAGGCATAAAGATAACTCACGATGCCATATTCTTCGGTAGGGAATATATAGACATAAAGAGGCACAAGGCACCAGTTGAGGAATCTGCCGATAATGCTGCTAAGGCCGTAGATGGCAGTTTCTTTGGCTAAGGCTTTTATTCCGGCCATGGAGATGGGTTTCTAAAGGGTTTATTAATCGCTGTCGGAGCATTATGATTCACTCCTCTTCAAAAAGAGAGGATTGTCGGGGAATCCTCGACCGGCCCAGATGCCGATATGCAAGGTCGGTCACCTCCCTTCCGCGTGGAGTGCGCTGCATGAATCCCTCTTTAATCAGGAATGGCTCATATACTTCTTCGATAGTACCGGGGTCTTCCCCGATGGCAGTACCGATGGTGTTTAGCCCCACCGGGCCGCCATTGAATTTGTCGATTATGGTTAGAAGGATGCGGTTGTCGATTTCATCGAGTCCGTATCGGTCGATATTTAAAGCCTCGAGGGCGTGTTTGGCAATAGCAGAATCGATCTTTCCGGACCCTATCACCTGCGCGAAATCGCGTACTCGGCGCAGAAGGGCATTTGCCACGCGGGGCGTTCCCCGGCTACGGAGAGCAATCTCCCTGGCGGCCTTTTTCTCAATTTCAATCTGCAACAATCCGGCCGAGCGTTCCACGATTCCCTGTAAGAGATCGTGGTCGTAATATTCGAGGTGGCATTGAATGCCGAATCTTGCTCGGAGCGGGGCGGTAAGATTCCCGCTTCTTGTGGTGGCTCCGATAAGGGTAAAGGGGGAGATGGATAGCTGAACGCTCTTTGCGCCCGGCCCCTTGTCGAGGAGGATGTCGATGCGGTAATCCTCCATGGCGGAATAGAGATATTCCTCCACCACGGGGTGGAGCCGGTGAATTTCATCGATAAAAAGCACGTCGTGGGGCTCGAGGCTCATCAGGATGCCGGCAAGGTCGCCGGGCTTGTCAAGCACCGGGCCTGAAGTGGTTTTGAATCCAACACCCAGCTCATTGGCGATGATATTGGATAGGGTGGTCTTACCGAGGCCGGGAGGGCCGTGGAGCAGAGTATGGTCGAGACTCTCGCCGCGCAGTCTTGCGGCCTGCACGAAAACGCGCAGATTGCTAAGAATCCCGGGCTGTCCGCGGAAATCATCAAAGCGCAGAGGCCTGAGCGCGCGCTCCACATCTCCGTCGCCGCCCGCAGGCTTCCCGGCTCCAGCCCTGATGTCAAAATCTTCTTCCATACCACAAAATTACTACAATTCCATCACAATTCCAATTCCATGTGATTCCGGATGGAAAATAGGCTTGGATATTCGGGGGAATTTGATTACTTTTGCAAGTTAACCGCCAAGGGAAGCAAAACGAGAGGCTGCCTCCGGATTCAAAAAAGACGTTATCCGGCTCCCGGCACCCCTTCCCGGGCAGGCATCGTGAAAATTTGACGGCGGAATGAAGGAGTTCACTACAGAAGATATAGACCGTATTGAGGATTTAATCGATAGGGAAGACAGGGCCGGCGTTCTCGCCGACCTCGAAGGAATGCACCCTGCCGACATCGCGGAGCTTTTTCAGCATCTTGACCTGAAGGAAGCGGAATGGGTTTTTGAGCAGATCCCCAACAGGGAGATGAAAGCCGACGTGCTTATGGAACTCGACGAGGAGGACCGTAAGAAGCTGCTTGAGGGGATGGATCCGGAGCAGATCGGCCATTACATAGATCTGCTTGACACGGATGATGCCGTCGACTTGATTCAGGAGCTCGACGAGGCCGACCGGGAGGAGGTGATTCAGAATATCAATGATGTGGAGCAGGCCGGCGATATCGTTGACCTCCTTCAATATGACGAGGATACGGCGGGCGGTCTGATGGGCACGGAGTATATCGCCGTAAATGAGAACCTTTCGATGCCTGATTGCCTGAAGGAGATGCGTCATCAAGCCGAGGATATGGACGACATCTACAATGTCTATGTGATTGACAGCGACAATCGTCTTCGCGGTGTGCTGCCGTTGAAGAAGATGATCACGCATCCGGCAGTATCTAAGATCAAGCATGTCATGGAGACCGACCCGGTATCGGTGAAGGCGGATATGCCTCTTGATGAAGTGGCAATAGATTTCGAGAAGTATGACCTGGTGGCGATGCCTGTGGTCGACAGCATAGGGCGTCTCGTAGGACAGATTACGGTCGACGACGTGATGGACCGGGTGCGTGAGCAGTCGGAACGCGACTATCAGCTGGCTTCGGGTATCTCCTCGGATATTGATGCCGACGACTCGATATGGGCTCAGACGAAAGCGCGACTTCCATGGTTGCTGATAGGCATCATAGGGGGTATAGTCAATTCTCTTATCCTCGGAGGCTTTGAGGCCCAGATAGCCGCAGTGACTGCCCTGGCGTTCTTTATTCCTCTCATCGGAGGCACGGGTGGAAACGTCGGGGTGCAGGCATCGGCAATCGTGGTGCAGGGTCTGGCCAACGGACGCCTTGAACTAAGCGAGTTCTGGCCTCAGATATGGCGTGCCGTGAGAGTAGCGTTGCTGAATGCGATAGTGATCTCCGCGGTGGTGTTCGGTTACATCGTGCTGACGCAGCCCGGCGACTGGGCGTTGGTGATGGCCGTGTCGATATCTCTGTTCTGCGTGGTGATCTTTGCCACGGTCTTCGGAACGTTGGTGCCCCTGACTCTCGAGAAACTAAAAGTAAATCCGGCTTTGGCCACCGGCCCATTCATTCAGATCACCAATGATGTGGTGGGGCTTCTGATATATGTGGGGATGTCGATCTGGATGTTGTCAATATTCAAAACCTGAGCGCGATGGGGAAGATTGTGGAGACTCCGCTGATGAAGCAATATTTCGAGATGAAGAAAAAGCATCCCGATGCGATATTGCTGTTCCGGGTGGGCGATTTTTATGAGACCTTCTCCGAGGATGCGATCACAGCGAGCGAGATATTAGGCATCACTCTCACGCGGCGTGCCAATGGCTCGGCAAAATTTGTCGAGCTTGCAGGGTTTCCGCATCATGCACTCGATACGTATCTCCCAAAACTCGTAAGAGCCGGTAAACGTGTGGCCATCTGCGAGCAGCTCGAAGACCCGAAGCTGACTAAAAAACTCGTAAAGCGAGGAATAACGGAACTCGTGACTCCCGGCGTTAATCTCTCGGAAAGCTCAATGACGCGCCGGGAGAATAATTTCCTCGGCGCAATCCATATGGGGCGGCAGTCCGTGGGAGTGGCGTTTATGGATGTCTCCACAGGCGAATTTGTCTGCGAGGAGGGGGAGCCGGAGCAGATCGACAAATTGTTGTCGGCCCTGGCTCCGCGGGAGTTGCTGCGCATGCGGGGCACAAAAAGCGAATACGAGCAGAATTTTACCTACCGTACGAGCACTTTTGAACTTGATGACTGGGTTTACACCCCCGACTCTGCCACAGAACGGCTACAGCGGCATTTTGGCACAACGTCACTTAAAGGTTTCGGCATCGATAGGCTGCCGGCGGCGATAATCGCGGCAGGAAGTATACTGCATTATCTCGACATTACCGGCCATTCACAGATGGGGCATATCACATCGCTCCGCAGAATCGGCAATGAGAAGTTCGTGATGCTCGATAGATTTACGATAAGGAATCTTGAATTAGTCGAGCCATTGAGTCCCGACGGGATGTCGCTTAGTCAGGTTCTTGATCATACGCTGACTCCTATGGGCACCCGGCGGCTGCGCCAATGGATCCTGTTTCCGCTCACGGACCTAAAAGAGATAACTCGCCGTCAGGATTGCGTGGAATATTTCTTCCGGGATCCGGCGCTGCGCGAGGACGCCGCCGGGCTATTGAAACGCATTGGCGACCTCGACCGGCTTGTGACTCGTGTCGGTTCCCGGCGGATAGGACCAAGAGAAGCCGTGCAGCTGCGATACTCTCTTGAAGCCGCCACCTTGTTGCGTCGTCGTCTGGCCGAAGCCGGCTCGGAAGTGCTTAAGGAAGTGGCCGAAAGAATGAAGGAAGTTGGCGACGCCATAGATGCAATAGCAAGGACCCTTAATCCGGAATCGCCTGCAAAAGTGGGTAACGGAACCTCGGTGCGACCCGGTGTGAATGCCGGCCTTGACGAATACAGGCATCTGCGCGATCATGCAAGTCAGGCCATTGCCGACATACAGGCTCGTGAAAGCGCTGCCACAGGAATACCCTCGCTGAAAATAGGCTTTAACAACGTATTTGGATATTATATTGAGGTGCGCAACACACATCGCGACAAAGTACCCTCCGATTGGATCCGGAAGCAGACGCTTACGGCCGCCGAGCGATATGTGACTCCCGAACTAAAGGAACTGGAAGAAAAAATCATGAAAGCCGGGGAGGAGATTCAGCGTCTCGAGTCGGAAATATTCAATATGCTGGTAGAGGGGCTCGCACGGTTCATCCCGGAGATGCAGACATTATCGCGTGGAGCCGAGGGTGTGNNGGTGTGGATTGCCTTCTCTCCCTTGCCACGGCCGCGGAGCGATACCGTTACGTCCGGCCGGTGGTGGATGATTCGCAAAAAATAAGTATCACCGACGGGCGGCATCCCGTGATAGAGCGTAGGCTGCCCCCCGGGGAGCAATATATCTCCAACAGCATTGAGCTTGATAGCGACCATACTCAGGTGATGATGATCACCGGCCCGAATATGAGCGGCAAGTCGGCACTCCTTCGTCAGACAGCCCTCATCGCGTTGATGGCTCAGATAGGAAGTTTCGTGCCGGCATCCGCCGCAACGATAGGATTTGTCGACAAGATATTCACCCGCGTGGGAGCCTCCGACAATATTTCTTCCGGTGAATCCACATTTATGATGGAGATGAACGAGGCATCGGCAATCCTCAACAATATGTCGGCACGCTCGCTCATCCTCTTTGATGAACTCGGGCGCGGGACGTCGACTTACGATGGCATCTCGATAGCCTGGGCTATCGTGGAGCATATCCACGAAAACGGTGAATGTCGGCCGAAAACATTGTTTGCTACCCATTATCATGAGCTTAATGAAATGGAGAAGACGTTCCGGCGGGTGGTGAATTACAACGTTTCGGTGCGTGAAATCAACGGCAAGGTAGTGTTCATGCGCAAGTTGGAGCGAGGAGGGTCGGAGCATAGTTTCGGTATCCATGTGGCGCGGCTCGCCGGGATGCCACCATCGATAGTGCGCCGTGCGGATCAGGTGATGAAAAAGCTGGAAAACGCGTCGGCCGACAGGCCGAAGGCCGATGTGGCCAACCTTGGCAAAGGGCGTGAGGGGTATCAGTTATCATTTTTTCAGCTCGACGACCCTCTGCTTACCCAGATCCGCGACCGCATCCTTAATCTTCAGATAGATAATCTCACTCCATTGCAGGCTCTGCAGACCCTTCACGATCTGCAAAGTCTCCTCACAGGAAAATTTTAACGGTTAAGCCACACTTTTTTGTTATGAAAGACCAGACGGTGTTATTTCACTCCACTATATTCGGTCCGATCCACAGCCGGCGGCTCGGCGTATCGCTCGGAGTCAACCTCACCCCCGACGACGGTAAAGTATGCACCTTCGACTGTCTCTATTGCGAAGCCGGTTTTAACGCGCAGGGCACCGGCACGACGGGACTTCCTCCGAGAGATAAGGTGAGGAGAGACCTTGAAGAAAAATTGCGCGATATGAGGGAAAAGAACGAGCGCCTCGATGTGATCACATTCTCCGGGAATGGAGAGCCTACTGTCCATCCTGAATTCCCGGGGGTGATAGAAGATACCCTAAGGCTACGTGATAAATATTTCCCGGAGGCAAAGGTTTCGGTGCTTACCAATTCTACCCGCATCTTTATTCCCGAAGTAGCGGAGGCCTTGAAGCGTGTCGACAACAATATCCTGAAACTCGATTCCGGTGTGGAGGAAACGATGCGCCGGCTCGATCGCCCGGTATCAAAAGAGTTTACCGTTGAGAAGTTAGTGGAAGGGTTAAGGCAGTTTGAAGGGACGGGGGTCATTCAGACAATGCTCCTTCGCGGAGAGCATGATGGTAAAGCAGTGGATAATACCACTCCCGAAGAACTCGAGGCTCTGGCGGAGGCTTATCAGGCCGTAAAGCCGCGCGAGGTGATGTTATACAGTATCGACCGGCAGACCCCCGCCGAACATCTTCGGCGTGTCGAGAAGGAAGAGTTGCAGCAGATTGCCGACTTCTTCCGCGCCAAAGGAATCCCCGTAGCCAGCTTTTGAGATGGAAAGGATTATATTTCCGGAGCCGTTGAAAGAGGGTGCGAGAGTGGCAATAATATCACCGGCCACTATAGTAAAGGAGGAGTATATCGAGGGTGCGGGCGCCTATTTGCGGAGTCGAGGTTATGAACCGATGATAATGCCACATGCCAAAGGGGCGGCCGATGGAAGCTATGCCTCCTCATTCGAGAATCGGCTTTCAGATTTTACGGAAGCCTGGAGAGATTCGGAAATCTCGGCAGTGCTTTGTGCGCGTGGCGGTTACGGCGCGGCCCATCTGCTTCCTTATCTACCTGCTGAAATGCTTCGGGAAAATGCCAAATGGCTTATCGGCTTCTCCGACATCTCCGCGCTTCATGCAGGCTTATTGAGTGCCGGAGTCGCATCAATCCATGGCCCCATGGCCAAGCACCTCACGGAGGAGCCGGCTCATCCGTCGAGCGAGGCCCTGATGAAAATTCTGCGAGGGGGTAAGATGGAATATTCAGCTCCCGGTAATCCTTTTAATCATGTCGGCTGCGCCTCCGGGATTTTGATGGGGGGTAATCTTGCGGTGCTCAACGGGCTTGCCGCCGGACCTTATGACCTGCTTGCCATGGCCGGGGAAGCCGGAGCCATACTGTTTATAGAGGATATATCCGAAGCTATATATGCTGTGGAAAGAATGCTATGGCGCTTACATTTAGCCGGCACGCTCTGCAATCTCAAAGGGTTGATAATAGGAAACTTTACCGAATATCGGCCCGACCGTAATTTCACAACCATGGAGGCGATGATAGCATCGCTGCTTCATCGGATCTCATATCCTGCGGAGATACCCGTGGCCTTCGGATTCCCCGTGGGGCATGTCACCGACAATTATCCCCTGATTCAAGGAGCCCGCGTCAATCTTGAGGTCACTCCTGCCGGAGTAACCCTGCGGCAAGATTCACATTATTGAGTAATGCCCGGTCAAAGATAGGTCACTGTATCGGAGAGGGGTTTGCGGCTGAAATGATTTGGGAGAGGACCGGCTCCCTCTGCGGCATATCCGAGATCCATCAGAAGAAGAAATTCTTCGTTCTCGGGAAGATTCATAAGGCTATGCAGCTCGCGGGGAAAGAAGCGGTTTACCCAGCAAGAGTCGACCTTAAGAGCGGCGGCGGCGAGCATCATGTAGGTGGCCACTATCGAGGCATCTTCCACTCCGCTTTTGAAAGTGCCGTCGGGCGAGGTATAGACATTATCTTTGTCGTATGCCACGGCGAGAACCGTGCGGGCTCCATAGCGGCAAGGTGTTACCTTATCGATCATCGCAAGGGCTTCTTCCGAACGGCAGACATAGATATGCTGCTCCTGAAGATTCTTAGCTGTCGGCGCGAGCCGCCCGGCTTCGAGGATCTGCTTCAGGATGTCATCGGGAACTTGGCGGTCGCTGTATTTCTTACAGGAATATCTGTCTTGTGCTAATTTCAAAAAATCCATGATATATCGATATTAAATGGGATGATTTTGCAAATTTAAAAAATAGTAACGGTTTTTCAAAGAAAATCACAAGGGGGTAGCGACTGCTTTCATCTATATTGAAAAAATATTTTTAAATTTGCGGCGATAAATACAAAAGGAAATGAGGATTATAAGCATTGCGGTGTGGATTTTGATTTCGATAGCAGGTTTGGCGGGGGCTGCCGAACCTCAGCAAAGTATAAGAGATTCCATTGCAGAAGCGTTGGATTATCAGCTTGAGCATTATCCGGCATCGCACTATCGCGACGTATATAAGAATTTCATGCAAGATTTCTTCGGGCCGGGTCATATTTTGGCCGATACGGCGGCAGCGGCCCGTTATCTGCGGCATGAATTGCAAGAAACCGCCATGTTTGATGGGCCGGCTTATGAGAAAACCGGCTATAAAGGCAATTTCTACCGCGTGAATCTCTCTCTGATCCGCGACGGGGTGATCCCATACCCCATATTTTTCAACGCCTTCGTGAGAAGCGTTCAAAATATTCAGCCCCCGAAGGGCGATGAATGGATGAAGACATGGAATGAAATTGACAATGTGATAAAGGCAAAAGGAATCCATTTTGAGAATGAAGCCGCCGATCGCCGAGATCTCTCGCGTCTGTTTAGCGAAGGGAATTATGTGGTGCACCACAGCCAACGCTTCAACGATTCGGTCAACTTTCACTACCGCATCATCTCGCGTGAAATATTTGAAACTCTCCTCCTTCCCCTCATCCGGCAATAGGGCGTCGGCATTTGAATGTATCAGTATTTTCCGGCATTCTGATTGTAATCCCGCAAATTATGATTAACTTTGCCTTTACATCATAGTATTATAATTAATGTTTATTGCATGGGATTAGAATAACAAAAGATTATCAAGATAAATCCGAATCAGATAAAAAGAGAAAACGACGTATGGCTTCTCGATATGTCGAAAAAATATGCCGTGCGGGCTGTCGGTTTTCTGCAAAAAGGAGCAATTCGATTAAGATTGATAAGGTATTTCTAATCCACACAAACTGATGCAAAGAATTACTAATTAAGTGGAAGAGAGTTAATGGATAAGAAAGAAATATATGATAGGATAGAATATATTGTGGCTTGCGTCGGGGCATTCGCTCAAAAATACGGCCTTTCCAACCCGCAAGCGTATTCCTACCTGCGTCGATTCGCCGGCCTGGATTTTCTTTTAGATTACTATGTTGCAGAACACACACTCTCGATTGATGATGCTGTCTCCGATCTTCAATTCATTTGTCAACGCGAAGGAGGAAAGATATGATCCGATTGTATCACGGCTCAAATATACCCATTGAGGATATTGACCTTTCACGCAGCAAGCGAGGGAAGGATTTCGGGCAGGGGTTTTATCTTAACGCCAATCCAGAGCAAGCAATGGCAATGGCTTTGCGAACAACAAAATTCTTAAACATTGGACATCCTACAGTCTCATGCTTTGAATTTGATGAGGATGCAGCTAAGGAATAAGGATTGATAATTAAGATTTTTCCGGATTATTCTGAAGAATGGGCTGAATTTGTGGTAAGGAATCGCAAAAACATTTCCGATATTCCCTCACATCCATACGATATTGTGATTGGTCCAATAGCCGATGATACGGTTGGCGTTCAGATTCGGCGATATATAATGGGCTATCTATCATCACCCCGGTTGGTGGAGGAATTGAAATATAGAGGAGATCGTGCCTCACAATATTTTTTTTGGTACCCAACGGGCCGTTAATTTATTAAAACGCATAGAATTATGACAAACGATATACAATTTCAAATTGAATGTCTGGCAGTAGAATTAGTAGAAATGTTAATGGATGAGTATGGGTGGGATCTTCGTCGCGCTCTCGATGAGCTATATACATCAACCACTTTCGCGAAGCTGAACGACCCTGAATGTGGGCTTTACTATCAGGGAGCAGTCTATATATTCCAATTTCTCAAATCGGAAATCGAGACCGGAAAAATTGC
>DAAI01000013.1:37478-37722 GCA_001701105.1 Bacteroidales bacterium GP1
ATCCTATCCGGAGGAATCATACGACCCTGTAAGGACGCACGCGCCGTGTGACCCTGCTATCATATTGATAATTAACTGAATGTATTGCGGATGCGCGGGCCATGCAACCTTACATCATCTCTGGGGTGGCGGGTCAGCGGATTACGATTTTTTGAGTAACTGAGCCTTGTCGGAGAATGTAGATTCCCGGGTGGAGTTCAAGCGAAGCGGCAGCCGGAGTGCTGCCGAGATGGCGCCCGGCAAT
>DAAI01000013.1:37770-76357 GCA_001701105.1 Bacteroidales bacterium GP1
GGATGAAGGTGTGGCAGAGAGGATTGTCTTGATTTCAACTTTGCTCCCCTCCGGCATATCGATCGAGAGAGACTCCGTGGAGTATATGCGGGTGTCGACGCCCGATGCGCTTGTCACTTTCACTTCCCAGCCATTCACATAGAGCCCGTCGGTCTCTGACAATGATTTTATGGTGAGGTGTCTCCCGGGATAGAATTTGCCGTCATACTGATGTCCGGCCAATTCCACATCGTTCATCACGAGTTGGCGGGATGTTCCGGCTCCCTTGTCGACGGTCAGTGTGACCGGATATTTTAGCCCGAAGTAATTTGAAAGGTGATTATAGAAGAATGTCCAGCGTTCGTTGGCCCATCTCTTGGCATTCGTTACTTCATTAGCATAGTTGGGCCACCAGGGATTGATTTGGTCACGATGGTATTTATATTCAGTCTTTATCTCGTTGTATCGCTTGTCGATCCGAGCATTGATTGAGTCAGCGCGCAGGAAATTGCCGAGGTAGATGGCTGCCCGGTCGATAAACATATCCTTAAATTCGGGAGTGGCAAGAAGTCGGCGAAACAGGCGTGAATGGTCGGCTTGATTAGCCCATTTGTTGTGGTCGTTGTCATAGCCGGGAGTAGTGATCCAATTGAGCGTGGGGTAATTGCTGCGTTCTCCGTAGAGACCGAGTCCGAAATCCGTATCCTTTGCAATCCAGCGCCATCGGCCCTCTTCGGCCTGCGGGCGCCACATCACGATATTATTACCCGGGAAATCCTTATTGTCAAAAAAGATATTCATTATCATAAGATTGCAAAACTCTGAGACATCCATAAGATTGTCAAATTCAGCAAACGTATGCCCTGTCGCTGTGTAGAAGGCTTTGAATGCCTCAAAATTATCGCGTGAGCCTTCCTTGAGTTCATCCCAGTTCTCAAGTAAGTCGATATCCTCCAGCCCGGCGTAGTAGGAATAAACATAATCCTCATTGCTTCTCGGGCGGATATTCAAAATCCCTTTATATTCGCCGTTGAGGTAGAAAATCACGGGTTGTGAGGGCTGCCAGTCGATGTCGGCGTGCATACCCATACTATGTTGGATGATGGCGTCGCGCATATACATATAATCGAAGTCATTGCCGCTGTTTCGCATCTCAAACGATTTGAATTCCGCGACTCCGGGCGTCTCCGAAGGGAAGAACTCATATTCAAAACGCTTCGTGCCAAAACGCTTGTTGGCATAGACCGCCAGCGATTTCAGGGCGTTGCCACGGGTGGCGCCACCCTTCACGCGCGTTTCGCAGAGCTGATTGATGCTGCTTCCCACGCCGGCTTCTGCGAAATATTCGATGTTGACAGGACGCCGCCAGTCGTATTCATAATTGGGCTTCTGGGAGTCATATGTACCCTTCACATAGATTCCGATCTTGTTGTCATAGAAATATGCCCTGTCGGTCACGATCGACACTACCGGAAGAGTAATCGCACGCGGATGATGGATATAGGAATGCGTTGTGGAGCGCGGCGAGAGGTAGCCGTCGCAAAAGAGCTTGGCGCGTACCACGGCAGTACTCGTTATCTGGATAGGAGATGTATATTGCGGGCTATAATCCCCGGGCTCCTTGCCATCGAGAGTGTAGCGTATCACGGCGCCCTCCGGGGTATTCTCCGGCATGGTGAGGGAAAGGCTGAAATTATCCTGGCTTACTTTGCCTTTTACGCTGAAAATCGGCTCGCCCAACACATCCTTGCACGTCTTTCCGCAATTGGCGCGTCCCGGTGTCGGCACCGCCTGATAACCCCATTTGTCGTCACCGTCTTCCTGACGCCCATAGGCAATATTGGGGGCAGGTTGCTTCTTCCATTCCTCCACCTTATCGGCCACGTCTTCATTTTTAAACAGATATACCGATCCCCCTTTCCCCGAATCGAGACGGAAATCAGTATGCAGTCCGGTGGCTGCCTTATCACAGTAAATCACCACAAACTCTCCCGGGGCAATCTGGCGGGCAGGTAGGGCATAGGCCTTGGAATATTTATTCTTGTCACAAAGCCGGTAGTCTGCAAGATTCTCGCTGGCTGTGCCTACATTGTAGAGTTCCACCCATGAATCGGGAAATTCGTTGAGGTCATCCCTGATGCAATCGATATTCGACTGCATCAACTCATTGATTATTAACTGGGCAGGAGCGATAAGGAAGCTAAACGCCAGGGTCGCGATGGCTAAGACCCGCCGATATATATTTTTCATAGTGTCGGTTATAAATCCTTTAATGTTTCAGACATAGGTTGATTCCGACTGCAAAATTAGCCAAAATCTCTGATAATTCACAAAATCAGCGAAATTAGTGTCGGCGATGTGCAAATTCCAATGATTTTGATTAAATTTGTATTTTGATAGGATGCCGGCCATGCAATCAGGTTGACAACAACCCTAAGGCAGCCCGGGCGCATCATACGAGACGACCTAATTAACCTAACATCATAAAATGGAACCCAAAAACGACAATTACCAAGGTAGCCGGATCTATCTTTTCGGCATAGTGCTCGTGGCTGTGCTCGGAGGATTGCTTTTCGGTTATGATACTGCAGTGATCTCCGGGGCGGAGAAAGGGCTGCAGGCATTCTTCTTAGGGGCAAAAGATTTTGTGTATACCGACACAATCCATGGCATCACCTCCTCAAGCGCGCTTCTGGGGTGTATCATCGGCTCGGCTATCTCGGGCTTCATAGCCACAAGGCTCGGCCGCAAGAAAGCCCTTTTCATCGCAGGCGTATTCTTCTTTCTGTCGGCACTCGGATCGTATTATCCCGAATTTATGGTGCATCAATACGGCGAACCCTGCTTCTCGCTGCTCATTACCTTCAATCTCTACCGGATCCTCGGAGGCGTGGGAGTAGGATTGGCATCTGCCATATGCCCGATGTATATCGCCGAAGTCGCGCCATCAAATATGCGCGGTACGCTCGTGTCATGGAACCAGTTTGCCATCATCTTCGGGCAGCTGGTGGTATATTTTGTGAATTTCCTAATCTTAGGTGAACACACTCAGCCCATCATCGAAAAAATCGGCGAGACCATTTACAAGGTAAGTTCTGAATCCGATTTATGGACCATTCAGACGGGCTGGCGTTACATGTTCGGCTCGGAGGCCATAGTAGCGGGGGTCTTTACCATCCTTGTGTGCTTCGTGCCGGAATCGCCGCGTTATCTTGCCATGGTAAATAAAGATTTGCAGGCTCTCAGGGTGCTTACCAAGATCAATGGCACGCGGAAAGCAAAAGAGATTCTTGAGAATATTAAGGCAACTGTATCGGTGAAGAATGAGAAGTTGTTCTCTTTCGGCGTTATGGTAGTATTTATCGGCGTGATGTTGTCCGTCTTTCAGCAGGCCGTGGGTATCAACGCCGTGCTCTACTATGCTCCGCGCATATTCGAGTCAATGAATATGGGGAATCCGATGGTTCAGACAGTCATAATGGGTATCGTGAATATCTCCTTCACTCTGGTGGCGGTATTTACGGTGGAGAAGCTCGGCCGCAAGCCCTTGCTGATATGGGGCTCGATAGGCATGGCAGCCGGTGCCTTGGGAGTAGCGGCCTCCAATCTAATTGAGATGCCTGCTTTATTCCCGGTGGTAAGCATCATGGTCTATTCAGCATCGTTCATGTTCTCGTGGGGACCGATCTGCTGGGTACTGATTTCCGAGATATTCCCCAACACCATCCGCTCCCAGGCTGTGGCCATCGCTGTAGCGTTCCAATGGATATTCAATTTCATAGTGTCGAGCACGTTCGTACCTCTCTATAATATGAGTGCCGGCGACATGGGGCAACGTTTCGGCCATTTCTTTGCCTACGCCCTCTACGGAGCCATATGTATCATCGCCGCATGGTTCGTGGCCCGGCTCGTGCCGGAGACTAAAGGCAAGACTCTTGAAGACATGACCGCTCTCTGGAAAAAACGGAGATGATCAAAGTTCCGAATATCACAAGGGGGATGAGCCGTAAGGTCCATCCCCCTGAGTGTAGATAAATGTGGAATTATTCCCAGTTGTCGGTGCGGAATGGGATGAGAGGGAGATAATTGCCCCCGTAGATATTGCCGGGAAGGAAGTCTTTCCAGCCGTAGCGTACGGCCACAGGCTCCGGCACGTCCTTACTGGATACCACCATCTCGTTGGCCTGCCAGTTGAACCATACCGAATCGGCGGGATGGAACACTTTATCAGCTCCGGCTACCTCGAATCCCTTGATGTCGAAATTACGGCAGATTCCGTCGGGAGATGTCTGAAGGGCCACACATACCGCGCCATTCTCAATGCGATGGCTCTTATAACGCGGATTTTCGATTGGGAACACCGTGAATCCATATGTCTTATTGAGCGCGAGTTCCGCCAGACGCCGGCCGGGGGTTGATTTGTCGGCAGGATGGATGTTATGGCGTTCATAATCCTTCACGCAGTCGTTGGTGCATATTATCCCGGAATTGGGGATAATCTCGGCAGCCTTCCATTGCGATTCACGCAATAGCGGCGCAGCACCCGAACCATACTCATAAGGGGCTATCTCAACCATGTAGAAAGGGATGTCGCCATCGCCAATCTGCTTTCGCCAATGCTCCACCATGTTTGCAAGCCGCGTCGGATAATCTTTGTGTCCACCCACATTGGAACATCCCTGATACCATATGATGCCATTATAGGAGTAATCTTTCACGGGATTGAACATCGCATTGTACATCAACATCGGGCGCAGATAGGGAACTGTCTTTTCAATGTCGTCGGACTCGAGAGAGACATCGGGATAAGTCTGAAGAATCTCGCGAGGAGTCCAACTCTCCACTTTAGCCCCACCAAAAGCGCAGCGCACGATTCCCACCGGCACGTCGAGCACATCGTTGAGCCGCTTGGCGAAGAACCAGCCGAGCGCGCTGTAATCGGGCGCCGTGTTCGGCCCGGGGATGGTCCATGTAGCATCCACCTTCTCCTGCGGAGTGTAGCTTTGGGTCAAGGGCACTGTATAGAACCGGATTCTATCGGCGCGTTGGCCGGCCGTTGCCACCTCATCGTATCCATTCTCGGTGCAGCATCCGGAGAATCCTTTAAGCGGCATCTCCATATTCGATTGTCCCGAAGCCCTCGGCTCAATGATTACCGACAANNTTGTCCCGAAGCGAGCCATACTTCTCCTATCAGGACATTGTTGACAGTCACGGGAGTGCCGTCGGAAACGGTGATCGAATAGGGGGTATATCCGCCGGCCGGAGTCTCCACATCTACATGCCATTTGCCATCGGCCTTCGCTTTAGTCCGGACAGGAGTGTCGTTCCACGATGGAGTGACCGTTACAATTGAATTCGGAGAGGCTGAACCATAAATGGAAGCCTTTGAATTTTGCTGAAGCACCATATTGTCGGTAATCATTGAGCCGAGGGTCACTTCAGCCACAGCCATATTGCCGGGAAGGCCGACGCCGGCACAGATGCAAAGCCCCAATATAGTTCCAATCTTTTTCATAATTAAGAGATAAGGAGTTAAGGAATATTCCGGGTTAATCATCTCTGAAAAATAAATTCAGAGTCACAAAGTTACAAAAAAATCCGCATTAAGCCCACATTGCCGTCGGCTTTCCCCGCAATATCCTCGGAAATATAATTTTATTTTCAGGAAAGCGTTGATTAAATAGTGGTTTCCAAGAAGCCGGGTGTCGACTTTCGTATAATTCACCCTGTCGACATGCATAATCGGATAACGCCCCGAAGGCGGGGATAATGATAATTTACGTTTATCGGTCCGGGAGTAGGGGGCATGAAAGGGCAATTATAGAAAAGGGGTAACGCATAAACCATTGTCGCAGATATGAAACGTTTCTTTTGCCGGTTCAGGCAGTTGTTTATAATATTGGCAGTTGTTTCTATAGCAGTCGGTACGGTTCGTGGCGAGGAATGGCGCGCATACACAGGTTTCGACTGCCAACCCCGGCGGATAATGGACGGCGGACGCTACACCTATGTATGGGTGATGCAAGTGTTATACACATCTTGCTACGGCGCTGATTTCAATACTCCGCGTGGAGGAATCATTTATTACGACAGGCAGCATCCGGAAAAAGGCTTCAGAAGCATCCATGAGAGAAGCATGATGCACACGGCGCCGGTGACTGCGGTGGCCTATAATCCGCGAGGTAAATACCTGCTCGTCGTCTACTCTGATTCCCTAATAGAAATCCTTACGGATTCAGGAGAGGTTTACCGGATCGATGACCTGAAGGATATGCCTGTGCCTTACGACAAAAGTGTGAACAATATCACCTTTCCTATCCTTAACAATGATGCGTGGATTGCCACTCAATCGGGATATGTGCAGATCGACGGCGACTCCTTCCGCGTGGCAAGAAAAATGTGGAGTCGGGTTCCTTTTACTGCCATTTGCCAGGTAGGTTCCCGTGTGATTGCCATCTCCGAGGGACGCCTCTTCACGGCCTCTGCCAATGATTCGCTGAGTTCGGCCGATGCCTTTATCCCGGTGGCAGATTCCGTCGTAGATTCGCCGGAGGTGATAATGCCCGTGAGCGATACCGCTTTCGCCACGCTTTATAAAGGCTCCGGGCCGGCCGATAAGTTAGGGTTAGTGTCATGGATTGGCTCAAATGCACCGCGACTCACACCGGTGCTAACCGATGTGGGTTTCTCCAACCAGATGAACACCTCTATACCTTACCCCGCCTCATCTAAGGAAAAGGCGGCATATCATTATCCGGTGAGGTTGCACCATGAGAATAATATCCTGCCCACACGCGACGGATACTTCGTATTCTCGCTCAAATATGCCTATCATATTAAGAGAGGAGTCAATGCCAACGGAACGCTGAATGTCGAGAAGAGGAAATTTGCCAATGAATCTCCGTTATATGTC
Organism: Bacteroidales bacterium GP1; assembly: GCA_001701105.1. Taxonomy (GTDB): domain Bacteria; phylum Bacteroidota; class Bacteroidia; order Bacteroidales; family Muribaculaceae; genus Lepagella. Next base: position 44,666 of record DAAI01000013.1, read on the forward strand.
GGCACGGAGGATTTTGAAAAATTCTGGTATTACACCCGGCGGAAGGGATTTCATCTCGACCGCGCCTCGGGATATGATGGTGCGACTACATGGGTGCCCGGTGAGACGGTAGCCTATCAGGGGCCGTTGTTCGCCTGCAATGCCTCCCTGATATATCATCGGGATTACGGAATGCTGAGCGTTCCGGATTTTGCGAACCGGAAGATGCAATTTTACAACGCAGCGGTTCCCCTGCTGATTTCAGGTCTGAAAAATGGAGAGTGGCACAATTATTCACCGTCTTACAATGTTCCGGAAGCCTGCGAGACCAATACTACGCTTATGGCCGATTATCTCAGGAGGGAAGAGGGATATTTCACATATCCGCTCACTGATCCGAGCGACATCACAATCGACAGTGAATTCCCCGATTATCTATGGATGGGATCGTTCCTTAACGGGGTTGCGGCAATAAACCTAAAGAATCCGAAGGGACCGGTACTGCATTTCGGAAATTCGGAAAATGAATATTCGATCTACCCGGGTTTCAAGGTCTGTGTGCCGTTGACGCGGTGGAAGGTATATTGCCCGTGGAAAGTGGGAGGTTGCGATGCAGAAGGGGTATTATGGACGATTTTCATTGATTCGTACGATGTGATGGGGGACGGCGATGCCTTGAACATCGGTTTTCTGACCCCGGACGCTCGGCGGGAGGCAATGATCACTCAGGATGTCACGAAAATGGGCGATTGGAAATGGATTTCATATAAAATGCCGAAAGTGAATCTGCATGGCTATACGACCCTGCTTGCGCTAAGGCATCCGGCCAACAAGAATAAGTTGCTTATATCCGACAGTTCCAGCCGTACGTTGCTCATTTACGATCATAACGGCACGCCCGAAGATTCGTCAGACGACACGGTGAAACAGATCAAATATATTCAAACATCAAAAGGACGGCAGGAGCTGGATGAAATTTTCTCACTTTCGGAAGATCCCGTAACAGGGAAATTGCTTTTCGGCAGTCTCGGCCAATTTTACGAACTCGATGCCGGCTCGCCGTGCGCCAACATGACAATCAAGGGCGATATATTCCGCACGGCCGACGGAACACCGGTGGCACCCTATGAGCGTGTGCATTCAGTGGCCTTTGATGAATATGGACGTTGTTGGCTCGGACTCTATGAGGCAGGGGTGATCGGGATTAGTGCCGACCGAAAAGAAGTGATAGCGAAATATGATTCCTATAATTCTCCTCTTCCTGATAATGATGTGTATAGCCTCTGCTGGAATCGGGAGACTAAAGAATTGATGATCAGTTGCCGAAGCGGCATGGTATCGGTAAAGCCTGATTCGCCGGGTATTCTTGTCGGGAGTCGCAAGGCCGTGGCATATGCCGTTCCGGCCTATATCGACCCCGGATATTCAGGGAGCGTGACGCTCCACAACATTCCTGCCGAATCGGTGCTGACCGTGGTGGATGCGAAAGGGGATATAGTGGCTTCGATACCGGCTTCCGTGAAGAATGGCACAGTATGGAATCTAAACGACAATCTGGGCCACCGTGTCGGAACGGGCTTATACAAAGTGCGTGATGAGGCCGGCCTTATCTCCCAGATAGAAATAATGATAATGAGATGATGCAATCAATAAGATCGCCACGGACTTTTTTGATTCCATCGACTATATCTAAAAGCAAGCCATCCAACAGCAGAATTATCGTGCAAAAATATAAGAAATTGCAGGATTACAGGAGTTGGATTTGGTGATTTCTACAATTGTGAGTAACTTTGCACCATGTATGCCATATTTGATACTACGGTCTATTACACGGTTTGCGTGACGATGCTCGTGCTCGCCGCAATCGTATTCGTAGTATTGCGGAGAGTTGGAGTAGGTTATGGCGCTCTGTACAATCCATGCTGGGGGCCGGCGGTGAACAATCGACTCGGCTGGGTGCTGATGGAGGCTCCTGTATTCTTGGCAATGTTGATACTGTGGCTTCTGAGTAGCCGGCGTGGAGAGGCATCGCTGATTGTCATGGCTTCTCTATTCGAGATGCATTATTTCCAGCGGGCTTTCATATTTCCCTTCCTCATCCGCGGCAAGAACAAAATGCCCTGGGTGATAATAATCACCGGGATTTTATTCAATCTTGTAAATAGCTATATGATAGGGGGATGGCTATTTTATGTAAGCCCGGTGGATAGGTACCCGGCCTCATGGTTATATAGTCCGCTCTTCATTACCGGTACTCTCATATTTATTACGGGATTCATTATCAACCTTCATTCCGACTATATTATCAGGCATTTGCGCAAGCCGGGAGACACGCGTCATTACATACCCAAAGGGGGAATGTTCAGATATGTGACCTCGGCCAATTATTTCGGAGAGCTCACAGAATGGATAGGCTACGCAGTGCTAACATGGTCGTTGGGAGGATTGGTATTTGTAATATGGACATTCGCAAATCTTGCACCAAGAGCCAAGGTGCTTCACGAGCGCTACATCCGTGAATTTGGTGAGAATTATACTTCGTTATGCCGGAGATATATGTTGCCGTTTATCTATTGAGGATTTATAATAAAGACAGGCTTGGCAGACGGCAATTCTTTTCATAACGGTATCGGGAGCAGGCGCAATGCCGGAAATTCATAGCAATGAAAGAATCGAAATTATTTACTCCGGGCAAGATAGGGCCGATAGAATTGCGTAATCGCACGATACGATCGGCGGCCTTCGAGGGAATGGGCCGCGACAACGGGCCCACGCAGCAACTCAAGGACTACCATGTATCTGTGGCCCGTGGGGGTGTCGGCATGACAACGCTGGCCTATGCCGGTATATGCCAGTCGGCACTATCTTTTAAGAGCCAACTCTGGCTGAGGCCTGAGATTGTGCCCGAATTGCGAGAGATCACCGACGCCATCCATGCCGAGGGCGCGAAAGCCTCAATCCAATTAGGCCATTGCGGCAACATGACTCACATCAGTACTGCCGGAGGCATACCGGTAGCTCCCTCCACGGGGTTCAATCTCTATTCCCCAACGATATGCCGGGGATTGCGTGCGGATGAGATTACTGCGCTCGCCAAGAAATTCGGAGAGGCTGTGGATACCGCCAGAGATGCCGGATTTGATTGCGTGGAGCTTCATGCCGGGCACGGCTATCTGATCTCACAATTTCTTTCGCCCTACACCAATAAGCGACGCGATGGATTCGGAGGCTCGCTTGAAAACCGGATGCGATTTATGAAAATGTGTCTGGAGGAGGCGATGAAGCACGCCGGGAGTGATATGGCCGTGATTGTCAAGACCAATATGCGCGACGGGTTCAAAGGAGGGCTGGAGATTGATGATTGCCTTACTGTGGCCAAGGAGATAGAGCGCGCCGGAGTGCATGGCATAGTATTGAGCGGCGGCTTTGTGAGCAAGGCGCCAATGTATGTGATGAAAGGGGCTATGCCTATCTATACCATGACCTATTATATGCAGCAATTATGGCTAAAGTATGGCGTCAGGATGGTAGGCAAATACATGATAAAGCCCGAGCCATATAAGGATCTTTTCTTTCTTGACGATGCACTTCGCTTCAGAAAGGAATTGAAATTGCCGTTGATATATGTAGGGGGAGTCGTCGATCGTAATGGAGCCGACAAGATAATGGAGGAAGGATTTGATTTCCTCCAGATGGGACGCGCCCTTCTTAACGAGCCGGATTTTGTGAATAAGATGCGCGACGCCTCCACGAATCATCGTTGCGGGTGCGACCATGTAAACTATTGCATAGCCCGGATGTACTCAAAAGAAATGGCCTGCCACAAGGATTGCTCCGGACTTCCGCGCAAGATTATGAAAGAGATAGAAAAATTAAAAGAGATAGAAAAATTAAAGGAGCATGGGGAGTAAAGGTCGCAAAGAATTCCGAAGCCGTCTGGCTGTGGTGACGGGGGCAAGCAGCGGTATCGGGCTCTGCTTCTGCCGCGAGCTTGCGCGACGCGGCACAGACCTTATTATGGTATCCAACGAGAAGGATGCCCTTGTAGGGTGTGCCGAAGAGATTGCCGGAGAATATAAAGTCAAGACATATCCCTTCTACCTTGACCTGACCGACCCCCATGCCGGCGACATTCTCTCCGATTGGCTCAACATGAAGCATCTCGATCCGGATACGCTGATAAATAATGCCGGAATATTTTCTTTCAACACAGTGACCGGCCTTACGGAGAGAAAGATAGATACGTTCATAAATCTCCATGTGCGGGCGGTGACAAAACTCACCCGTTCGTTTGCCGAGAGGTTTGTGGAGAGGGGTGGCGGCCGGATATTGAATATGTCGTCAATGTCGTGCTGGATGCCGATGCCCGGAATAGCGATGTATTCCGCCACAAAAGCATATATCCGGGTGTTGAGCCGAGCGATGTACTATGAATTGAAAGATACGGGCGTGCGGGTCATGGTGGCTTGTCCCGGCGGCATTTCCACAGATCTTTTCGGGCTCCCGGAGAATCTAAAGCGGCTCGCCTTGAAACTAAGGGCCATCGATACCCCGGAAAGGTTCGTGAAGAATGCGGTGAATAGAATGCTGAAAGGCAAGATGCAATATATCAACGGCCCGATCAACCGGTTGGCAATCCTTTTCGTAGGCATCACACCCACGCCTGTAAGGATGCTGATAAAGCGGAAGATGCTTGATAAGGGGATAGTCCGCTGAAAGATATACCCGAATATTTTAGGCCCCGGCACGTCGGAAATGGGGCTTCAAATTGTTAATACTACAAACGACACATAATTGCAGACGTGATCATTCGATGATCACACTGCGGGGAGACACAAGGCAATGGCAAATAAATTGGTAGAAATGATCCCGGCACAGGCCCGGCATTACGGCGACAGGGAGGCTTACCGCTTCTGCTGGCATAAGGATGGAGAATGGCTTTCCACATCGTGGAATGATTTCGCCGTTCAAGTGGATGTGGCTGCCAAGGCCCTGCTCCGGCTCGGAGTGCTGGAGAAAGATACCATAGCCATATGCTCTCCCAACACCCCGCAGATTCTTATCACGGAATATGGCGCATTCCGCAACCGTGTGGCCGTGATTCCTATTTATTCCTCATCGGTGCAGTCCCAGTTCAATTTCATAGTTTCCGACGGAGGAGCGCGCATAATATTTGTCGGCGACAAGCATCAATATCCCTTAGCTTATTCTTATTGGAAAGAGCATCCTGACCAGATTCTGAAAATTGTGGTGTTCCGCAATTCCGGTATCCGGCTGATGGAGGATGATAGTGTCACCATCTCCTGGGACGACTTTGTGCGCCTCGGTATGGAAGCCACTGATGAGGAAGCCGCCGAAGTGGAATTCCGCACGCTGCGCGGACTACCCGACGACATGGCGACGCTGATTTATACCTCCGGAACTACCGGAGAGCCTAAAGGGGTGGCCATTACTCACGATAATTTCAATCAGACGATAGAAAAGCATATCGAGCTTCTTACCACCGTCACCGATCAAGACCTTTCAATGGCCTTTCTTCCGATGAGCCACATTCTTGAGAAGGCGTGGTGTTTCTTCTGCCTGTCGAAAGGGGTGGCTATCGCCGTAAATTATGACCCGCGTCTTATTCAGGACAACATAAAGGAGATCGAGCCCAACATAATGTGCTGTGTACCCCGGTTCTGGGAGAAAGTATATGCTCTGGTGAGAGAAAAGATAACCGGCATGAGCCGTCTGCAGAGGATGATGGTGGCCCGGTCGCTAAAAGTCGGCAAGCGGCGAAACATCGATTATGTAAGATTGGGCAGACGGGTGCCCGCACTCCTTGAAAAAGAATATCGGTTCTGGGACCGGCGTGTATTCTCCAAATTGAAGAAAGCAATTGGAATCCCTAATCCAAATTTCTTCCCGACGGCAGGCGCTCCGCTGTCCGACCGAATCTGTGAATTTTTCCGGTCAGTAGGGATTGACATAATAATCGGATACGGCCTTAGCGAGACTACCGCCACCGTCAGCTGCTTCCCCAACATCGGATGGGAAATCGGCACTGTCGGAGTGCCGTTGCCCGGCGTGGATGTAAAAATCGATAAGAACGGGGAGATATTGGTAAAGGGGGGCACGGTGACACCGGGTTACTACAACAACCCCGATGCCAATGCAGCAGCCTTCACCGACGACGGATATTTCCGCACCGGCGATGCAGGATATTTCACCGAGTCCGGGGCTTTGGTGCTTACGGAGCGCGTGAAAGATCTATTCAAGACTTCCAACGGCAAATATATCGCACCCCAACTGATGGAATCCCGGCTGGCGGAGAATAAATATATCGATGAAGTGGCCGTGATTGGCGATCAGCGAAAATTTGTCACCGCCCTTGTGGTGCCGAATCTGTCGCAATTGCGGCGGTGGGCCGCGCAGAATGGAATGGCCGATGAAGACACCGACGTCCTTCTTGCCAATCCCAAAACTGTGGCCTTCATAATGTCGGAGATTGAGGGGTATCAGAAAGATATTGCGGATTACGAAAAAATTAAACGAATCACGTTGCTTCCCAATCATTTCTCGATAATGCAGGGAGAAGTTACGAATACGATGAAAGTACGCCGGCCGATCGTGGCACGCAACTACGCTCCGTTGATCGAGGCCATGTATGCCGACGCGTGAAATCGCCGGGTTCACACTCCCCTAAATCATAGAAGGTTAAGTTAGCACATAGTCGAACACGGGGCGAATCCGGATTTCATATCCATCCTTTATTATATCCTCCTCGTCGTGGTCTGTGAGAAGGAGCAACTTGCTGCATCCGGTATGATTTGCCGCTACAATAAGGCCGGATATTTCACGTTTTTTGGTTTTGGGGGAAGATATGTCATAAGCCACCTGAATGGCAAGAATCGTACGACGTCCATCACAAACTAAAAAATCGCATTCTGAAGTCTTATTGGCATAATAGTATATGTCGTGGCCTGCGCTCTTATATTTCCTAAGCAAATACAAATAGACAATTGTTTCCAACCGCCAGCCGAGATTCTCACCGGCGAAAGCATTTTCCCTTTTGTTCATCAGAGCCACATCCACGGGATATATTTTTTCACCCGATATTCTTATTTTTCTTTTAGCAGAATATTTGTGAAGCCCTATCATCAGATATGCCTGCTTGAGATAACTTAAGTAATTTTTGGCTGTGTGGAGAGACGTAAAACCGAAATCCCCGATGATGTTTTTTTCTCCGGCTAATGTAGGTGCAATGTTGAGCATATGGTGTGCCATCTGCTCAAAACCAGATTTATGTATGATTTTGAAACGTTGTTCGATGTCGCGTGTCAGAATGTTGTTCACCAATTCTGTTACATACTCTTTGTCATTTTTAATAAATTGAAGTTCCGGGAATCCTCCTTTACTCAGGTAAGTATCGAAAGCTGCCCGGCGAGATGCAATTGCTTTTGTAGATTTAGAGGCTATGTCTATATTATTTATTTTGCAATATTCCTCAAAAGAAAAAGGATAAAGAGTGATTGAATGATGTCTCCCCGTAAGATGCGTAGCTAATTCTCCACTCAGCAGTTTTGCATTCGACCCCGTTATGATAACATGCATATTCCTCCTGAGGAGCCTGTTGACGAATACAAACCATTCGGGAATATTCTGAATTTCATCTATAAAAAGGTAGTCGAAATCACCATATATTTTATACAGCACTTCAAGCACATCGTTGAGATCTTCTCCTTTAAGATGCAGCAGGCGTTCATCATCAAAATTGACATAAGCGAATTTCACGCCTTTTCTTGTCAACGCATTGTAGCATAGGGTTGATTTCCCACTGCGTCGAATCCCGATCACTACTTGAGCCTGAGGGCTGTCAAGGTCTATAAGATCTTCCTCTTTTCTTTGGCAAAACCGAATGTTTCTTTTGAGAGTCAATTCATCGGCCTGATCACTCAAAATAGTTTCAAGAATGCGTTTGTCCATATTATTATACCTTACTGCTGTTACAAATAATGTTTCAAAAATTGTTAACAAGACTAATAATATAACGCATTTTCTCCCGGATAATTTATCCAGAATGCACTATTTTCCGAATTTCGGCTCCGCAGAATGCACTATTTTCCGAATTTCGACTCCGCAGAATGCACTATTTTCCGGGTTAAAAATATTATATTGTTGATATATAATATCATAAAGTAATTATGTGGAAAGTACTATTCCACGGACGTTGTCGAAACGCCGGGCAGCCAGATCTTTCGGCGAGATGAGGAAGTCGAGCACTCCGCAATCCATGAAATTAAGATTGTAATCCTTGCCTGCGATAGAGTCCACTTGAAAGAGGATTTCCCAGTCTTCATATGGATGGTCCCAAGTCTCCCATTGGCGGTGGGTGGGCTCGGCAAAAAGGGCTATGTCATCGCAAAGTTCCGGGAATTGAAGGCTGAAAGCGACCTCCAGTTCCTCCGGGGCAATCGGATTGTCGTCATCATCAATGAGCACGACCTCCCGCAAATTGTCGCACGACGGGAAGTATAATACTTTCACGGCATCCGGCTCCGAGATATATCCGCCGATGCAGTCGGTGGCGGCAAACTGACCCAGATAGTGGTCGATTTTTGCAAAGAACAGGAGCATCCCCTCGTGTGGCAAAAGATTGTCCACGTCGTAGGGGGCTACCTGTGCGAGGTTAATCTGGCAGATGAACACATAAGGATAATCGTCTCCCTCATCATCGACGTACGTGGGATAATCCACACCTTCCGGAAGGTCGGGGTTGCCCCAGAAGCGTGAGGCTCCGGAGGGAAGTTTTTCAAATGGCTCGGATAGGATAAGGCGGATAGGTTTCATTTTTAGTCTTCTTCTATTATTTGTTCTGGTTCCCAGATGGTGTTCATAATATCGAGGGCATCAGTGTTGCCGTGTTCCACGGCGGTGGCGAGGAGATCATAATATCTGTCAATGTCGGTCATGAACTCCTGCGGGTCGTTGGATTGGGCTGCCAATCCAAGCATACTCCAGGCGAAAGCATTCTCCGGAGCGAGAGCGCCTTTGTCGATCCCTTCCAAGAGGATGGCGCGATATTGATCCGGACGCACTATCTCGAATGTATCCCAATTGTTGCTGGCCTCAAGCATCGCCTTGATGGCATACATCTCCGGATCCTCCTCCAGATATAGGTCAACATAATGGAGCACCTCTTCCTCGGCTTCAGTAGTTTCGGGATATATGGCCCGATCACTCTTTTTGTGAATGTCGCCTATCTCCTTGATGCGGTTGATAACGGTTTCAAAATTAGCGTACTCCTCCTTAAAGGGAAACTCCTTGCCTGGAGTGCGCAGATTGGGAGCCGGAGCATCGGCATATGCTTTCTCGAGATCGTTGAGGCGGCGCATGGCAGATTCAATAATAGGAGTGTCTCGCTCAGGACTATACGTATCGTGAAGTAAGGTTGGCTGAACATCCGAAACAGATTGCTTGATGCCTGCCAGCTCTGCATTGTCTTCGGGTATACCCTTTGATTCGGCATAATAATCAAGGTACACGAGCAGATCAAGGCAATAGTACCAACAACTTGATCCTTTGCCCTCGAACTTCACGATCCTCATGGCATCGAAATAGATGCGGGCCAGATATTTATCGTTGGTACATACATAGAATCCCCCTATGTCATAGCAGTATTGTCCCGTTGGGATATAATTATCCATACTAATTTCAGATTAAAGTGAGTATTGTTTTGGCGTGTTCGTTATCGGCTTCGGCTGCCGCTTTGGCGAGGTTGCGTATTTCCTTGAGTACGCGCTCGCTAAGGATAGCCTTAGAGTCATTGTTGGTGAGGGCAAGCTCCAGGATGGTCCATGCAAATTCACTGTCAGGGGCCAGGCAATCCATCTCCAGCGCCTCACGCATTATTTTGCGGAAAGGTTTTTTTCTTATCACCTCGCAGTCGTCCCAATTGTCGGAACTTACAAGCAGGGCCTTCAGCACAAGAAGCTCGTCGTAACCATTGTCAATAAGATTGTCGATATAGAAGAGCGCCATCTTTTTCTTCTGCGTTATGGCCGGATCTTCGTAGCCCGAGGGTTCCGGAGGTGCCAATGTGATGGAATCGACAAGCTCGAGGGTATGTTTATAGTCGGAGATGTCGGCATATTCCACTATTATGCTGCTTCCTTCATAGCTCGAGTCGGGATCATCGATTCCATATTCTTCGGACGAAGCCACCTCACCCAGATCTAATGAGAAAGCCTCATCATGCCATTTCACATCGATATGGCCGGGCGACAGGCTCAATATGTCGAGCGTGCCGACATCCGGCAGTTCAGTAGAAATCGACTTCTTCCCTTGCAGTTCATCATAAGTGAAAGTGGCTGTGATTGTGCTTACGATTGGCACTGACATATCTATGTCCGAATACGTCGCGCCGATCTTAAGTATGATGTTCGGAACCGGGAATGAGTTCGCATCGGGATTATTCCTGCGCATGGGAGGGAGGTGTTGGTTGGCCGTGCTGACGCATTCATCTTGCGGCCTCTTGGCGCTGAGGGATATGCTATACAGTGTTGCCGGAGTCAGATTCTTTATAATTCTGAGTGCAAATATAAGCAAAAAAACTGAAAGTCATGTAGAAAATGAAATAAAATGCAAAACTCCACGAGGATGCCGGATAGTTGTGGCCTCACCACTGCGAGAGATAATGGAGGCAGAATAATTTTGAGGAAAGATGTAAATTGCGTTATTTTGCATATGATTTTTACAAAGTATTGACGGAGGAGACCAAACTAAACAATTGTCTATGGAAATCGGGAACAGGAGAGTAAGGTCGATGCTGCCCGCAGACATCGATACCGTTATGGATATATATGACGCAGCCCGGCAACGCATGAGGAAATCCGGGAATCTTACGCAATGGGCCAATGGCTATCCTTCGCCTGACGTGATAATGCAAGACATCTTGTCGGAGTCAGGTTTTGTTGTGCAGGAAGATGATGGGAGGATTGTCGGTGCATTCACATTCGTAACGGGCAAGGATCCTACATATGAAGATATCGATGGCCAATGGTTGAATGATGACCCTTATGGCACAATCCACCGCATTGCGGGCTTGCCGGATGCGAAAGGGATAGCCGATACGTGTCTGGCCTACTGTAGATCGAAAGGAATGGACATTCGAGTTGATACGCATGAGGATAACACTCCAATGCTGGGGTGGATTGCCTCAAGGGGTTTTAAATACTGCGGGATAATAATATGTTGTGACGGCACGCCACGCAAGGCATTCCAGCTTACTATGAATGGAAATTGAAAAACCATGCCGGATGCTTTTTTATTTTCGTGAGAGATAGATAATAGCGTATTTTTGCTTATATTTGTAGACTATAACGATAATGGGGATTATGATAACCGATAAATCAATTTTCATATCTTTCCTGCTCATGCTGAATGCCATGTCGATTCCGGCATGGAGCGGCGGCCTAAGCCCGAATTTACGACCGGCTCCATGCAATGTGAATACGGAACCGGCATTTACGATTGCCCGGGATGGGCGCCTAGCAGACATAGTCACAGATTCGGCCGACTGGAAAGGGGTTCAGATAGCCGCAAGTAATCTTGCCGGCGACATTGGGAAGGTGACTGGCAAGAATGCTGAATTGAGCCATGATGGCATAAATGGAGGCAGAAAAATCATAGCAGGCACGATCGGGCGTTCGGCGTTGATAGATTCATTAGCGGCATCCGGCAGGCTTAACATAGAATCTATCCGCGGCCAATGGGAGGCGTATATAATCGATGTGGTCGACGGCAATCTGGTGATAGCGGGGAGCGATAAGCGTGGCACTATCTACGGTATTTATGAGATAAGCAACCGAATCGGGGTTTCTCCATGGCATTTCTGGGCAGATGTCCCCGTTAAGCATTCTGATGAAATTAAATATTGCGGAGGCCGGATCGTGCAACCCTCTCCCAAGGTGAAATATCGAGGTATTTTCATCAATGATGAGTGGCCATCTTTCGGCGGGTGGGCCACCAATTACTACGGAGGTGTCAATTCCCATCTCTATGCCTCGATATTTGAATTGTTATTGCGTCTGAAAGCCAATTATATGTGGCCGGCGATGTGGGACTCCCGATTTAACGAAGACGATCCGGAGAGTCCCCGGATTGCCGATGAATACGGGATAGTGATGGGCACGAGTCATCATGAGCCTATGATGCGTGCCCATAAGGAGTATGTATATCGCAAAGATTCGGTGGGCGACTGGAATTATTCCACCAACAAGAAGAATCTTGACCGCTTTTTCCATGAAGGGCTTCAACGGAATAAGAAATATGAAAACATAGTCACGATAGGTATGCGGGGCGATGGCGATGTGGCGATGGGCAGAGGTGACGATGCCGAAAATATGCGAGTGTTGCGTGATGTTATCGACGGCCAGCGCGGGATTATAGGTGATGTCTACGGCTCGCCCGACGGCGTTCCGCAATTGTGGGCGGTTTTTACGGAAGTGCAGAGATATTATGATGCAGGGTTTAGCGTACCGGAAGATGTGACCGTACTCTTCTGCGACAATAATTGGGGTTATATCAGGCGAACCGCACCTCCCGTTAAACGGCGAGGTGGCTACGGATTGTATTACCATATAGACATGAACGGAGGGCCTTGGAACGATCGCTGGGTAAATACCTCTCCGCTGCCGAAATTGCGTGAGCAGCTGAGTCTGGCGTATAAATCGGGCATCGATGAAATATGGATTGTGAATGTAGGCGATCTCAAGCCGAAGGAACTGCCGATAGATTTTATCATGAGCTATGCATGGGATCCGGAAGCCATCACCCCCGGTGAAGAAAAAGAATATCTGGTCAGATGGGCCGAGAAGATATTCGGCTCCCGACAGAGCACTGAGATTGCCGAGATATTGGCCGAATATCCTAAATACAATCTCTGGCGAAAGGCGGAGGTACAGGTGCCCGGCATATTCAGCGTCGAGAATTATAATGAAGTAGAGCGGACGGATTCCCTATGGCTCGCTTTGGAGGAAAAGGCTGAGAAGGTGAGGAAGCAGATTTCTCCGGAAATGCAGGACGCGTATTATCAATTGGTATATTATCCGGCTGTGGCATCGGCCGGAGTGGCTCGTCTTTATAATGCCGTAACAAAGAATCATCATTATGCCTCGCTTGGCGATCCAAGGGCCAATGAATATGCCCGGGTAGCGAAAGAATTATTCGAACGCGACTCCATATTATCCGAATATTACAACAAAAAAATGTCGGGTGGTAAATGGGACGGCATGATGCAGGACAAGCATATCGGTTATAAGGAGTGGTTTATGCCTGAAAGGAACATTCTGCCTGAACTCCGGTATGTGGATTCCTCCGAAGTGAAAAAAGAAACGGTCGCTGAGAGGCGCACTGCGGAATTTGGTATAGCGGCCATGGATTACGACAGAAATCTGCCGGCAGGTCCGACATCATGGATTCTGCTCCCCGATCTTGGCCGCGGCGACGGGTGCATGGGCATAAATGACGTGTGTGCGCCATCGAGCCCCGGAGGTGGTGCCGCTTTGGAATATGATTTTGAATTGATGGATGTGGATAGCGTGACGATAGCAATCGGGATTCTTCCGACGCAGGATATAAATCCGGCGCGTGGACTCCGGCTGGGTGTCGAGATGGATGGTTTGGGAATGAAAACGATAGATGCCCGTGAAGGTTTTATTGATACATTCGCAGAATATACTCCCGAAAACCTCGCTCGCTCAAAGGTGCTTCAACCCTTACCTCCCACCACTCCTCTCACGCTTAAAGGCACAAGGCGCGGGATGCGTAATGAAATCTTCGACAATATGCGATGGTTGGTAGTCAGGATGCCGGTAAAGCAGGATCGGACTCATACAATGCGGCTCTCCATGATTGATCCGGAGATAGTGTTGGAGAAAATTGTGATTAATCCTGATGATGATGTCTACAGCTACTTCGGCCCACCGAGCCGCCGGTGCGGTGTGAATCATTGAGAGATATGGCATTTGAGGAAAAGTTCAGGATTTCTCCGGAAATAAGCAGCCGGGGAGTGCTATTGGGATTCAGCGGGGGTGCCGACAGCACGGCTCTGCTCCGAGGGTTGCTGCTGGCAGGATGTGAGGTCCATGCCGTGCATTGCAATTTCCATCTGCGCGGGTCTGAAAGCGACCGGGATATGGAGTTCTGTATCCGGCTGTGTGAGGTATGCGGTGTTCCGTTGGATGTGGTGCATTTTGATGTGGTCGATTATATGCGCCGGCACGGAGTCGGACTCGAGGAGGCCTGTCGGAATCTTCGATATGCTGAATTCCGCCGGCTTAAAGAGAAATACGGCTGCGCCCGCATCGCCGTGGCTCACAATGCTGATGATAATATAGAGACGTTGCTGTTGAATCTCTTCCGGGGGGCCGGCATATCGGGACTCAGGGGGATGTTGCCGGATACGGGCGAGATTCTCCGTCCGCTCCTTAGCGTCTTCAGGGTGGAGATATTGGAATTCCTGAAAAAGCTGAATCAGGATTTTATCACTGATTCCACGAATCTTGAATCAGACGTGAAGCGTAATTTTATCAGAAATCAATTGTTGCCACTTGCAGAGACCCGGTGGCCAGGATTGCGAAAGGCAGTCACGACGACAATCCGGAATATGCGCATCGAGGAGGCTGTGGTGGCGCATGCTGAAAGGGAATGGCTTGGAGATTGGCAATCTCAAGGCGGCAGGTTGACCTATGCCACCATCCAGGCGGCTCCGCATTCTGAATGGATAATTCATCGCTGGGGGAGGCGGATAGGCCTTCCACATCATTGCGCGCATGAGATATCAGAGCATATAGAAGATGGTTCTCTGAAGCCGGGAAAGCATTGGCAGGCATCAGGGGGAGATGTGGTTAGCACTGCAGAGGCGTTAGAATTCGTTGCATGGTCGCCGGATTCAGGAGATGAGGAAGAAGATGTGCAAGAACTCTTCGACGTTAAGGAAATAAAGGTTTCAGATTCGATATGGGCAGCGCTGAAGCAGGATAGGACAAATAAAATGCTGTGGATTTCTGATTCTCCGGAAGATTTTATTGCGCGTAAGCCTCGTAAAGGCGACCGGATTAAACCCTTAGGGATGAAAGGGAGCAGCCTTGTGGCCGATGTGATGAGGGATGCCGGGCTTACGGCCTTGGAAAAAAGAGAAATGAGGATAGTGGTGCATAAGAAGTCAGGAGAAATAATATGGATTCCGGGAGTAAAGCGATCGCGTTGCTGTTTGGTGCATGAAGATGCACAATATATATATAAAATAATGCTTAAAGGCAAAATATAACCCCACAATGAAAGGTGAGATGAAGATAGATATAACTACGAGCGAAGGCCGGTACCAGTATATCCGAAGCCTGACGATGATATTATATAAGGCCGTTACGGAGGTGTGTCCCGGATTGACATTGCGCATGGAGCATTCCATTTCCAACGGTCAGTTGTGTCGCTTGTTCAAAGGCGAGACAGAACCGGTGGAGATAACGGCGGCCACAGTAGATTCAATAAAACGTAAGATGCGCGAGCTTACGCATGCCTCATTGCCTATTGAAAGGAGAGTCTGTAGCCGATGGGAGGCAATTGAAATGTTTACACGCCAGAACCTGCCTGAAAAAGTGCAGGTACTCACGCAGACAGGGCCGGAAGAAGTAGGTTACTATACCCTTGATGGGCTCGCGGATACTTATATCGGGCCATTGGCGCAGACCACATCGGAAGTCAGCGTTTTTGATCTAAGGCCATATAGGGGAGGAATGCTTCTGTTAGGGCCGGATCCCAATGATCGGTCGCGGGCCATTCTCCCCGTGAAGCAGGCAAAGATGTACCGCGCATTCCGTCAGAGTCTTGAATTTAACAAAGTGATAGGTGTGGCCAGTGTTGGGCAGATGAACGCCGAAGTGGAAAAAGACAGGACGGCAGAACTGATCAATGTTGCCGAAGCCATGCACAGTAAGCTGTTGGGCCGCATAGCCGATGACATTGCCCGCAGGCACAAACGCGGAGAGGCGAAAATAGTATTATTGGCCGGCCCGTCGTCGTCGGGCAAGACAACTACCTGCAAGCGGCTTGGCATTCAGCTTTGCACCAACATGATGCGTCCTAAGATGATATCGCTCGATGATTATTTTGTAGATCGGGAGCAAACGCCGCGCGATGAAAACGGCGAATACGACTTCGAGTCGCTTTATGCATTGGATCTTGAATTGTTTAATGAGCATCTTAATGCACTTCTGCGGGGTGAAGAAGTGAATTTGCCTACCTATAGTTTTGAATATGGCCGGCGTATAGAGAAGCAAAAACCATTGCGGCTTGAAGCTGACGATGTGTTGCTGATAGAGGGCATTCACGGACTCAATCCTGAATTGACTGCATCCGTGCCTGCTGCTGAATTGTATAAGGTATACGTCTCTGCGCTCACATCCCTGCGGCTCGACAACCATAACTGGATTTCGACCTCCGACAACCGGTTGCTCCGCCGCATGATCCGCGACCATAAATATCGCGGCACAAATCCGGCGGCCACACTCGCACGCTGGGCATCCGTGCGCCGGGGAGAGGAAAAATGGATTTTCCCTTATCAAGAGAATGCTGACGCCACTTTTAATTCATCATTGATTTTCGAACTGGGCGTGATGAAGGATTACCTGGAGCCCCTCTTGAGAAGCGTGCCTGCGTCAGATACGCATTATCCTAAGGCACGACGATTGGCTGATTTCCTTGCCTACTTCCTGTCGATTCCGCCGGATCAGGTGCCCCCAACATCTCTGCTTCGCGAATTTCTTGGTGGCAGCTCGTTCCATTATTAAAAGAAGTGATGAAAAGGATTGGTATTATCAGCGATACGCATGGACTGTGGGATGAGCGGTTTGCCACTCATTTCGCCGGCTGCGATGAGATTTGGCACGCCGGCGACGTGGGAGACCCGGCAATAATCGACCGGCTCTCGGAAATATGCACGGTAAGGGCCGTGTGTGGAAATATCGACACCGGGGCGGTGAGGAGGAAATGCCCGGAAGTGGATATTTTCGAGGTCGAGGGTGTCAAGGTATTTCTTACGCATATAGGTGGCTATCCCGGAAAGTGGAGCAAAGGGATTAAAAAACTCCTTGCTGATGAAAGGATAAAACTGATGGTCGATGGCCATTCGCATATATTGCGGATAATGTACGACAAGGACCTCGACCTGCTGCATATCAATCCCGGTGCGGCCGGCTATCAAGGATGGCATAAGGTAAGGACACTGGTACTTCTCACTATCGATGGCTCGGATATGCGTGATTGCCAGGTAATCGAGCTGACCCGCCCACTTGGTGCATAATCGATAGTTATAATCCCTAATTGTAGTAATTTAGACTAAAGATTGAGAGCCGGGGCGATTGCTCCGGCTCTCTATGGATTATGCTCAATCAGTCTGATTGAATGTTGCTGATTCGCTGATTAGATGTGCGGGCCTGCGGCTACAAGCTCCTTACCGGCCTTGTTGGTCTCAAACTTCTTGAAGTTGTCGATAAACATCTGGGCAAGTTTCTTGGCTTTCTCATCCCACTCTTCGGGGTTCTTGTATGTGTCGCGCGGGTCGAGAATCTCGGGATTAACGCCGGGGAGTTCGGTCGGAATCACGAAATCGAAGTAAGGAAGCACCTTCGTGGGAGCCTTCTCGATGTCGCCGTTCAGGATGTCGTCGATGATGCCGCGTGTATCGGGGATCGAGATACGTTTGCCTGTACCGTTCCAGCCGGTGTTCACCAGATAAGCCTTAGCGCCGTTGGCAGCCATCTTGTTGGCGAGTTCCTCGGCATATTTTGTAGGATGCAGCGAGAGGAAAGCCTGGCCGAAACAAGCGGAGAAAGTCGGGGTGGGCTCTGTGATGCCACGCTCGGTGCCGGCAAGTTTTGCGGTGAAGCCGGAGAGGAAATAATACTTTGCTTGCTCGGTGCTAAGGATAGCCACGGGAGGAAGAACGCCGAAAGCATCGGCCGAAAGGAAGATCACCTGCTTTGCAGCCGGGCCCTTCGACACTGGCTTAACGATGTTCTTGATATGGTAAATAGGATAGGATACGCGGGTATTCTCCGTCACGCTCTTGTCGGCGAAATCGCATACACCTTCAGCATTTACCGTAACATTCTCAAGGAGAGCATCACGGGTGATGGCGTTATAAATGTCGGGCTCATTCTCCTTAGAGAGATTGATCACCTTTGCGTAGCAGCCACCTTCGTAGTTGAATACGCCTTCATCGTCCCATCCATGCTCGTCGTCGCCGATGAGTTTGCGCTTCGGGTCGGTAGAGAGGGTAGTCTTGCCTGTTCCTGAGAGACCGAAGAAAATGGCTGTTGAAGTCTCGTCCATATTGGTATTGGCCGAGCAGTGCATCGATGCGATGCCGCGGAGAGGGTTGAAATAGTTCATCATGGAGAACATACCCTTCTTCATCTCGCCGCCATACCAGGTGTTGATGATCACCTGCTCGCGCTCTTTGATATTGAACGCTACCACAGTCTCAGAATGGAGTCCCAGCTCCTTATAATTCTCGCATTTGGCTTTCGAGGCATTGAATACCACGAAATCGGGCTTAAAGTCCTTCAGCTCCTCCTCGGTGGGACGGATAAACATATTGGTCACGAAATGGGCCTGCCATGCCACTTCCATGATGAAGCGCACGTTCATGCGCGTAGCCTTGTTGGCACCGCAATATACGTCGACAACATAAAGAGTCTTGTCGCTGAGTTCCTTTACGGCTGTCTCGCGCAGGTGATCCCATACTTCGGTGGTGATGGGTTTGTTGTCGTTCTTGTATTCATCGGAGGTCCACCATACGGTATCCTCGGTCACATCATCTTTTACAAGATATTTATCCTTAGGAGAACGGCCGGTATAAACGCCCGTGAACACGTCTACCGCACCGAGGTCGGTGAGATAACCTTTTTCATAACCTTCAAGGCTTGGATCGGTCTCTGCCTTGAACAATTCGTCGTAGCTTGGATTGTGGATGATTTTCTTTACATCCTTGATGCCGTACTGTGACAGGTCTAATGTTGCCATAACAATAAAAATTGGGTTTTTGATCTATCTTTCTTTTGTGTTTCTTCCGTTGAAATCACCTTATAATATGGGGGGAATATTGAATAAGGTGTATTTTTATAACGCTTCCGCGTACTTTTCTGTGTGCAAAATTAATCATTTTTAATGAAAAATCCATAATTGGGATGGTTTTTGGTTTTGGGTTGTAGGTTTTAGGTTTTTGGTTATTGGGTGAAGGATTTTATTGGGAAGGGATGCTCAGGTAAATCCTTTGCGTAAATCTTTTAAAATTAATTTGCAATATTTAAGGGAATATATTAACTTTGCATCCGAAAACGGCCGGGTGGATACCAGAGTGGCCAAATGGGGCAGACTGTAAATCTGCTGGCTTACGCCTACGGTGGTTCGAATCCATCTCCACCCACTCGAATAATAACAACAATGACAACTGCAGGGCGTTCGTGAGGACGCCCTACGCTTTTTCAGGACTCCGCGAGCCGTAAAAGAAAATGTCAACACACATTAATCTGAAATGATATGACTATGAAGAAGTATCTCCTGATGTCGATAGCGGCCCTGCTGCTTCTCCTTCCCGGCTGTAAGGGCAACGACAGCGCCAGTTCGGAAGAACTCCTCAAGAGCGTCCCTTCGTCGGCATCTATGGTGACTGTGGCCAATCTGCAAAATCTTCTTGAAAAAAGTGGCTGCAAGGTGAGCGATGGCTCCGTGACCCCCTCCCCGGGGATTGTCAACGCCCTCCAAACATGCAACGTAAATGACAAGAAATGGTATTTCCTGAAGATGCTGATGAATAATGAGAGCGGCATCGATCCTTCAGTAACGATATTTTTTACCGATGGATATACAACCTATAATTCAGGCCTTCTGAAAAGCACCGATTCCTTTATCAAGGCAGTAGAAAAGGAGATGGGTGAGAAATTTACCGAGCAGGACGGCGTGCAGGTCTGCGGCACGGTGGCTGTAAAGGACAACCGTTACTGGCTGGTGCTCTCCGGCCGCTCGGAGATTGATGCATCCGAGGTACGCAAATATGTTTCACTAAGCGAGACCCAGAGTTTCCTTTCAAGCGATTACTCAAAGCCTCTGCTTGAGATAAAATCAGATGTAGAGGGCTGGGGCGACCTCGGCGGACTTATGAATGTGGCCGATCTCTCCTTCTCTCAGAATGCACAGGCGAAGATGCTTATCGAAATGTGCTTCAAGGATGCCGGATTCGTGACATATACCATGAATTTTGAGAAAGATGAGGCCGAAGCATCCGTGCGTGTTCTCGATTCGAAAGGCAAAGGTGCTAAATTCCTTCTGCCTGCGCAGGCTTTGGATATGGCGGCCATCGAGACGCTGGGCGACAAATGCGCGTCGGTCGTGGCGGTGAGTATTCCCCAGAAGCTGATTAAAAAAATAAAGGAGCAGCTTGATTCGCAGCCGTTGTTTAAAATCTATCTTGAAGCCCTTTCGCCCATCGACGGCACTGTGGCCGTAATCGCAGGCGAGGATAATAAGGACTACAATCTTGTGGCTCAGACCGATGGCGAGAACACCTCCGACCTTATGAAGATGCTCGGATCGTTAGGCACTACCTCGAAAGAGGGCAAGATGATATATGTGAAGAAAGGCATAGTTACCGGCAAAGCGCCGCTTCCCGAGCTGGCAGCCCCTCTTAAGGGAGCGTATGCCGGAGTGTCCACCACCGCTACATCCAGCCATATGAAAGGGGTAAAGAGCGTTTCGATGACTCTCGTCCCCTCCGACGGCAGCGTAGGGCTGAAGTTGAAGGCTTTCGGCGATGATCCGAAAGTCAACCTTCTTGAGACTATTGTGAAAGAGAGTTGCGCAAAGGCAGCTCATTGATGCCGGATGGCCAGGGATAAAGAAATCCGACAGCAAGAACATCCCCTGGAGCGCATCGAGCTCCGGGGGATGTTGCCGGCTGTTTTTCATTCGGAAGATATTCCGGATTCAGAGATATGGAAACGAGATGTGGTCTTCCGATGCGGGGAGTTTGTGCTGGTGGAAGCTGCCAGCGGGGGTGGCAAGTCGTCGATGTGTTCCTATATCTTCGGGTCGCGTAAGGATTACGAAGGCACGCTGCTTTTCAATGGCCGCGACGCCGGCACCCTCTCTATCGGCGAATGGCAGCGTCTTCGCGCCGTTTCGTTGGCCTATCTTCCCCAGGACCTCGCTTTATTTCCGGAATTGACGGCTCTGGAGAATATACGGTTGAAAAACAGTCTTACCGATCACCTTACGGAATCACGCATCGATGAGATGCTCGAAAGCCTCGGCATCGGAGGCAGGCGCGATTATCCGGCGGGAAGAATGTCGATAGGCCAGCAGCAACGGCTCGCCATAGTGAGAGCCTTATGTCAGCCTTTCGATTTTATATTGCTTGATGAGCCGGTGTCGCATCTCGATGAAGCCAACAACCGGATCGCCGCCCGGCTTATCGCAGAGGAAGCACGCAGGCAAGGGGCCGGGATAATATCTACGAGTGTGGGCAATCATCTTGCCCTTGAATATGATAAGGTCTTGCGGTTATGAGTCTTGTGAGTCGACTTCTCCGAAAAAATACTTCAGCCGCACGTGTGGCGGGGTTCATAGTGTCGAATTTCATCGGGCTTACCATAGTGGTCGGGGCGTTGCAATTCTATCTCGATGCGCGCGGGATATGGGAAGCCGAAGGGAGCTTTATCGACACGGATTATATGGTGCTCAATAAAAAAGTGACCTCGGAAAATCTATTTGGGGGTTCGACGGAAGGATTCTCCGAATCTGAGATAGCCGAGCTTCGGCAGCAGCCGTGGGTAAGGAACGTCGGCACCTTCCGGGCCAACGATTTCCGCGTCTCGGCATCCGTCGGTGGCGCCAACAGATCAATGTCGACAGAGATGTTCTTTGAGGCTATTCCTGATGAATTTGTCGATGTCCCGAAGAATAAATGGGTATGGCGGCCGGGCCAGGAAAGCGTCCCCGTGATTATTCCCAAAGACTATCTCACGCTCTATAATTTCGGGTTCGCGGCGTCGGCCGGGCTTCCACAGATGTCGGAAGGGGTGATGAGCGGCATTCCTCTTACTCTCCGGTTGTCGAGCAAGGACGGAAGCAGGACGGAGCAATGTTTAGGCTATGTGGCCGGCTATTCCAATCGTCTGAACACGATTTTAGTGCCATCCGGCTTCATGGAGGATGCCAATGCGCGTCTGGGGGACGGCCAAGAGAAAGCACCGTCTCGGCTGATTGTGGATGTGAGCAGTCCCGGCGATGTGGCCATCGCCCCCTGGCTAGATGAGCATGGATGGGAAGCCGCGGGCGATAAAACCGCATCTCAGGCGGCATTTCTGCTGAAAGTGATAACGGGAATAGTGATGATAATCGGCGTCGTGATTACGTTGCTGAGCTTTTTCATCCTGATGCTTTCCATATCCCTGATTATGGAGAAGAACAGGATTGTGCTGCATAAGCTCCTTCAGCTCGGCTATCCGCTGGCCTGGGTAGGGCGTCCGTATATGCTTCTGGTGATATTTGCGTCGGCCGGGGCATTTTTACTCTCGATAGTGGCGGTGGTTCTTCTTCGTGCCTTCTACATAGGGTCACTCACGGGGCTCGGGTCGATGGCGGGTGCCTCATGGATCGCACCCCTCGCCGGGCTTGCGCTTACACTCCTTATTATAGGAGTGAATCTTCTGTCCGTGCGCCGGCGCGTATTATCGGCGTGGCCTTTGAATGCGTAAAAGGGAGGGCGGAGGCTCTTATAATAAATGTTAAAATTGTTAATTAACAATGTTAAGGTGTCAAATATAGTTAAAAATTCGTATCACAAATTAGTATATTTGTAACTGCATTTGGACTGCCATGCTTTCCGAGGAAAGTAGGCGGGCGTGGGGACGTGTGTTAACAGGTTGAAGATAATCAAAATAGGAATATTGTGCTAAAAATATGCAATAACTCTGTTAGAAATTCAAAATAAACCCAATGTACAACTAAATCTTATTCCTGCATGAAGAACTTATGTTTTCATCTGAACCGGAAGCTATGGGCGACAATGGCCATGCTGTTGGCGCTTGCACTTCCCTCCGTGGCTCAGAAGATCACAGTCACCGGACATGTGGCCGACGAGCATGGAGAAGATCTCATAGGGGCGACCGTTATCGAAAAGGGTACCTCTAATGGAACGGCCGCCGATCTCGACGGTAACTTCACATTGACGGTACAGCCGAACGCTACTCTGGTTGTCAGCTATGTAGGCTACGACCCTATGGAAGTGCCGGTCAACGGTCAGAAACATCTCAACATCGTGATGAAGGAAAACGCCACGATGCTTGCCGAGACCGTGGTAATCGGTTACGGTAGCGTCAAGAAATCGGATGCCACGGGTTCTGTAGCCCTGGTGACTCCCGACGACATCGACGCCGGAATCTCAACATCGGCACAGGATCTTCTCGTCGGCGCAAGCCCGGGTGTGGTTGTAACCCCCTCCGGAGGTAGTCCTGAAGGTGGTGCTACGATCCGTATCCGTGGCGGTTCGTCGCTCAACGCCTCCAACGATCCTCTGATCGTGCTCGATGGTGTGCCTTTGAGCAACGACGGCGTGAACGGTATGGCCAACCCGCTTGCCATGATCGCTCCCGACAATATCGAGTCAATGACGATCCTCAAGGATGCCTCTGCTACGGCCATCTACGGTTCGCGTGCATCCAATGGTGTGATCATCATCACCACCAAAAAAGGTAAGGGTGGCAAGCCGCAGGTAAACTTCTCTGCTAACTTCACAGTAAACACAGCCCGCAAGAGCTGGAGCGTGCTTAACGGCGATGAATTCCGCGACCTCATCATCAAGACCTGGGGTGCTGATTCCAACGCAGCCCACGCTCTCGGAACAGCCAACACCAACTGGCAGGATCAGATTCTCCGCACCTCGTTCAATCATGACTATAACCTGAGCGTCGGTGGCAAGGCCGGATTCCTTCCCTACCGCGTATCGGCATCCTACACCATGAACAATGGTATCCTTAAGGATTCACAGATGCAGCGTGTCACAGCCGGCTTCAACCTTACCCCCGAATTCTTCGGAGGCCTTCTCAAGGTGTATGCCAACGTTAAAGGCTATTATATCCGCAACCAATTCACCGACGAAGGCTGCACGGGCGATGCAATCCAGATGGATCCGACAGCTCCGGTATGGTCGAACATCCCTTCGGGCAACAGCAATTTCAAATATTTCTATAACGGATATTATACGAATACCTCGGGCAATGACTTCAACGACCAGGGTATCATCAATCCGCTTGCCAAGGCTACCGACCGTGAAAACATCGCCGACGTATTCCGCAGCAACGGTAACCTCCAGCTCGACTACGCGCTTCATTTCCTCCCCGACCTTCACTTCAACCTGAACCTCGGATACGACGTGAGCAAGTCGACCAACGTTATAGACACGAAGCAGAACTCGCCGACAGCATGGAACAACAACGTGAAGGATGGTGCTGCCTACCGCTATAAGAGCTGGGAACTCCGTCGCAACACTCTGCTTGATTTCTATGTAAACTATAAGAAAGAGTTTGATGCAATCTACTCGAACCTTGACGTGATGGCCGGTTACTCATACCAGCGTTTCGACTCTCAGGGCTGGAACACCGGTAATATGTACACCAGCGAAGGTTTCCTCCTTCCCTCATCCACGGGCGACATCCTGACTCTTAACCCCGCTACCAAGGACCGCATCGGAACTACATATACTCCGTTCTATCGCTGGAACTCCGGTAACCTTATCCTCTGTTCATTCTTCGGACGTCTGAACTATTCATTCAAGGATACTTACCTCCTCACCTTCACACTGCGTGACGACGGTACGAGCCGCTTCTCCAAGAACAACCGCTGGGGTCTCTTCCCGTCAGTAGCCCTTGGATGGAAGATCAACAATATGCCGTTCTTCGAGGGCGCAAGCGACAAGATGAACGAGTTCAAGCTCCGTCTCGGCTGGGGTCAGACCGGTCAGCAGTCGGTGGGAGGCTACTTCGATTATATGGCCACTTACGTACAGAGCCAGCAGGGTAGCTATTATCCTAATATGTACACCGGCCTTTATAACGTAGGCGATGAAATCGTGGGTTATACCCTCTATCCAGCCGGTTATAATCCCAACCTGAAATGGGAGACAACCACCACATGGAATGTGGGCTTCGACATGGGATGGCTTAACAACCGCATCACATTGGCCCTCGACTGGTACCTCCGCGACTCAAAGGACCTTCTTGCAACTGTAACAGTCGCTCCCGGAGCCGCCACCACCAACGAGATGACCCAGAACGTCGGCTCGCTCCGCAACATCGGTGTCGAGGCCACAATCGGTGCCAAGCCCGTAGTGACCGAGAGTGTGACCTGGAACACCAGCCTCAATGTGGCTTGGAACCAGAACAAGATCACCAAGCTGAATGCTTCAAGCGACCCCAACTATTATGTACCTCTGGGCGGAATCGGAGCCACGGGTAATACCTGCCAGGCTCACAAGGTAGGATATCCTGCATACACATTCCTTCTCTATGAGCAGATCTACGATCAGGAGGGAAAGCCTATCGAGGGTGCATATGTCGACCAGAACGGCGACGGCCAGATCAACTCCGAAGACCTTATCTTCAAGCACTCGAAAGATCCGAAAGTCACGCTCGCATGGAACAACTCCATCAACGTGAAGAACTGGGACTTCGGTATCCAGCTCCGCGCATCGATCGGCAATTATATGTACAACAACGTGCGCGCCGGCCGTACATACCTCAACGGAACGTACCAGAACAGCTCACTCCGCAATGTTGTAAGGAACGACGGTGTCTACTTCACCAGCCAGCAATACTATTCGGACTACTATCTGGAGAATGCAAGCTATCTGCGTTGCGACAACATCACCGTGGGCTATACATGGAACTTCGGCGAGATGTCGGAAGAATGGCTCCGTCTCCGTCTGTACGGTGCGGTACAGAATCCGTTCGTGATTACGAAATACAAGGGTATCGACCCGGAGGTGTTCAGCGGTATCGACAGCTCGACCTATCCGCGTCCTATCAGCGTAACCATCGGTCTTATCGCCACATTCTAATCATTCAAGGAGAATATTATGAAATCTATATTTAATAAGATCATATTAGGCGGCGCGCTTCTGGTGGGTAGTGGCCTCCTGACGGGTTGCGTTAACGACCTCAATCAGCTTCCGAAGGATCCTTCAGTGATCCAGGCGCCCACCTTCAAAGATAACCCGCGTATGTATGTGGGTGAGGTAATGGCCAAGTGCTATATGGGTCTTGCAGTGTCCGGACAGGGCGGCCCCAACGGTGATTCCGACATCAAGGGTCTTGACGGTGGTACATCGCAGTGGTCGCGCGGTCTGTTCATGCTCAATGAGTTCCCGACCGACGAATGTATGTGGGTATATCAGGATGCCGGCGTGCCCGACCTCGTGCAGGGCAACTGGGGTTCCGACAACGTGGTGGTATATGGTATCTACTCCCGTTTCTACACCCATATCGCAATTTGCAACGATTTCATCCGCCTTGTACGCAATGCAAGCGCCAACGGAATTCCCGTGGGAGGTGACGGTGCAAACGCCATCTCACAGGCCGAGATCGATCAGTTTATCCTCGAAGCCAGGGCCCTCCGCGACCTTAGCTACTATAACGTGATCGACCTCTGGGGTCGCGGCGTTATCGCATGGGATGACATGGCTTACGGCGAAGTTCCGCAGCAGGCTGAAAGCCGCGCGGCTCTCTTCGATAAAGTAGTAGGCGACCTTGAGGAGGTGCTACAGCAATGGCCCGACGAGATGAATGGCTCTAAGGTGGTTTACGGCCGCATCGGCAAGGATGCAGTGGAGGCTCTTCTCTGCCGCTATTATTTGAACTCTCAGGTATGGACTGGCACTCCGGCTTACGACAAATGCTGGGCACACGCCCAGAACATCATCGCCCGTCATAAGGGAGGTGGTTTCAACAACACCGGTCTGGCCTACGACTATCTGTCCGTATTCTGCGGCAACAACGATAAGTTTATGCCCGGCGGAGCATTGGCCGCACAGAACGAAATCCTGTGGGGAGTTCCTTACCACAACACATATACAGAGCCCTGGGGCGGAACTACCTTCCTCTGCCTCGCACCTATCAAGGATGCCGCAAGCGATCCTCTAGACAAAGGATTCTGCAACAAGACCTGGTACGGCGTTCAGTCGGCATGGGGATGTATGCACGCCCGTCAGCAGTTTGTTGAAAAATTCGATTTCAACAATGGCAACAGCAACGATGGCCGTACATATCTCTGGCTCACCAGCAAATCCGGCTTCAAGCTGACAAATGCCGTTTACGATGACTATACCGGCGGCTTTGTACCCTTGAAATTCACCAACCTGAAATGCGACGAGAACGGCATCATGCCGCGTTGGAACAACAATGATCCCGAGGCTCCGAACAACACCCTTCCTCGTGCCGGCGTAAAGAATGGCGACAACACTGTGGAGACAGTGCCGACATGGCCCGACACCGACCTTCCGCTCATCCGCCTTGCCGATGTCTACCTGATGGCCGCCGAGTGTGCCCTGCGTGGTGCCGGCGACAAGACTGTCGGACTTGAGTATGTGAACAATGTGCGCGCCCGCGCCGGTATCCAGGCTTGGGCTCCCATCGATTTCACACTCGACAACCTCCTCGACGAGCGTGCACGCGAGCTTTATTGGGAGTGCGTACGTCGTACCGACCTCGTGCGCTTTGGCAAGTTCACATCCGGTTACAATTGGAACTGGAAGAACGGCGTTTACAACGGAACTCCGCTTGCCGACTACCGTAATCTCTATCCCCTGCCCTCGAACGTGACCGCGGTTTACGGCTCTTCGATGGTTCAGAACACCGGGTATTAATCTAAATCAAAAAGAAGAAAATGAAAAAATTATCGATATTAGCGACGCTTCTTCTCTTCTTGGGACTCGGTCTTACGGGCTGCAAGGAGGATACGCAGCCGCGTCTCGAAAAACCGACGGAATTCCATCTCAATACGCCTCCAATGGCCGATCAGACTTACATATTCCGTGCTGATGAGACGAACAAAAGCCTGAACGAAATCACCTTCACATGCTCCCAGCCTAACTACGGCCTCGGATGTATGCCCGATTATCAGGTACAGGTGGCTAAGACCGCAGCCGATTTCGACCTCTGGGATGCAGCTGCAAAGAACGGCAATCTTGAGGGCGATAACGCAATCGTCGGCGCTGACGGACTGCCTCTGGTATATACCCTCCAGCCTATCTTCACTGTCGTGGAGATGACCGTTACGGGCGATATGTTCGTGGAAGGTGTAAATGCCATCTACGGACTCGATGAGGATAACTATAACGGCGAGACTAAGGAAGTGGCCGTGCGTCTTCACGCATGGATTCCCAACTGCAACTATAGTTCGATCTTCTCAAATGTAGTCAACATTAAGGTAAGCTCGTATATTCCTATCGCCGCTCCCGGCCAGATTTATCTTGTAGGTCAGCCCAACGGCTGGAACATCAGCGAATCGAACATCGTTCTGCATGAGACGGGTATCGGTACGAAAGTTTACTACGGAATCGTTCCTGTCGAGGCCGGCAAGTTCCAGTTCCGCTTCTATTCGCAGCTCGGCGACTGGGACAGCTACTCTATCGGCGCACAGGATGATGATAATCCTGTAGACATCAGCTTCAATGAGGATGGTGTATACAATGGCCCGATATTCTACAGCACCGACACCGGCGACAAGAAAGGAAAGGGCGCATGGCAGGATAATTCATGGGCCGGCGGCAAGGTGGAAATCACCGTCGACATGAAGAATCAGACCATCAATATGGTGAAGAGCGAAGGAAAGAAGATATATCTCATCGGCCAACCCTCCGGCTGGGATATCAACTCCGACAAGATGTATGTTGTAGAGACCGAAGATGGCTCGAACATCTATACCGGCACCTTCAATATCGAGGCCGACGCCTTCATGTTCCGCTTCTATACCGCGCTCGGCGACTGGGATAGCAATTCCATCGGTTCGCAGCAGGACGACAGCCCTCTCAATGTTCTCGCAAATGGCAATCCTTATGAGGTTGTGGTAGGCGGTAAGGGCTCATGGACTGTTCCGGGCTGGACCGGCGGCAAAGTGACAGTGACGCTGAATCTCAACAGCAACGAGATTACTTTCACCAAAGAGTAATCACAATCAAAAACATTCCGGAAGCCGTGGCAATGCCCGGCATGGCTCCGGCTTCCGGCCCAATAGCAAATCGAAATGAAAAAATTTGGAATATTTTTGATGGCTGCAGCAGCACTCGGCTTCACTTCGTGCGAAGATACGAGCGACCTCGGTAAGATCCAGACAAGCTCCCAGCAGGAGATCATGTCGGCCGACGGCGTCACCGTAAGCCTTTCTCCCGAAGCCACTGCAGGAATCAACCTTGAGACAAACACCGCAGCCGCAGTGCCTGTGCTGGTGCTGAATGAGGCCAATACGCTGCCCGCTGGCGCGAAAGTGGCTTTCGATATGCAGATTGCCGGCAGCGAGAGCTTCGACAATGCCATTACTCTGGCCACATCCGCCAACGAGAATGTCTATAGTGTATCCGCACAGGAGCTGGAGGACGCAATGGTGTCGATGTATAAGAATTCCCCCGTAGCCCAGAAGCCGTACATCCGCTTCCAGGGCTATGTGCTCAATGGAAACCAGAAATCGCTCCTCGGTGGCGAAGGCTTTTACTATATGCCCGCTCAGGTAAGCATTACCCCGGTGGATATGAAGCTCGACGTGGAGAGTGCGTATTATCTCGGAGGCACAGCAGGAAATATCAAGATGGAGCATAGTGACATCCATCCCTACGATGATCCGACTTTCGTGCTTATCTTTGAGGTTACCGCCGCTCAGGCAGGTGCCGGATTCAAATGGCAGATTGTTCCGGAATCACAGAAAGCCAATCCGGATCCCGCCAAATGCTACGGTCCTTCAAGTGCCAACACTCTTGCGCTTGGTGGCGAAGGCGACATCACCTCGCCCGGAAAATACCGCATCTCAGCCAATATGCTCACCAAGGAGTATAGCCTTACATATGCCTTCGAGGTGCTTTATACCCCCGGCAGCGGCAATGGTTGGAGCCAGACAGCAAGCCAGTGCCTTTACACCAGCGATTACGCCAACTATTTCGGCGTGACAATCACGGGTGACGAAGGAGCGGCTGAAGGTGAGTTCAAACTTTGCGCCACAACCGACTGGAGCATGAACTGGGGTCTCGACGGAGGCGTTCTTACCCCCGGCGGCTCGAATATCAAGACTGAGCCCGCAGGTCTGTGGTGGGTTAGCGCAAACCTGAATAGCCTTACAATGGCTATGTGGCATGTAGATGTTATCGGCGTTATCGGCCTTAACGGCAACTGGAACGACGACATTGAAATGACCCCGAGCGAGAAAGGTCTGAAATGGACAGCTGAAATTACTGCCAACGATGCAACGGACTTCAAATTCCGCGTAAATCACGGTTGGGATGCCAACCTTGGAGGCGAGCTTAATCGCCTTGAGGCCGGTGGCCCGAACATACCGGTGGCAGCCGGTACATATACCGTTGTCCTCGACATGACCAGCGTGCCCTATACCTGCACCCTTACGAAGAAATAAGTAGTGATGCAAGTCAGGAAATAAACATTTGCAATCCTTTCATACGACGAGTGCGGCCGATTCCTTTCGGCCGCACTTTTTGCGATGTAAAAATGCGAGGAACGAATCCTTCGTGTCTTATGCGAAAATCGAATTTGGCTAATGTTGGTGAATAATTGTCAGGACGCCGACATTGCGAGATTTATGTGCCGGGGGTGAGAGACTGGAGGGAGATGCGGGGGAAGGCATCGATAAATGAACCGGGAGTGGCGTTAAGGATGGTGACTCCCTGCTTTTCTGCATATCCTTTGATATCAAAATAGCTTTTAAAGGCAATGGCATAATTCTGATATACTTCATGGATATGGACGTTTCCGAACACCTCTTCCGCCCTGCGCAGCTCAAGGTCGTCGTCCTTATAGAAATGAGGTTGGACAGAGACTACGCGGTTGCGGTCGGTGACCCACAAGGTCTTTGCCCAGTTGTGGTCGGCTCCAATGAGCACAATATTCCTGAATCCTTCGCGGATAAGGTTCATAATCGATGGCACAAGCACATTGCGGGGTCGCGGCATGGCGAGGCCTGACTTATATAAGGGGTGCATGAGCCATTTCCATCCCTCGGCCGGAGTCATGTTGTACCATTTCACGGTCACATTATCCGGTAGTCGCTTCACTTCCTTCATCTTCCTTGCCTTCACGGGCAAAAAGAGAGTCATGGGCCAATCTACCTCCGCAAGCGTCTGCCAGAGTTGGGGCACTTTGCCGGTCTTCTCCTTTGCAAAGAAAATCACGTCGGCAAGGATATAGAAATCCGGTTTAAGGTCGCGGAACTCGGGAGTCAGGGCAGAGAAATTCACGGCGAGCCGAGGGTGGGACATAAGGAGATCCCGGTGGTTGTCGATTGCGTCTCGGAGGGATGGGCCGTTGCCCATCACGATTACGGATCCGGCGCGTGGAGGCATAGCGGGGCTCGGACGCCGCGACATCAGGGGTATTTTGATCAGCGAGGCCGCGGAAT
>DAAI01000013.1:76363-102032 GCA_001701105.1 Bacteroidales bacterium GP1
CGCGCAGCCACGCTGAATGGAGTCAAGGTTCATGCAGATATAAGGTCAAATGGAGTGGTTATCAGATGGAGAGACGGCGCAGTGTCGACACGAGTTCCGGATTTATCGGCTTGTCGTTCTTGATAGCCTTAGTGAAGGGGACATACACAATCTCGTCGTTCTTTACACCGATCATCACATTTCTCTGGTCGTCGAGCAGAGCATCCACGGCAGCGGCCCCCATGCGCGAGGCGAGAATGCGGTCGTGAGCGGTGGGGGAGCCACCACGCTGGAGATGCCCCAGAATAGAGACGCGCACATCGTAGCCCGGATATTCTTCCTTCACGCGCTGCGCCAGCCCCATTGCTCCTCCGGTGATCGGGGATTCGGCCACAAGCACGATGGATGAATTCTTTGATTTCCGGAATCCATTCTTGATGAGTTCTGAGAGCTGGTCGACTTGTGTTGAAATCTCGGGGATGATAGCGGCTTCGGCTCCTGCGGCAATGGCTCCATTGAGAGCGAGGAATCCGGCATCGCGCCCCATTACTTCAATGAAGAACAGGCGCTCGTGGCTTGTAGCGGTGTCACGGATTTTGTCCACGCATTCCATGATTGTGTTGAGCGCGGTGTCATAGCCGATGGTTGTATCCGTTCCGTAAAGGTCGTTGTCGATGGTGCCGGGAAGTCCGACGATAGGGATCTGATATTCATTGCCGAAGATGCGCGCTCCGGTGAGGGAGCCGTCGCCGCCAATCACGACTAAGGAATCGATGCCCCGTCGCTTCATCACATCGTAGGCACACTGCCGTCCTTCAGGAGTCTGAAATTCCTGGCATCGGGCCGTCTTGAGAATAGTGCCGCCGCGTTGGATAATGTTGGAAACGTTCTGGGTACTGAATTCTTCGATTTCATCGAAAATAAGGCCTTTGTAGCCACGATAAATACCAAAAACTTTAAAGCCGGCATAGATGGCCGAGCGTGTGACCGCGCGGATAGCTGCGTTCATACCCGGGGCATCGCCTCCGGAGGTGAGAATTCCTACTGACTGTATGTGGTTCATGCCTTAAATGGGGTTTTAGGGTTGACATTGTGATTTCTCTTACAAAAGTAACAAAAATTGCTGAAAAAGCATTAAATTTGCAGATAGAACTTTCGAGAATGCGGTTAGAAACCGGATTGAAAGCGGATTGATAGAAAAATAGGGCGCCATGCCGACGGAAATTATGGCTTCAGAAGAATCCAACGGGGTTAAAGCAGTGACGACGGGGACATTCGATGGTGTCCACCGCGGTCATCTTCTGCTGCTGGAGGCGTTGCGCAATGCATCGGCGATCAGGGATCTGAAGCCTGTGGCCATAACTTTCGACCGTCATCCCCTTGAGGTGGTAAAGCCGGAGGTCGCTCCGAAATTGATAATGTTGCCCGATCTGCGCGACTCTCTATTGCGAAAGGAGGGAATAGAGGTGATCCGGCTTGAATTCGACGAAGCCTTGATGCGGCTTTCCGTGGCGGAGTGGATGGAGAAAATGCGGCATGAGATGCAAGCGCGGATGATCATGGTGGGCTATGACAATACTTTCGGGCGTGACGGACGCACCATGCAATATTCCGGCTATGAGGAAAAGGCGAATGCGGCAGGGTTGCTGCTCGCCGTGGCTCCCGAACTGCCGGGGGTAAGCTCCACAGGAGTCAGGGCCGCAATCGGTCGTGGGGATATAGAGGTTGCCAACGAAATGCTTGGACGTGAATGGAGTCTCCCGGGAAGAGTCGTGCCCGGCAGAAAAATAGGGCGCAAGATGGGTTTCCCGACAGCGAACCTTGAGCCCGACGGGAGGTTGATTCTTCCGGCTTCCGGAGTGTATGCCACCACTGCGTTGCTTCCCGACGGATCGAGATGGCCGGCAGTGACAAATGTGGGTGTGCGCCCTACATTCGGACCGGGCAGGATGGCAATAGAAACTCACATTCCCGGTTTCGAGGGGGATATTTATGACAAGCCCCTGGCGCTTGAATTTCGGAGCAGGATACGGGATGAGAAAAAATTCGACAATCCGGAGAGCCTGCGCCGCCGCATAGATGAAGATATTAAGACCGCCATCCATGGCGGAAGCTCAAATATAAAGAGATGAAAGAGATAGAAGTAATCAACTTTGCCGATACCCCGAGCCTCGTGAGCCGATATATGCTCGAGCTGCGAAGCACGGACATTCAAGGCGATCCGATGCGCTTCCGTGCGAATCTTGAGAGAATTGGCCAGATAATGAGCTATGAGATTTCAAAACGGCTGGATTATAAGGATACAGAGATCACAACTCCTCTTGGGAAATGTATATGCCAAGAGCCTGCGGATAAGGTGGTTCTCGCCACAATCCTCCGCGCCGGACTCCCTTTTCATCATGGCTTCCTAAGCTATTACGACCACGCGGAGAATGCTTTTGTAAGCGCCTACCGGAGATACAAAGAGAAGGGAGATTCATTCGATGTGCTTGTGGAATATCTGGCATCTCCGGATCTTAACGGAAAGACACTTCTGATAGTAGATCCTATGCTTGCCACCGGGAGCTCAATGGAATTGGCCTACCGGGCCCTTCTCTCGAAAGGAGAGCCGGCCCGGATTCATGTGGCCTCGGTGATAGCGTCGCGACAGAGCGTGGAGTATGTAAAGAATCATTTCCCCGCGGATAAGACAACGTTATGGTGCGGCGCGATAGATGATGAGGTAAATTCACATTCGTATATCGTGCCAGGTCTCGGCGATGCCGGCGACCTCGCCTACGGAGTGAAGGAATAATCAAGGCAACGCCATGAAGATAGAGAAGATAGAGATATTGGATTTCAAGAATATAGGCGATGCGAAGCTGGCATTTTGCCCGGGAGTGAATTGCCTTGTCGGAAAGAACGGCATGGGTAAAAGCAACCTTCTTGAGGCTATCTATTTTCTCAGCATGGCGCGTCCCATGCAGTCGATTCCGGAGTCATGCCTTATGCGGCATGGCAGCGACCGGCTCCTTGTCAAAGGGGTGTATACCGGCGATTCCGGCGCAATGGAGGAAGTGAGCGTCGGGATCGTAAAAGGCAAAGGGAAACGAGTTCATCGTAACGGCAAAGAATATCCACGACTGTCGGAACATATCGGACGATTCCCTATAGTGGCCGCCACGCCGGCCGATTCACTCCTCGTTACGGAGAGTGGAGAAGTGCGGCGGCGGTTGATGGACATGGTTATTTCCCAGACTGAAGGGGGCTATCTGAGTCAGGTGATACGTTATAACAAAGCCCTCGACAGTCGAAACCGGATGTTGCGTTCCGGTATCCGCGACAAGCTCCTCTATGAATCCGTCGAAAAGGTGATGGAGGAAAGCGCCAAAGACATCCAATCGGCCAGGGCGACCTGGACCGCAGCGGTCGAACCGGTGTTGCAGAAGCATTATGCCGTGGTCTCAGGCAATGCGGAGGAAGTGACCCTGACCTATGAATCCGCGCTGACATCCACGGATTTCGAGCAGCTCCTCGAGCAATCACGTCAGCGCGATACGCAGCTCGGCTTTACCACCGTCGGGATTCACCGCGATGATCTGGGAATCAATATGAACGGACGCCCATTGAAGCGGGTGGGAAGTCAAGGGCAGATAAAATCATTTGTGATAGCCCTTCGTCTGGCAATCTATGATCATATCCGGCAGCATTCCGGACGCACGCCGATATTGCTGCTGGATGATATTTTCGATAAACTGGACTCTGAGCGCGTAACTCACATCATGGAGGCCGTGAGCGGAGGCGACAATTTCGGCCAGATATTCATTACTGACACGAACCGTGAACACCTTGACGAGACGATCGCCGGCCTTAAAGGGGATAGCCGCCTTTTCAGCGTAGAAAAGGGTGAATTTTCGCTCATATAGTACAGACGTGGAAGATGAAAAGGATAGAGGCTGAGAGCGTGGGAGATGTGTTGCGCAGGGCCATCGAGAGCGACAATCTGCAAGAACGACTGCTCGCAGTAAGAGCCGAGGCACTATGGCCCAGAATTGTGGGTGAGGAGATCGCGGGGCGCACGGGAAAAGCAGTTGTAAATAAAGGAGTCATGACAGTATGCGTTCGTGCGGCGTCGCTCCGGCACGACCTTACGATGAGCCGCTCGTCGATTATCCGCATCATCAACGACACGCTCGGCTCTGATGTGGTGCGTGAAATCCGCTTTATAGGATAGCCTGCGGACTATCTAAACGAGATAATATAATATGAATACCTTCCCCTTCGCTGTTCATTCCAATCCAAGATAATGAAATTGCATTCGGCTGTAATACTTTCGCCGACACCGCTGAAAAACTTCTCGTGCAGGTGAGAGCAGATCTGAGCTTATTCCGGCGATCCGGGAGCAATGCGGGCGCAGCAGGCAACTGACCTTTACGCTGTTTTTTTATTCTGCCGGGAAAATCTCAGAATTTTTAGTTATATTTGCAAATAGAATAGCATATAAATAACCCGAATAATACCTAATTTTTTAGTCTTTAGATATTGACGATTCAATATCGTGGGAGTGAAGATGGAGGGTGTTTTGGATTGGAATGGTATGTAATTGCGAATAAGCTATAAAGGTAATAAAATATCCTACAGATATGCGATATGAAGATCTGCCGCCATTAAAGGCGTTTCACCATATCGTGCCGGTGGAGGTACGGTTTAACGACATCGACATACTGGGTCATGTCAACAATACGGTGTATTTTTCTTTTTATGACACGGGCAAGGCATGGTATTTTCATGATATAGTGGATTGGGAAATCAACTGGCGCACGGTAGAGACCGTGATAGCCAATATAGAATGCAGTTATTTCGCTCCATTATTTTTCGGAGTTGATTTTGTGGTAGGGACTCGCTGCGAGGAAATTGGCGACAGGAGTTTCCGGCTCCTACAGGTGATAGCCGAGAAAGAGAGCGGGATAATAAAATCAGCCTGCCAGACAGTGATGGTGAGCTTCGATCCGGCGAGTCAGAAATCCATTCCGATGCCACTCCGCTGGCGCCGGGCGCTTGAGCGCTCGCTGGCACATAATGCCGACTGATTGCCTCAAAGATGAACAGCATAGGCCCGGATAGCGTTATAAAGATACGATAGCCCGATCCAATCCGGATAGCGGGCGTGATTAGTATGAATATAAAAAAACTACAGGATATGAGTCTGATGGATTATACACCCGATAAGGATGGGATGAAAAAAACGAGTGCGGCCGATGCAGCGGTTATAAAGGAGGCACTCGCCATACGCGAGCAGGCCAATCGGGCCATGGCAGAGGAAAATTATGAGGAGGCCAAGCTGAAAGAGGTCGAGGCTCTGCGCAAGCTCCGCGAGGTGAAAGATTATACCGGCGTTGAGATGCGAGCCCTTGTGATAGTGCTTCTTTTCGATCTGGCCGAAGTGCATTTCGCGCTTAAGGATTATAAACAGAGCAAGAAAGAGCTGGAGCTGATATTCAAACTCCTTGAATCGCTTGTAAAGGAGGATGGAGAGCGTTTCGGGCCATATCATGTGCTTGCCATGGAACTCTCCACACGAATCCTCCGCTCGCGCAAGAAGACTCTGGAATTGCTGGCCAAGCAGCAACTTCACACGGGGATGCTTTACGAAAAGGTGAACGCCGGGGTGGCAGCGGCTACCGACAAGCTTGTTGACTCGCTTCGCAAAGGCGCGGAGATGCTTGCCTCCACAGGTGATTATAACGGTGCTATAAAATTCTATATGGAGGCGATAAAGCTCTCGAGGAAACGCACCGGCAGGGTGACACGCCGGGATGTGGCGATGACCGTAGAGATGGCCCGCCTGATGATGAAAAACCGTCGTCAGAGCGAGCGCGCCCATCGTCTGCTTACCGCAGTGCTACCGCACGCCGTAAGCCTTGAGGTGCTTGAACTCGAACAAGATATCCTCAATCTTATCAAGCAGATTGACGACGACCTGATGCATGAACCGATGTGGCGGACATTCCTTGAAAAAATCACGCGCCGTAAAGCCGCAAAGGGTAATGATGAAGGTGAAATCGACGATGCAGGCGAAGTTGCCGATACTGAAAAGGAATAACCGATGAGCAGCATTTTGAACACCAACGGGACGGAGCTTGAGGTTCCTGCCCTAATTGACGTAAATAAATTCCGGTGTGCCATATTTACCGCGGAATGGAACACTGACGTGACCCACGCATTACGCGACGGAGCTATCGATACGCTTCATAAGGCCGGAGTCGATGACAGTCATATATTCCGCTATTCCGTTCCGGGTACAGTCGAGCTTGTCAACGCTGCAGCCATGGCCATGAAGCACATGCCGGATTTGAAAGCCATAATTATAATCGGTTGCGTGATCCGTGGCGATACCCCGCATTTTGATTATGTATGCAAGATTGTGGCCGATGGCACAGCCTCATTGAATGCAAAGGGTGATGCCCCGGTGATTTTCGGCGTCTTGACAACAGAAAATCTCCGGCAGGCTCAGGAGCGTGCCGGAGGAAAATTGGGCAATAAGGGAGCCGAAGCCGCAGTGGCAGCCATCGAAATGGCGAATCTGCATACACAGGCAGCCGGTCTCCGCTATGTAAGTTTCAGGGATTAGCACCCGCCGCAACAGGAATCCTTCCCGGAGGAGCAGCACGACTCATCATCGGATGAGCCACACCCGCAGCATCCGCCGGAGCAGCCTCCGCATGCGCTCGCGGGATGAAGCTCTTCTTCAGAGGCGGGGCGTACATTCACTATCTCTCCTTCATATTTCACTGTCTTGCCGGCGAAAGGATGGTTGAAATCCATTTTGATCTTGTCTCCGATCTCAAGGACGCGGCCATTTATGCGATAACCCTC
Organism: Bacteroidales bacterium GP1; assembly: GCA_001701105.1. GTDB lineage: Bacteria > Bacteroidota > Bacteroidia > Bacteroidales > Muribaculaceae > Lepagella. The sequence continues at coordinate 83,198 of DAAI01000013.1, forward strand.
GGCTGTCATCATCGGCAGCAGGGCATCCACCTTTACTTCCTCGGCAAGTTCGCCGTCACGCTCAAAAATCGAGCGGTCGAGCTCAATGATATTGTCGTCCTGACGATCGCCGAAAGCGGCCGCCGGCGGCAATTCAATCTCAAATTTATCTCCGGCTCCAAGACCTTCCATTACGGCGGCGAGTCCGGGAACCACTTCATTCGATACTCCGAATACCATCTCATCCGGCTTCTCCTTCGGAGCCGTGAACAATACTTGGCCGGTGGCGGCATCTTTCAAGGTATAGGCATATTCCACGAACATGCCAGGTTCAACTTTATTCATATTCAATACTATTTTTATTTGCGAATGGGAGCCTAAAGGATTTGTAGGTGCTGATGAACTCAGCTTTCCGCTGATTCCTCTGGATGCTTTAATTCGTATTGCTGCTGAGGAATGCTTACATTAAAGTAAAATCCGGTGGCGCTTTTGTCGCGTTTACGTTTGTCAGTTTCGTCAGGACGCACGGAAAGGTAATCGATGCCTGGTTCGAGGAAATCGGCATCCGTGGCTTCGTATCCGAGCACCTGCACGAGGTCGTATTCATGGGCCGGATAGATCACATACCATGCGTTCTCAATGTTTTCGCCGGTGCCGGTGCTTTTAATTGCGGCAAGCAGATGCTCGAGCCGGTACTCCCATATCTTGGCCCGCATATCTTTGCGGCGTTCCTTCAAGACATGGACCAGAAAACTCATCTGTCGCAGATCGAAAGGATTGTCTTCAAGGGCGAGCTGGGCATATTTTGTGATTGTGTCGATTTCCTCCCGAGTATGAGTTGGCTTGAGGCGGAGGGAGTCAGTTCGGCCGGCATATTCGGATATCCGGTAAGGGTCGTAATCCTCCTGAAACATATATCCCAGATAAAAATGCCTGAACTCGTCGGAAGTCATCGTCGTATCGTTTACCTCGTATTTGGCTTTGAGTTTAGGGAAGTAGTATTTGCTGTCGGGATCGAGCGTAGCGGTTCGGATTGCTTCGATGTCGGGTCGCTCCACGACTATTTTGCGTGATTTTTTTTCCTGTTGCGATTTCCGGACGGCTGTGGCCGGACGACTTACCTGCGGGAAAGCTGGAAGGCAGGCAAGAAGGGCAATGGCAAGGAATAATATTCGGGTTGACTTGATTGTCTTCATTGGCTATCGGGATATGGCGATTGCGAGCACCAGCACTACGCCGACCATCATCAGGGTCACGGCCGTAGGGAATCCTTTGGCAAGGATATACCGGAAGAAATGCCCTGAGCCGGGAGCCACCGGGGCACCTTCGGGAGTGCGGGTATATAACAGGAAGCCGAGGAATATTCCTGCAATTACGCCTAAGATCATTATAGAATAGAGCAGGGAGGCAGAGGATGTGATCGTGAATCCGAGCAATCCGACAGCAAGGCCGGTCAAGCCTCCTATCACGATATATGGCATCCCCCGGAGCTGGGCGCGCACGGCCGGCGACTCAAGGAGCATTGCAAAAGTCACCACTATTGTCATGCAGAGCCAGCCTACGAGGATATAACCGTTTATAGGAAGCACCGGGTAGCCGTTTTTGGATGTGAACGATAGAATCAGCAGCCCGATGTAGGCCAATGCCGGAGCCACGAGGATGCGCCTGAAGAGCATTACAATGCCCGCGGCAAAACATAAGGCGGAAAGGATTATCAGGAATATGGTCATAGCTTTCGGGTAGTTGCTTATAATGATAGAACGTGTGGAGAGGCGCGTTTAGTTCATCATTGCGCCTGCTTTTTAAGCTCGGGATATTCCACGCGCGAGTGATAGATGGTGGCCAATCGCTTTTTGAAGGTATCCTTGATGGTCTGGATATCCTTGAAAGAGATTGGAGAATCGTTGAAGAGCCCTTCTTGGGATTGAGAATCTATAATTTTGTCAACCAATCCGTTGATAGCTTCGGGAGAGTAGTCTTTCAGACTCCTCGAAGCGGCTTCTACGGCATCGGCCATCATTAATATGGCGGTCTCCCGGCTTTGCGGATTCGGACCCGGATACATGAAATCCTTTTTGTCGACGGGATGATCGGGGTCGTTGTTGGCATTGACAGCAGTATTGTAGAAGTACCGTGTCACGCTTCTGCCGTGGTGTTCGGGGATAAACTGGCGAATCATCTCCGGGAGTTTCATTTTGGCGGCGAGCGCCATTCCTTGAGTCACATGTGATATGATCTTATGTGCGCTTGTTTCGGGATTCAGACCGTTGTGAGGATTGATTCCATGCTGATTTTCTGTGAAGAAAATAGGACTTTCAAGTTTGCCGATATCATGATAGAGGGCGCCGGTACGCACGAGCTGGGTATTGGCATCGATAGCACGTGCCGCTTCTGAAGCGAGGCTTGAGACTTGCATGGAGTGTTGGAATGTGCCGGGAGCCTCCTCGGCCAGCCGGCGCAACAGAGGATTGTTGATGTCGGATAGCTCGACGAGCGTGACGGTCGATGTGAATCCGAAGATTTTCTCGATCATAAATATGAACACATAGATGAAAGAGAGAATCACGGCGTTGATGGCGAAAATGCCGATGGCGCGCCATTCAAATTCTTGCAGCGAGCCGTCGGTAAGGAGGCTGAGAGTGGTATATGTGATCACATATGATAAGAATGTGAAGAAGGCCGTGCGCAGCAGCTGCCCGCGGCTCGAGAGATTGTGGATACTGAACCCGGCGGTCAGGCCGGCTGCCAATTGCATGAAAATGAATTGGAAAGGATAAATGGCTACAAGCGATGAGATCATCACGGCCACGAGCAGCGAGAATATAGCCGTACGAGAATCGAAGAATACAAGGATTATCACGGGCACTGCCGCGAAGGGCACGATATAGATGCCGCTTGTGAAATATTCAAACATCAGGATAGAAAAGACGATGAACAGCGTGATGAAAAGCATCAGGAAGGTCATTTTCTTTACTGAGCTGAAGAAGCGAGGGCGGTAGGTATAAAGATAGACATACAGGGCCGTAAGGCATATGAGGATGAAGAGGGCTTGCCCGACCGTGAAATAACGCGCGCTCTGGCTCTCGCTCCGGGTTTCGTATACCTTATGGAGATATGTGTTAAGGTTGGTGTAGATCTGTGGGGTAACTATCTCTCCGCGGTCCACAATCCGTTGTCCCTTCTTTATTACGCCGATGGAAGCGTCGGCGGCGAGATATTCCTGCGAACGGTATTTATTATCGGCAATGGTATCGAGGACTATGTCGGGAATCAGGATAACGTTGAGCGCCCGGGCTATTTCATCGTTATTTTCAGTGATTTCCGGGGCTCCGCTGGCCCGATATGCCGAATCGACATATTCAAAAGCCTGTGCGGGGCTCATCATTGCCGAAGCATCGATGGTGGAGAGGGTGGAGGCTCCGTTTTCTTCGTAGGCAATGCGCAGCTTATGATCGGGATTCAACTGTATCTGCCTGTAGATTTTCGCATCGACCACTCCGCGCGCATAAATCCTGCGCAGGAGTTCGGATAGTTCGGCCACGGCAGCCGGAGGTGCCTGATGCTTTATCGATTGCGTGAAGCGGTCGATACCCTTGTCGGCCACATCCATCCGGCGCTTCACTATCGGGATGAAATTCCGGTCGATGCTGTCGCGCATTTTCTGGGCCGATACCGAATCTCGCTTCACTTCGATGTCGAAATCAGCCATAAGGAGATGATAACGCCACGGCTGGTTCTGCTCGTAATTATAGCTCTGGGTATCGCTCCTCGGCATGAGGCAGAGGATTATGGTGGCTGAGCCCAGCAGCAACGCAAGGCGTATCAGCTTTGTTTTTGATAAATATTTCTTAAGATTGCTTTTCATATTCGGAAGGCTTTCTGGATACCCTTTATTTCTTTGAGGTGGGATAAGATTGTCTCGACTATATCGGTATTTGCCACCTGCACCATAAGCTCACACTGGAACACTTCATGCCTTGCGGCAATGCTAAGGCTGCGGATATTAATATTGAGGCGTTGCGACACGGCGACGGTAATGTCTTCGAGGATACCGCGGCGGTCGATACCTTCTATAGAGATTGTGGCCAGGAATTTATCTGCGCTCCCTCCCCATTCCGTTGACACCAGGCGCGGGCCGTAATTGGTCTTCAGACGCATTGCCACGGGGCATTCCACTTTATGGAGCACCACTTGCTCGTCGTCGTTGACGAATCCTAACACGTCGTCGCCGGGAATGGGACTGCAACAAGGTTCGATAATATAGTTGGGATTCTCCGTGTCGGGATGGAGGATGAAAGTGCTCGTACGGTCGATTTTTTCTATCGGCCCGTCGTCTTTGCCGTCATTATCCTTAGCTTTACGGGAGGCGAAGGGATTGCGGAGCACTTTCCGCAGCAATGAGGCCTGTTTCTTATACAGGGCTTTCAATTGATCGGCATTCAAGGAGATTTCATCTCTTGCAAGGCGGATAAGGAGATCGTCTCCCGATTCGAGCTTCATGCTTTTGCGCAGTTTGGCGAGCAATTCATCGGTGAGCTGGTAGCCCTCTCCCTCCACGAATCTGGCGAGAAGCGTTCGGCCTCTCAGGAGCATGGCCGGCTTGTCCTTCCGCAGATAGCTGCGCAGATGGCTGCGTGCTTTTGCACTGCGGCAGAATGTGAGCCAGTCGGGCTGTGGGGTCTGGGTTTCGGAAGAGATAATCTCCACCTGGTCGCCTGAGGTGAGCTCATGTGATAGAGGCACCAGCTTATGGTTGATTTTGCCGGCAAGGCAGTGACGGCCGAGCTGCGAATGGATTGCAAAGGCCATATCGAGCACGGTCGAGCCGGCGGGCAGAGTGAGGAGATCGCCGCGGGGGGTGAAGACATAAATCTCGCGGGAATAAAGATTCAGCTTGATGGTGTCGAGGAGGTCGATGGCATCCGGCTCCGGATTTGCGAGGATGTACTTTATCGTGTTCATCCATTTATCGAGCTCGGAATCTTCTTCATAATTGCCGGTCTTGTATTTCCAATGGGCCGCATATCCGAGTTCGGCTATCTCGTCCATTTTTCTGGACCGAATCTGCACCTCAATCCATTTTCCTTCCGGTCCCATGGCTGTGAGATGCAGCGCACGGTAGCCATTCGCTTTCGGAGTGGAAGTCCAGTCACGCAGACGGTCGGGATGGGTGCGGTGGCCATCGGTAAAGAAAGTGTATATCTCCCAGCATCTTACCCTCTCCTTGGCATCGTCGTCATTTTCAAAAATCACCCTCACGGCATATATGTCGTAGATTTCTTCAAAGGGTATTTTTTTTGTTTCCATCTTATTATAGATGGAATATGCACTTTTGACCCGCGCTTTTATTTCATATTTGAATCCGGCGGCATCGAGCTTTTCGCGTACCGGGGCTACGAATTTCTCCACCACTTCCTGCCGATGGCTTTCCGTATCGGCGATAAGGTCGAGAATCTCTTGGTATTTATGGGGATGCTCGTATTTGAAGGCCAGATCTTCAAATTCATTTTTCAATTTATAGAGACCGAGGCGGTGGGCAAGGGGTGCGTATACATAGAGGGTCTCGCCTGCTATCTTGAATTGCTTTTCCGGGCGCATGGAGCCCAGGGTGCGCATATTATGCAGGCGGTCGGCCATCTTAATGAGCACCACCCTGATGTCGGTCGACATGGATATGAGGAGCTTGCGGAAATTTTCAGCCTGCAGGGATGCCTTGTCGCCGAAGATACCCCCTGAGATTTTGGTCAAGCCCTCTACAATAGAGGCGATTTTATTACCGAATTTTGCCTCAATGTCGTCGTGGGTATATTCCGTGTCTTCAACCACATCGTGAAGCAGGGCGGCGCAGATTGATGTGGAACCGAGGCCTAATTCTGAAATCACGATGCGCGCCACGGCAATGGGGTGCATGATATAAGGCTCTCCGCTGCAGCGCCGCACGCCGGCGTGTGCTTTCTTGGCAAAGCGGAACGCGCGTTCGATTATCTCGACTTTCTTTCGATGATTGGAAGCCACATAGGCGCGGAGAACGCCCTGAAAGGCATCCTCTATCATCCGGTCTTCCTCCCCTTGCTCGGGAGTGAAACCCGCATAAAGGGGTATGACAGGCATACACTCATCCATATTACAAAATTAAGCAACAGCATGGAGATTTCCAAATCAAACTCTTCTTGAAAGCCGATAAATTTAGAAAAATTCTGAAATGCGGCGAAAATGGCTTTGTAAGAGAATGGTGTTTATTATGGGGAAGCGGGTGAAGATAAAAAATTTTTAGTTAATTGCAGAGGCCGAGCGAACAAAAAACTGCGTGTTGTGGTTTTAATTACACCATGAGCAAGATACACGTATACATAGCAATGATAATGATGGCGGTCGGTGGCTTCAGTGTCTCGGCGTCAACATTGAGGCTTATGCCGGTGGAGGCAGTAAGCGCATTGCTCGACAGCAGGGAGTCGGCTTCCGTAACGGGAGAATCCCCGGCCGCGATGGCGGTGATTAGCGGCTCCGGCGAAAATCGGGAAAGTATGCCGCGTATTGTTAATGCCGTGGATATCATCTCGAGAGTATACGGGGCCGTAAATCCGGCCTCCGGCCGAGAAGGATGCCGCAGGTATGCCGAAAGTATGGAACCCGGCGTTGTCGGTGATGAAAACGGAAATATCTGGCTTGATTCGGCCGATGGCTATTCGTTGAGTTATTGTGGAATCGCTCCAGAAATGTCGGCCATGGCCAGTTTTGGAGAAGATGACAGTGTGGAAGAATTTTGTTATTTCTTCTTGTTCCCTTATTCGGAATCCACAAAGCCGGAGGCCACACGCCAGCAGGCAGGATTCACTGGCTCGCTGCTGCAGGAGATGCTCGATTTCGGATGTGATCCAGGGGTCAACACTGAATCCGATGACTTGATGGAAGTATGTGGAGTACATGATGGCGATCTGGTGAATGTGCGTCTGATTGATGACTCCGGCAGCACATCAGGAGCCAGCAGATATATTCTGATGGTCATAGTCGAGCCTGAGGCCTTTTCTTCAGCCGATGATGTCGCAGCGCTCTAAAAGCAGGAGCGTAATTATTGAGAAAGTTTTTTTCATGTTAGTATTATTTGGTAAATAAAAACAATCCCGGCCTTCTCACGAGGACCGGGTTGTTCCTGTTTGGCCATTATTGGCCTCACAGACGATAGAAATTACTAATGTATATAACCCAAAATTTAGACAATATGCTTTTCTTGCGGCATAAGTAGAAATTGCCGCAGGTTTAGAGATAAGGAGTTTCTATAATGGAACTTATTGATAATTGACCTCAATCAGCCTATGGTTTCTCCGGGAGATTATCTGTCAGGATACTTACCGCGCGCCTTATCAGCACGCAAGGAGACTTAGAAATTAAAATGAAGGGATAAGATCATTTCAATTTATCATTGCATCATTATTCGGCTATATCTTTAAACAAATTTCTTTATTGTATCGACAATAATTCGTATTGGTGGTTTATTGTCAATTAATTAAACTTGCCTTAATCTAAAATTGCGTATCTGCTTATTGTTGCATTGCGAGAATATAACGTGCCTTTGCGGGGCAATATTATATTCATCCTGCAAAATAATGTTAAAACTTAATAACCTCCATTCTTTACTGCCGGAAAGATGAAAAGTATTAAGATGTATCATTTTATTGAAAAGATAAAGAGACTGCCTAACTATAAATATCAGGCAATCTCTTTATTTTGGTAATTATACAATTCCCTTTAAGGGGAATTGATTATTTGAATCGACGGTTACCGGTAAGAGCGGGTTTCCCATCGTTATTGACGGTTCCTTTCTTCTTGTTAACAGCCATCATGACATTGTATGCAATCGGGGCGGCACAGTAGAGAGAGCAGAATGTACCGACGATCACGCCGAAGATCATGGCAAACGTGAATGAACGGATAGTGTCGCCACCGAGGAAGAAGATGCAGAGAAGCACGAGCAGAGTGGAGAACGAAGTCATCACCGTACGGCTCAAAGTCTGGTTCAAGCTCTTGTTGAAGGTCTTGAAGCGGTCTTCTTTCGGATAGAGTCCCATCATTTCGCGGATACGGTCGAACACTACCACCGTATCATTGATCTGATAACCGATGATTGTGAGGACGGCGGCTATAAACGACTGGTCGATCTCCATTGAGAAGGGCAGGAATCCCCAGCAGATGGAGTAGAAGCCGATGATAAGGAAGGCCGTAAGAGCCACGGCAGCGAGAGCGCCGAGAGAGAAGGCCACATTCCGGAACCGGAGCAGGATGTAGAGGAACATACAGGCAAGTGCTATGCTTACAGCCCATATTGCGTCACGGCGCATATCATCGGCCACCGATGGCCCGACTTTCTGAATCGACTGGATACCGCGCGATTCATCCGCTACGACAAAGGCTTCTTTCGACATTGTATTGCCATTTACAGTAAGCTCGTCGCTGAGGCCCTGATAGAGGAGATCGGTGATTTCCGATTCGATGCCTTCGGATTCCTCGGCAATCTTATAGCTCGTGGATATGCGCAGCTTTGAAGGATTGTCGATTGTGATTACGGCTACGGATACCGTAGGATCGTTGGCTTTCTCTTGGAAGAGGGTGGTGAGCTTCTGCTGAACTGCTTCTCGATCGACGTCCTTATCGAATTGTACCACATAGTTGCGGCCTCCTGAGAAGTCGATACCCTGATTCATGCCGCGGATAGCGAGAGAGGCGATGCCGATAACAATCAGCGTAACCCAGACGGCTGCGGCTGCCTTCCATTGGCCGAGGAAATTGACCTTCGGATTGGTAAGGAAGTTACGGCTCAGAGCAGTGGTGAAGGTCATATTGGCATTGCGACCGTTCTTAGTGATGAGGTCGAATGCGATACGCGTCAGGAACACGGCGGTAAAGAATGAGCAGACAAGACCGATTATAAGGGTTGTCGCAAAGCCTTTGATCGGGCCGCTTCCGAAGATAAGGAGAATCACGCCGGTGATTACCGAGGTAAGGTTCGAGTCGAAGATAGCGGAGAATGCGTTTCCGTAACCGTCGGCAATGGCTTGACGCAGTTTCTTACCCGTCTTTAATTCCTCTTTGGTGCGCTCGAAGATAAGCACATTGGCATCGACTGCCATACCGAGTGCCAGCACGATACCGGCAATACCCGACAGTGTCAGCACGGCCTGCAGCGAAGCGAGGATTCCGAGGGTGAAATAGAGGTTGAGGATAAGCCCTACGTTGGCCACAAGGCCGGGAATCCAACCATAGTAGGCCACCATGAGAATCATCAGCAGGAAGATGGCCACGATGAAGGAGATGAATCCCATCTGAATAGCTTCGGCACCCAGGCTCGGGCCAATGACATTGTTGCTTACCACATCTACTTTTGCCGACATCTTACCGCTCTTGAGCACATTGGCAAGGTCGTTGGCCTCCTCGGGGGTGAAATTACCGGTGATTTCGGAGCTGCCGCCGGTGATTTCATTATTTACATTCGGGAAAGAATAAACGGCATTGTCGAGCACGATGGCTATTGAGCGGCCGATGTTGTTGCGCGTGATGTTTGCCCATTCCTTTGCTCCGCGGTCGTTCATCTTCATTGTCACGAGATTGCCTCGCATATTGTCGAACTCGGACGATGCTGAAGTCACGGCGTCGCCTTCGAGGGCCGCATCCCCCTTGAGGGCTACAAGTTCCCAATAGGCCACGGTCTGGTCGGAGCCGTCGGCGCGCTTGATTACATTGCCGTTGGCATCGGTGGCCGGGAATTCGGCAGGCTTCACGCTCCACATAAGCGTGAGATCGGAAGGAAGAATCTTCTTGGCCACTTCGGTATTCACCAGAGAGTCGACGAGAGCCTTATTGGCCGGGGCAACCATTCCGACAACGGGGCTGCCATTACGCTGAGCTCCTCCGAGAAGGGCATATAGATTCTGGGGGTTGATAGTGTCTTTCGCAAGCTCGGTGAAGAGACGCTGCATCTCACCCTGAATTTCATTGTAGTTATAAACCTGATAGAACTCAAGGTTCGCGCTGGATTTCAGAAGCTCTGTAACGCGTTCCGGCTCTTTCACGCCCGGAAGCTCAAGAAGGATCTGTCCAGTCTTATCCTGAAGTTTCTGAATGTTAGGGGAAACGACACCAAATTGGTCGATACGGGTGCGGAAAATATTGAACGCGGCATCCACCTGGGAGTCCACCTGCTTTTCCAGAGCAGCAATCACTTCAGCGTTGGAAGAGTTGTTTTTCAGCTTGCTCATGTATTCACCCTCGCGGATGAAGAGGCCGGCCATAGTTCCTGGCTGCAGATAGCTACCCACTTTGGCGATGAAATCCTTGTCGGAACCTTTGGCTCCGGCTTCGCGTGCCTGCTTTATTGCGGCGTCAATCTGAGCGAGCTGACGTTCGCCCGACGCATATTGACGGAGAATGTCGGGAACGGAAATCTCAAGGACTACATTCATACCCCCCTTGAGGTCGAGGCCCATGCCCACCTCCATCTTGCGCACCTGATTATAGGTGTAGCCGAGATAGACTTTCTCTTTGTCGATGGAGTCGTTGAATTGTTTCAGGCTTTGCTTGTAGGAATCACTGGTCTCATCGTTGGTCTTCGACATCAGCTCCGCATACTCCTTGGCCTTCTTTTCGTAATGCGATGTTACGAAGGAGAAGGAGATGTAGAATCCGCAAATCAAAACCAACAGAATGGCAATCGTGCTGATAAACCCTTTGTTCTGCATTGTTGTTGGCTGTTATTTTTATGTATTAATTTTCAAAACTATTGCAAGCGGTGCCATTTAACGATCGACATTTAATCAACTTCATTTTGCCGACCGTTGATTTTCAACCACTTATTGCCTGACATCCGATAGGCAACCCCCTCTCCGGAGGCCCCGGAGATGTCGCTTTCAGAAATCAGACTTCTTTTCAGCCTGCAAATATACCACTTTTTCTTGACTTTTGCATCATATTCAAATGAAAAAATATTCGCAAAAGGTTCAACAATGGTTCGAAAGGCTTGGACATCATTCGCTTTCTATGCCTGCCGGGGGTTATTGAATGGAATCTATGGCATTTTTGACATCTATGCTTCTAATTCTTTTCAAAAAACATCGGCACGGAATCTTTAGGGAAAGTTCCCCGAATATTTCGCAATCTTTAATTAAAATGGAAAGTCCATACCATAGCTATTCATAGATTCGTAAACATCAGAATTTTGATTTGAAAAGTATAAATCTTGAAGGTTATTTTGATATGTTGTGCGAATATTTGGATTATTTAATTCTTCTCTCCGCTTCTTCCCTAATGTAGCAAAGTCGCATTCTTTTTCTATTCCCAGAAACCTTCGCCCGGATAGATTAGCAGCAATACCAGTAGTGGAAGAACCGGCAAATGGATCAAGAATCCAATCGTGTTCCTTTGTGCTGGCTAAGATGATACGGGTTAGAAGTGCCAAGGGTTTTTGTGTGGGATGTTTTCCGCAGGACTTTTCCCAACGAGCAATTGCCGGGAGACGCCATACGTCAGTCATTTGCTTACCTCCATTGATAGCCTTCATCAGCTCATAGTTGTACTTATGAGGCAATTTGGGATTCTTACGCGCCCAAAGGATGAATTCAGTTGAATAGGTGAAGAACCGACAAGATATATTAGGAGGAGGATTTGTTTTCGCCCATGTGATAACGTTTAGAATCTTGTAGCCAAGTTCGGTCAGTACGTTCGCTATAGAAAAGATGTTATGATGAGTACCGGAAATCCAAATAGTTCCGTTCTCCTTCAATTTTTCACGACATAGACTTAACCATTTTCGGTTAAACTCAGTTATGGATTCCGGTGTGCCACCTTTGTCCCATTCTCCTTTATCGACACAAACAACCTTTCCCGCCTGATAGCTTATTCCTCCATTGGAAAGGAAATAGGGCGGGTCTGCGAATATCATGTCAAATTTAAATTCAAACTGTGGGAGTATGTCAAAACAGTCACCATGTACAATGGTAAAGGCTCTGTCGTCTGATTTATAGAATGGAACAATCATAATCAAATATATTAAGCCATTAATCCTCCACCTCCATCTCCGGTTTTCGTATATGCGCTCTGCCATCCAGTTGCGCCCAATATACTAATTGACTTTGGAGGTAAAAGATTCTTATGTTCATTGCATATCTTGCTAAAGGGACAAGCTTTGAGCTTTTTATCCTTAGGTAGACCCTTGACAAAATCAGTTTGAAGAATAGCTACTTCTCCCTCAGCATCACTACAAGGATATACCTTTCCAATTATAGAAGCTTTCACTCCCTTTATTCCATTTGCGTAGCACACCTGACAAGTCCGATTACGACTACTATGCCATCTGAATGTATGGTCATGGCTATCACATCGAAAAATGGCAAGACTATCTTTACAGAATTCTTTACCGACTACTTTGTACACAAAGAAATCCAACAGAGAAGGGCTTAGTGGAGATTCTTGAGGATATTTATTTCTCCATATTTCCCAAACTCTACGCCATGCAGCTGCATTCATTTGCTCAATATAAGCATACTGATAGCAAAATATATCAAGGAAACTCGAGAGTAATGGAATGGCAGTCGTAATGATTCCAGTACGCAATGCAACCTTCATGGTGTTTACGTCACTAGCAACATCTATACTTTCAAAACCTTTGATATTATTCCAAATTCCGAGGACCACCATATCTCGAATGAACATATCGGCTTTCTTGTTTCCGTATCCGGCATTACAGCCTATTAGTGCCTGTCTAAGTTTTGACACATCATTATCAAAGCATTTGATTATATCAATAGGCGTACTATTATGATTTTTAACAAATGAAGCTATCGCGGAAGCATATTTTGAGCGCTTGTCTGACTGAGATTTATCCGTTAATCCAACCGCGCTAATGAATTTCTCTGGTGAGGCAATTATAATGTCTTCATCAAAAATTGAAGGATCGCTACTATACCGTTCCGCAAGAGGTCCAAATTTGAGAGAACCTCTAAAGTCTTGGTTTGCAGTGAACATTCTCACTCTGCAAACCTGAGCATCAGCCAATCCACAAGTATCCCAGATTTCTGAGAACGCCTTTCCTTCCGTAAGGATATAAATGTCATGCAACGCATCGGCGACTTGCCCACATACGTCGTCGTTTATCTTACAATCCAGAATATCAATATAATTTTCATGCCAGAATTTATGGAACTCTGAGAAATACTCAAAAGTCTGACCTAAGACATTTACTGATCCAATGCCATCATGCGTGGTATATAAGAAATCGTTAATGGTTCTAACGATTTCACGTGCAGAATCTATATCAAGAGTCGGTCTTGACTCCATGATATGTTTAATACAGGTCGCAAAATCATTTAGTTCTTTCATCTATTCCGTATTTTATCAATGAAAGTGTTGATGTTTGTAAGATTATATACACTCGGAATGTGAGCAATGGCTTCTTCAAGTTTATTGCGAGCTGACTCCCATCCAATGCCGTCTGTTATCCAAACGAATTCAAATCCGGGAACAGCATTGATTTTCGGTGCAAGTTCAGAATATGAACGAGCCACCTCGTTGAGTTTAGAACCTCCTCCTGTATAGAAGTTCGCTTCTATCAGATAAGTCTTGTCTTTGGCTTTGACAACGAAATCAAATCTCTTATTGTCCGCGCCCAATGCTCTAACTATCTCAGGAAACTCTGTATAGTAGACTTCTTGGGCATATTGTATTCCATGTTTGTCGAAGATGTTAGCCACAAGATCCTCCATGATATGACCGCCTCTGTTTTTACGAGCATTGGAATCAAGACCAACTTCAACTCCAAACACATAATCCACAAGGTTCTTTATCTGCTTTTTCTGGAATACATCTGTAAGCCCGGTTTCGTTCAAGAACTTTGTTACCTGCGCAGGAGAGGTGAAATAGTCGGAAACCAGGAGGATATTGCCATTCTCGTCAATAGCCTTCTTCTTGTCTTTTGTGCGCACGGCAATCAGAATATCCAAAACAGAGAAAACTTTCGGATTCTCTTCCCATAGAAGCTTTACGGCCTTAGCCATATCTTCTTGCCCAATGAGATAATTAAGCTGATTGAGCTTTATAGAGATAGCTTCTACGTTTGCCGCAACCTTCGGGAAATCCACAAAGTCTTTCAACGAGAAGTGGGTTTCCTTCAGTGGCTTCATAAATTCGTTAAAACGGTCTGCCATATATTATAAGTCAAAAAGGTTTGCAGGAGAACCTTGGAAGTCCTCGTAGTTTCTAATCAATAATTCTGTAAGAGTACCCCGTTTAGATGCATTGGCATTAATGTTCCTTTTTGCGTAAACTCTTTCAATGAAAAAATCCTTGTAGAGTTCATCAAAGAATACATCCTCTGCATTACGACCCTTGCAGTCGGAATTACTGAGCATTTCTCTACAACCTTCCAATGAAAGAGAAGAATAAAAATCCTTGAGGCGAATCTGCTCATTATCATCGAAGGCTTCTTTTACATAAGAGTTGAAACTTGATGTTGCATCCAATGGTCTATATGGAGGGTCAAAATAGAAGAAAGTATATCCATCTACATAATCGCCTGTACGGGCAAAGTCTCCATTAAGGATCACTACTTTCTGTAAGAGTTCACTATCCGCGAGAATTAGAGATTCATCGCAGATAGTAGGATTTGAGTATCTACCAAACGGCACATTGAATCCTCCTTTAGAGTTTTCTCGATACAGACCGTTAAAACACGTGCGGTTTAAGAAAATCATATAAGCGGATTCTTCAATATCTGTAAGTTTTTCTTGGTTAAAACGAGAACGGATATTCAGATATAGCTCTTTTTGAGCCTCAAAGTCTCCAACAGTTCTGAAACTTTCTTGCAATTCAGTTAAAGTGTCAATTAGAGAATAAGGATTATCTCTAATAGTAATGTAGGTCTTTACTAAATGAGGGTTTATATCATTGATGATAGCCTTCTTAATATTTGGATATTTCTGGAGCATAAAGAAAAGCATTGCTCCTCCACCTACAAATGGCTCTATATATGTTATGTCTTTCTCTCTCCTGAATGAATCCGGAAGGAAAGAATCAATAGTTGGTAGCAACTGGGTTTTGCCACCAGCCCATTTAAGGAATGGTTTCGCTTTAACTTTTGTCACGGTGTAGATCATATGTGCTACAAACTATAATAAAGAAAAACTCCTAAGTAGTATCTGAAGGCTGACCAATGCCTGCAACGACTACAGGGGAGTTCTCATAGTTTTCCCGCCTTTTTCGATAGGGACTTCGGTTTTATTGAAGGGTCATTTTCAGATAAACGCTATATCTCTATGATGCAAAATTATAAAGAAAAAGTGGATTGCGCAAGAGTGTGAAGCATGACAATTGTCATGGAACTCATAGGCGATGGTTCACGGCGATGTGAGGATCATCGCAGTGCACTGCCATTACTTTTGCGTTTGGGGCGTTTTTCTTCAAATGGGTTGGCTGTCGGATCGAATGGTTCCTCCTCCTCATCCTCGAGGTCGGTCTGTTGGGTCGACATACGCTTGCGTTTGTCGGCCTTCGGTTTGTTCTTTAGGATAGCCTCCGGCTTCATTTTGTCGATAGGAGTGGAGAATACATCCCAATTTTCCTCTTTATCCCAATTTTTCTTGATGTTAATCACCTTAGGATAATAGTAGGCGAGATCAGGCTGGAGGCGATTCTCGTAATTGCCGGTGTCGTAGAGGCCATTGCCGTTGAGATCCTCAATCAGGCGTACATAATATTTTGCGGGCTGGAGGAATGGGAAGTATGCTATGCCATTTATAACCGGGGCAGCACGCACCACTTTGTCCGAGCCGTCAAGAAGCTCGATGAATGCGGCAATATCGGGATCGGTTCCCGTGATTCTGAGCGTTAATGAAGAATAGTCGTCCGGTGATTTTGTGTTAAATTCGCTATTGAGAGGCAGTGATGTCCGTCCATAGACATCAGTGGCTGCCAGGGAATCGATCTCCAGCTTGTAATGCGTGCCGTAATCCCATGGATAGTCGACATTCATTGTGCGTGGAGCGAGAGTGTCGGGGAATGATATATTAAGTTTTCCGGGCGCGGCGATCCATACAGTGTCGGGTTTTATGAGGAGGCGGATAGCAGTCGTGTCGAGTCGGGCGAGTGGAGCGGCCGCTACGATCTCAAGCGGTTTCCATACTTCATGGGCGCCCTGGCCCTGCGATGTGAAGGAGAAAGTTGTCATAGCAAGCGTATCGGCGTGAGTGGGCTCCACATCTTTCTTTTTCTTCTTTGACTGTAATTTCTTTTTTGCGAACAGGAGGGTATCGGATACGGCCACCGGCTCCTTATTGCGTTCAAACCGGGTATAGTCCACGGTCAGGTTAATGGAATCTTGTGAGGCGATCGAAGGGGGCAGCCATATTGTGATGGAGTCGCATTCGGCACGGCTCTCCATGATTCCCGGAAATGGGAGGGAGTCGCCGAGAAGTCGGATTTTCGGGAGTTGCTTTTCTTTGACTCCAAGTTTAATAAATATTTTGTTGGAGTCGGGCCTCTCGTGCGAGCGGATGTATTGGGGCCGACGGTCGGAGACGAATGTGCGCAACAATATGTCGTCGGGCAGATAGCGGGTACGCATACGTTGGGTCACGGTGTCGACGGCTCCCGTAATATTATTGTAGGTTGTATCGGAAGCTTCAGTCTGCGAGGTGTAGGGAGAGACTTCCACATCATAAAATGCAATCTCCTCCTCGTCGGAAGAATATTTGAAATCGTTGTCGCGGTCGTCGAGAGCGAACACGCGGTACGCGCCCGGGGCGAGCCCCCGGATCACGAATCTTCCGCGGTCGTCGGCCTTTGCCACACGCAGCAGGGGAATCCCCTGAAATGCTGTGTCGGCCGGATTTGACTGCACTCCGACGAGTATTCCCGGACGTGGCTCAAGGTCGCGGGAGCCTAACACACGGCCGGCTATGCGGAGGGTGTCGAGAGTAGGGCCGGTGGAAAATGTATAAGCAAAATTCTGAAGCTGGTTGCCTTCGTTGTTGTCTTCAATTGCATCTGCGAAATCGATGGTATAAGTGGTGTTGGGAGCAAGCGAGTCAAAGCGTATTGTTATCCTGCGGCCTAATGATGTCACTTTCGGAGGGCGCGCCGCCGGCGAGAGCACTATTTTGGAGAAAGCGTCCTTTACGTTGACGATCTCATTGAAGGTAAGGGTCATTGAAGTCTTGCTGACATTGAGGGCACCCTGGGGAGGGTCGGCGTGGAGGAATATCGGAGGGTCTTCGTCGCGCGGTCCGCCCGATGGATTACCGATATTGGCGCAACCCCACAAGAGGAGTACGCCGGCAATGGCCATCGCAAATCGCAAAAACATCACATTCCTGTCGTTCATCAGCTTTTTGTTTGAGTTTTCAAATTTACAATAAATCTGCCAAACTGCAAAATATGCATCAACGCGGCAGGGGACGCGGCAGGGGAGTGATGATTATCATGCGCCGTTCTTATGCAGGGTATGGGAGCTGGGTTGAGAATCGGCGCCGTTTGAAAAGAGAGGGGGCGTCTCCCGGCCGGGAAACGCCCTCGATGGAATAGGTTAATTCGGAAATTATCAAGTTGTCGTATCGTAAATTCGGTTATCAGTTCTTGCATTCAGCGGCGATAAATTCGCGGTTCATGCGAGCGATGTTGGCCATCTTGATGTTCTTGGGGCATTCGGCGGAGCATGCGCCGGTGTTGGTGCAGTTTCCGAATCCGAGTTCGTCCATCTTGCTCACCATAGCGAGAGCACGGCGGTATTTCTCCACGGCCCCCTGCGGGAGGCGTGACAGCTGGCTGATCTTTGCGCTGACAAAGAGCATAGCAGACCCGTTCTTGCAGGCGGCCACACAGGCACCGCACCCGATGCAGCTTGCGGAGTCCATAGCTTCGTCGGCCTGAATCTTGGCGATCGGGAGGTCGTTGGCATCCTGAGCGCCACCGCAATTGAACGAAACATAGCCTCCGGCCTGTTGGATCTTATCGAAAGCATTGCGATCCACCATGAGGTCGCGGATGATTGGGAATGCAGCCGAGCGCCAGGGCTCAACGGTGATTGTGCTTCCCGGGGCGAAGCGACGCATATAGAGCTGGCAGGTGGTAGCTCCGGTGGCAGGTCCGTGTGGATGGCCGTCGATGTAAAGGGAGCACATGCCGCAGATGCCTTCGCGGCAGTCGCTGTCGAATACTACGGGCTCTTCACCCTTTTCTACGAGCTGCTGGTTGAGCATATCGAGCATCTCGAGGAAGGAGCTACCGGTCGAAACGTTGTCCAGGTGGTAGCTGGCGAACTGTCCTTTTTCCTTGGGACCACGTTGACGCCAAATTTTCAGATTTACGCTGATAGTATGTTCCATTTTTATGTTTAGGTTTGGCTGCCACCCTTTGCTGTGGGGCTTGGGGCAGCGGCGTGGTTTAAGGATCAGGATTTATAGTTACGGGTCTGTACCTGGATTGCTTCGTACTTGAGCGGCTCCTTGAGCAGGATGGGCTTCTCGTTGTCGCCGGTGTACTTCCAGCAGCTCACATACATATAATGCTCGTCGTCGCGCTGAGCTTCGCCGTCGGGAGTCTGATATTCCTCGCGGAAGTGAGCGCCGCACGATTCGTTGCGGTGGAGGGCGTCGATAGCCATCATCTTGGCCATCACGAGGAAGTCTTCGAGACGGAGAGCCTTTTCGAGCTCGGTGTTGAGGTCGTCGGCTCGACCCACGATGCGGAGGTCGGTATAGAATTCTTTCTTCACATCCTCGAGCTCGTCGAGAGCTTTGACGAGGCTCTGGAGTGTGCGGCCCATGCCTACGAGGTTCCACATCACATGACCCAGACGCTTGTGGATCTCATCGGGGCT
>DAAI01000015.1:0-7935 GCA_001701105.1 Bacteroidales bacterium GP1
CGCTCAAATTCGGAAATTTTTTGTAACTTTGCAAGATGAATAGGGTTGCGCCCGAGTAGCCACGGAAGGCGGGACTCTGATCTTCGCATAAAAGAGATTCGGTAAAGAAGAATAATGGCAGATTATAGGATTATATATGTATCACAGGAAATCGCCCCCTATCTGTCGGTGACTTCCAACGGTAAATTAGGAAAGGCTCTTCCTCAGGACATGCAGGAGCGGAAATACGAAGTGCGGACATTTATGCCGGATTTCGGCGATGTGAATGAACGCCGCAACCAATTGCATGAAGTGATACGCCTCAGCGGAATCAACATCCCGATAGGTGATAACGACCATCCGCTTGTAGTGAAGGTGGCCAGTATGCAGCCAAGCCGTATACAGGTATATTTCATCGATAATGATGATTATTTCCAGAAAGAGGACAGCGATAGCGATGCATTCGGCTCAAACCGGACCGACAACGACGAGCGAATGATATTCTATGCGCATGGCACGATGGAAACGGCGCGGAAACTGCGATGGGAGCCGGATGTGATGAGCGTCTCCGGCTGGATGTCGGCCTTGGTTCCGCTTTATCTCAAGAGCTTGTATAGCGACGGCCCGTCGTTTCATCGCACTAAGGTGGTCTACACCCTGCTCCCCGAAGATGACATCGCCCCGCTGTCGCCCCAATTTTTCGACAAACTAAAGGATGAAGGGATAAAAAAAACAGACCTTAAGCCATTTGCCGAGCTCCCCATGGATAAAAACATGGTGCATAAAATGGGGATGGCATTCTCCGACGGGGTTGTGTTCCAAGGGGTGGAGCCGACTCCGGATCAGCTGGCCTACTGTGAAGAACTCGGGAAGCCCGTTCTCATAGTCGACGGCGAAGGCACTCATGCCGATGAGCTCGATGCATTCTACAAACAATTAATGCCACAAAAGAAATGAGACGTCTTATAGCCGGCATAGCCGCATGGGCGGCCCTGACCATTGGCCTGATATCTTGCGAGGACAACATCAGCTCCATAGGAGGTTCGCTTGCCGAAGGCGAAGTGTCGATTCTTGTGGACTCAGTAGTGACCGACCTTAAAGGCACCACGGAATGGGTGCCCAACTATGACGCACGGACCACTACCAAGTTGCTCGGTCGCCTCAATATTCCGGAATACGGGCGTCTTGAATGTTCGTTTGTCAGCCAGTTGATGAGCTCAACCAAGATGAATGTGCCTGATTCCATTCCAGTGAGCGATGTGGATTCGTTAAGGTTGATCTTCGGCGTGACCCGTGGAAATCTTACCGGAGATTCCCTCACCCCGCAACAGATGCGCGTCTACCGCCTGCCCGACATCATACCTGATACCGTTACCTCCGGATTCGATCCGGTGGCCTATTACGGCACAAAAGGGGAAGTGTTCGGGACGAAGAGTTATACCTTATCCAATATCTCGTTGGGCGATACGGCTTTCAATCAGCTGTCGAGCATACGCATCCCGATTAAGGTTGACGATCCGGATTTTGCGAAAGATCTTTTTATGAAATATCGCGCCGGCGATGAGATGTTTGGTTGGCCTGAAAAATTCCGGAAATATTTCCCGGGTATCTATGTGGAGCAAAATTTCGGCAACGGATGCGTCGGAAATATCACGGCTGTGCTCGCATATCTCTACTGGCATTACGAAAAGACTGTCACCACCACTGTGGATTCGGGCAATGTGGCTTATATAAAGAAAGTGTTACGCGATTCGGTATGTCTGCTGTCGTCAAAGCCCGAAGTAGTGTCATCCAACAATATAAAGTACACACCGTCGGATAATCTCAAGGAGCTTGTGACCGGGGGCAAGATGATAATCACTTCGCCGGGAGGCTATCTTACTCATGTTCATTTCCCTGTGGATAAACTTGTGGAAAGATTTAATTCCACGCATACGGAGCTCACTGTGGCCGCAGGATTGTCGATGGTGATTCCTGCGAAAGTGGTCAAGAACGACTATGGCCTCACGGCCGCACCCACAATCCTGATGGTCAAGACATCCGAGCGCGAGAAATTCTTCTCCGAGAATAAGACTCCCGATAATGTGATCAGCTTCGTGGCGGATTATGATTCCTCCGACAATTCCTATCACTTCAATAATATGCGTCCTTATTTCATCAAGATGAAAAATAAAGTCGATAGTGGGGAGACTATCGCAGAGGAGGATATGGAATTTACGCTGATGCCCGTGAATGTAGAGACGGAAGTGGTCTCCAATGCATATACGGGGCAGAGCACTACTTATGTGCTGAGTTGCTCGCGTTACATGGATAAGCCTACGATGACTGAAATAGATACGGACAAGGCCGTAATTAAATTCTCGTTTACAACGCAGGAAGTGAAATGACACCTTTCGGAGTGCTGTTATTCTCGTTGCTCGGGTTTATCACTGGAGCCGATAGCGTCTCCGCGCCGCAGAGCGCGGAACTGCTCTTTGTGGGGGATGCGATGCAACATCAGGCGCAGCTCGACAGGGCCAAGGCACTCGCGGGCGGAAAAGGATACGATTATAAAGATTGCTTCACGCTAATAGCCCCTGATATTACCGCGGCCGATTATGCCGTGTGTAATCTGGAAGTGCCATTAGGGGGCGGACCGGATTACACCGGCTATCCATGCTTCTCAGCTCCCGATAGCTATGCGCAGGCTTTGAAGGATGCAGGATTCGATATGTTTCTTACGGCCAACAATCATTGCCTCGATCGGCGTGACCGGGCTGCCCGGAGGACGCTTGTTGCGTTGGATTCACTGAAAGTGGACCATATCGGTACATTTCACGATGCCGCCGATCGCGATGCAAAAGTGCCGTTTATTAAAGACATTCGTGGGTTTAAGGTAGGGTTCCTCAATTACACTTACGGCACTAACGGAATTGAACCGCGTGATGGCGTGGAGGTCGCTCTGATCGACCGCGATAAGATGGCTTCCGAGATTGCTGCCACGCGTGCGGCCGGTGCGGAGATTGTCGTGGTAGCCGTGCATTGGGGTGTGGAATATGTATTGCTTCCGGGAGCCGCACAGAAAAGCCTTGCCCAATTCCTCGTAGATCAAGGCGTCGACCTTATAATTGGAGGACATCCTCATGTGATCCAGCCATTACAGGTGGTGCATAATGAGAAAGAGGATAAAGATGTGCTTGTAGTTTATTCGCTTGGAAATTTCATCTCAAATATGAAGACGGGGGATACGCGTGGAGGAGCATTGGTGAAAGCCCGTATCGAACGGGGTGAGGACGGTAAAGCCCGGTTTAAGAGTGCTGTCTACGACACATTCTTCTCTGCAAAGCCTGTGGGGAGGAAAGATAATTTCCGGGTTATCCCATCACGCATGAGTCATAAGATCCCGGCCTCGCAGAAAAGTCATTGGGAGATCTTCAACAATTCCGCCCGTCGCATCTTCGACGCCCACAACATCTCCGTTCCCGCAATATCATCCAATTGATTGTCAATATTAAAAAGACGATTGGCGAAAGTGCCCGCACTTCATGCAGCTGATTATCAATATAATTGTATGAGCGCGATAAATTGCGCCCCGGAAACAGAGCGGGGCAATGGTATTGGAGCACTCGGAATAATTGGAGCGTACGCCATTATATTCCCGTACGGCTCATGCATCCGTACCATCCGATAGCTTATCACGCGGATTTGCGGGCGCATGAGCCATTCACCCCTACGGAAATCAGATATGCCTCTCGCGGACTACCGCGCGAGGCATAATTCCTCTTATTCTGATTCCTCCGAATGCGGATTAGTCAGACAAGCCGGAGCTGATCCATTATTATAGCCGTTTTGATGGCAGGTCAATTATTTCAGGGTGCATTGCCATCTCCAAGCGTTGGCCATTGTTTCCTGAATAGGAGTTTCGGCCTTCCATCCAAGCACCGTGTTGGCTTTTGTCGGTTCGGCCCATATTTTCTCAATATCCCCTTCCCTACGCGCACCGATCTTATAAGGCACTTTCACGCCTGTGGCATTTTGGAAAGCGTTGATGAGCTCGAGCACAGAGAGGCCGCGGCCTGTGCCGAGGTTGAAAATCTCCACGGAGTCATGGTCGGCCGGGCTAAGGAGGCGTTTCATGGCGATCACATGGGCGCGGGCGAGGTCGTTGACATCGATAAAATCCCGGATGCATGTGCCATCGGGAGTGTTGTAATCGTTTCCGAACACGGTAAGCTCCTTGCGGATTCCGGCGGCGGCCTGTGTGATGTAAGGCACGAGATTCTGTGGCACGCCGATGGGGAGTTCGCCAATCTTAGCCGACGGATGCGCTCCGATGGGATTGAAATAGCGGAGCAGAATGCTCTTTATTGGAGCGCCGGAAGCAATCACGTCCTTGATAATCTCCTCGGAAATCTGCTTTGTGTTGCCATAGGGAGATGTGGCCGGCTTGATGGGTGCGGTCTCATCAATCGGGTTATTGTCGGGCTCACCATATACGGTGCAGGAGGAAGAGAAGACAATCCCTTTGACACCATATTCAGGCATGCACTCCAGAAGGTTGAGGAGGGTGCCGAGATTGTTGCGGTAATACAGGATGGGCTTATGGACACTTTCGCCCACGGCCTTTGATGCTGCGAAATTAATGATGCCCTTGATGCCGGGATTCTCGGTGAAAAGGCGTCGCAATGTAGCCATATCGGTGCAATCGCCCTCCACGAAGATGGGGCGTATGCCGGAAATAGCCTCGATGCCGTCGAGGACCTTGCTGTTGGAATTCGACAGATTGTCGATTATCACTACCTCATATCCGGCTTTCTGAAGCTCCACAGTGGTGTGCGATCCGATATATCCGGTGCCTCCTGTTACAAGGATTTTCTCTTTCATGGCGATAATGATTAGGAGAACAATGGGGATGGGTAAAGGCCTTCGTTCACGAGGCGCGCGAACTGAGCGACTGTGGCGTCGCGGTCGGCGGCATATGTCACGCCAAACCATTTGTCGGGCGTACTTTCCACCTTAAGTGTGATCGTGTCGTTGTTGATAAGGTCGTTGACTACGCTCGGGATATAAAACTCGGTCTTGAGATCCTTGCCATGCTCATCGAGGAACTTAATGAACGCCTTTTCGCTATAATCGAAGTAATCGGGAGTGAATCCCCACATATTCATCGATACGGGTGCACCTTCGGGGAAAGGCGCCTTAGAGCCGTCGGCGAGCTGCTGGATGAGCTTGCCATCGACACGCTCGATGCCGTGGCATTCAGTCACGCCGGTGAGGTAGCCATTGGCATCGACCTCGCAGAGTCCGCGTGATACTCCCCCATTTTCGCTTAGCGTATTCTCTATATTGAAGCCCACCATGCAGTAGCAATTCTTTTTCCCCTCTACCGAACGGAGGAAATCGGCTAATACACGGAATGACTGGGCTCCGTAATAATCGTCGGCATTAATCACTCCGAAGGGCTCTTTGATAACATCCTTACCCATAAGGACAGCGTGATTTGTACCCCACGGCTTGGAGCGTTCAGGGTCGGGATCATATCCTTCCGGGAGCTTGTCGATGCTCTGGAACACCACCTCCACCGGTATATGACCTTCATATTTAGAGATGATTTTTTCACGGAAATCCTTTTCAAAATCCTTACGGATTACGAAAACGATTTTGCCGAAACCGGCGCGCAAAGCATCATACACTGAATAATCCATTATAGTTTCGCCGTTAGGGCCGAGGCCGTCGAGTTGTTTCAGGCCGCCGTAGCGCGAGCCCATGCCGGCCGCAAGGATGAAAAGAGTTGGTTTCATATGCGTATATTGATATTGTTCTATTGTTCGGGCTTTTTGCGAATCAACGGAATCAGTAGCAGGAAATAATCGAAAAGGATGAGTTTTGGAGAGCCATTGCGCTCTATTTCCATCCTGGCACGATCGGTCTCTGTGATTATCTCCTCCACATTTGCCGCGTTAACGAAAGGAGAGAAATTATGGGAAAAAGCCTCATCCTCCGGAGTGAGGGTGGAGAGGACAGGCATTCTGAGATTGTAAATAAAATTCTCGCGTATCTGTCCG
This sequence comes from Bacteroidales bacterium GP1, assembly GCA_001701105.1. Lineage (GTDB taxonomy): Bacteria > Bacteroidota > Bacteroidia > Bacteroidales > Muribaculaceae > Lepagella. The sequence continues at coordinate 6,024 of DAAI01000015.1, forward strand.
CTGAAATAATTCAGGAAGCGATTGATTTTTTCGCGGCCGAAAGCCGCAACCTGTTCCGATAGCTTTTTCAACGCGGTCACTTTCCTTCCGTATGCCTGGCGCATCAGCGTCTGGAAAATTGCCCGGAATTCCTCGGCTTCGCCGGAGTTGGAACCTAATTCATCGGCCTTGATAAGGCTCCCGGCCGCCAAAGGAGCGATGCGCGCCGACTTATATGTGTCGATTTTCCATTTATTATGAAGATAGGCTGCTATGTCGGTCGCTTCCAACGGTCGGGCATAGAGTCGTCGTGTGCGTGAGAATATGGTGGGCAATACCTCCATTTCGTTGTTAGAAACGAGTATGAAGCAAGTGCCGGGAGCAGGTTCCTCTATTTCCTTGAGCAGCTTATTGGCGGCTTCCGGCCTCAGTCGCTCGGGGAGCCAGATAACGAAGAATTTCATATTCGAGGCAAACGGCGGATAGGATGCTTCCCGTAGGATTTCGGCGGCCTCATCCACATGGATGGCAGGCTGGGAATTGCCGGCCTCAATAATGTCGAGCCATTTTTCCACCGGCATTGTCGGGGCCTCGTCGAGCATCCTTAGCCATTGTGGCCGCATATCGTTTGAAACCCTGCGTTTCAGCTTCTCGCTCTTTACAATCGGATAGCTGAAATGCACATCCGGATGCGACATTTCTGCGTGCATTCTGCAGTTTCCACATATTCCGCATGGCTCGCCGTCGGTGGGATTCTGGCAATGGACATACGCCATGAAGGCCCTTGCGGTCATCATTTTCCCTACGCCTGATGGCCCCGACAAGAGCAGAGCGTGAGGGATGCGCCCTTTATCGGCCATCTCTCGAAAATCGGCTTTCAATGCCTCATTCCCCGGTATGTCCTTATATTTTATCACAATCTTGGTTTAGATCTGCCGTATTACCGGAAGGATTGGTTATTAATTCACAAAAATACTAAATAATATTGTGGCAATCAAGAAAAACAATTAAATTTGGTAGATAAAAATATCAGACCATGGATCATACGAGCTTTTTGGGGAGTGTGGCAACGGCATATGCCGATAAGAACGGTGGGAAGGAAGATTTATCGGAGTTCTGCTTTGTGTTTCCTAACCGGCGAAGCGGCACGTTCTTTCTAAAATATCTGGCGGAGGCATCGGGAGGGCGCACCCGTCTCGCTCCTGAAGTGCTTACTGTGGGCGAGTTCATGAGCCGTGTGTCGGGTCTTGATGTGGCTCCGAGGGTTATCCAACTTTTTGAATTATACCTTGCCTACCGCAGCCATGTGGCCGGTGGCAAAGATAATCCGGAAGAAGATATGTTCCTCGAATTTGACAAGTTTCTCCCATGGGGTGAAATCGTGCTCAATGATTTCAGTGAGGTCGACATGTACAATGTCGATGCGCATCAGATATTCAGCAACGTGGCCGACTATCGCTCCATCTCATCCAATTTTCTTACCGATGAGCAGAAAGAAGTAATCGACAGATATTTCGGTTACCGGCCTGACCATGCTTCCGTGCAGGAATTCTGGAAAAGTTTTGAAGGTCCTGACTCAAAAGGATTAAAGGAGAAATACAGGCTTCTATGGCAGATGCTTCCGGAGCTTTACGACAGTCTGCGGGAGCGTCTCGAACATCCGGAGAAGGGTTATCCCATGTGTATGGCCGGAAGTGGCTACAGAATTGCCATGGAGCGAGTGAAAGAGGAGGGAATTGGCGCGCTCCCGTGGAAAAAGGTTGTTGTAGTAGGGGTGGAATGGCTGTCGACTACGGAGGCTGAACTTTTTAGGGCCTTAAGTAAGGAGCATGACGACAATGGGGAGGCAACGATAGAATTCTTCTGGGATGTCACGGGGCCGGTGCTTACGGAGAAAAGGGAGCCGGCGGGACCCGTTGTGAGCGGCAATGAA
>DAAI01000015.1:7943-19442 GCA_001701105.1 Bacteroidales bacterium GP1
CCCGAGCCGGAATGGGCACGCCCTTATATGGCCGCATCGGAGCGTAGGGGCTTTCCGGAGATGGAGGAGATAGCCGTTCCCTCGAATGCGATGCAGGCAAAAGTGGCGGGAGAATGGGTGAGGAATCTTATCAGGCCCGAAAATGTTGAGATGATAGATAATGCCCGGGTTGCGGTCGTCCTTCCGGATGAGAATCTGCTACTTCCTCTGCTTCATTCATTGCCGCTCACAACGGGTCCCGGTGATACGGGTGCGGAGAAAAAAACCAGTAGCGTGGACGTGGATAATAAGCTCCTGAGGAATGTCAACCTGACTATGGGATGGTCGATGCGTTATACATCCACGGCCTCGTTCGTGCATCATCTACAGCGGTTGCACAGCCGCCGACGCACCACGGGAGGCAAATGCTCATATCTTACATCTGATCTGAGGCTCTTTCTTGCGCAGCCGCTTGTGCAGATGGCGGTTGAATCGCGTGTGGTGATGGAGATAAATAGTTTTATCAACCGACGGCATCGCCGCACGATGACATATGATGAATTGCGGGGCTTTTCAAATGCGCTGGGAATATTTCTTCACCCGATAGGCCATGACAGTCCGCTTCAGGAGTCATCGGCATGGATAGAGGAAGTGCTGCTCTATGTCGATTCATTGCTGGCCGAGGGGAGGCAGGAAGATAGCGGAGAAATATCGAATGGAATCAAGCGTCGCGTGGAGAGGATGCAACTTCAATTGTACCTTAGTGCGCTTGCCCAGATTGTAAATGCGGCGGAAAGGCTGGGGATAGGGATGAGATTCCATACGCTATTCCACTTGCTGAATAAACTGACGGCCGGAGAAAAGATAAATTTTGAGGGAGAGCCATTGGCGGGGCTGCAGGTGATGGGGTTGATGGAAACCCGTGCGCTTGATTTCGACAAGGTGCTTGTCTTATCGATGAACGATAAGATAATGCCTCGCCGCAACAGAAAGCGCACATTTATCCCCGATGCCCTGCGCAGGGGATATGGACTTCCGCTCGCGCTCAATGATGAGAACCGGCATGCGTATTGGTTTTACCGATTGCTGTCGAGGGCAGGAGAGGCCGTGATGGTATATGATTCGCGGGTAGGCGAAGGGATGCGGAGCGGAGGTCGTTCGAGGTTCCTGATGCAGATCGACAAGCTCCATGCGCGAGGATTAATGAGGCATGTGAAGCAAAATTTTGTACTTGGCGGAGAGGTCCAGAATCGGGTGGATATGAAAAAGACGGATAGCGTGGTGCGTCGGCTTGAAGAATTCAAGCCTGGAGGGAGCAATGCCTTGTCGGCCACAGCTCTCACCACCTATCTGGAATGCCCTCTGAAATTTTATTACCGGTTCGTGCTCCGATATAGCGACGATCCTCTCCCCTCCGGATTTATCGATGCGTTAAGCCAGGGCAATATCTTCCATGATGTGATGATGCGGCTCTATTTCAGCGAAGGGGAGAGGAATAGATTCCTGTTGGAAGGGAAGGTGCTCTCGGCGGACGATATAAAGGGTATGATGGAGGATGAAAGCCGTCTTTGGGATATAATGCGAGAAAGCATTCTCCGGGCCCAGCAGGGATTGCGGGTTGATGAGCAGCCCGAGGCGAGGCCTCTGACAAAATCGGAGGAAATGGTGGCGGCGCGCCTGTTGCGTCAGGTGAGGGGCGTGTTGGAGTATGATTTGAATAATGCCCCGGTGAAATTGATGGGAGGAGAGGTGAAGATTCGGGAGGAATGGCCGGTAAATGATAGCCTTACGGTGAACTTGAGAGGAAGCGTCGACCGCGTCGATATTGATCCGGCCACAGGGACACTGCGAGTGGTGGATTTCAAGACGGGGTCCGTGCATGTGAATCTCAAGACACTCGACACCCTTTTTGCCGGCGATTATAAATCGAGGAATATGCTGCAGTTGCTCCTGTATGCCCATATGATGGAGAAGCAAAGCCGGGAGCATGGCTTGGCCGTCGATAAAGTGGGGATGTGCATTTTCGATACCAACGGAATGGAATTTGGAGGGTCGCCCACCTATCCCTCGTACGACGACAAGGGGTCGAAACTGATATTCAGTCAGAAGGAAGAAATAGTACGGGATTTCATGCCAAGACTAAAGGAAACGGTGGCAGAAATATTCGACGTGGAGCGTTCGTTTACTCCCGCCGTCGATCCTGAGAGTTGCCGCGGATGCGTGATGGCCGGCATATGCACCCACCCGGCGCATTGACGGCTCTTAATGGTTGAAGCGATTCATGGCGATGTCGGGACCCGAGAGGCAGAATGTGCGGACGGCATCGGCGGCTCGTTTCAGCACTTCCGGCATCTTCTCCATTTCTTCGGGAGGGAACTTACCCAACACGAAATTTATCTGTGCACCTTTGGGAAAATCGTTGCCCACTCCGAAGCGTAAGCGAGCATAAGCTGTGGTGCCGAGTTGCTCGTTGATGTTCTTCAGCCCATTATGCCCCGCATCCGATCCGGCCTTTCTCATTCTCAGCGTGCCGAATGGGAGGGCGAGGTCGTCGACAACGACGAGCAGATTCCCCAACGGAAGTTTTTCCTTGTTCATCCAGTAGCGCACGGCCTGGCCTGAGAGATTCATGAACGTTGACGGCTTAAGCACGATAAGCTCACAGTTCTTTACCTTGACAGTTGCAATATCGCCGTAACGGGCTGAGCGGAAAGCCACTCCCGCTTCTTCTGCAAGAGTATCGGCCACCATAAATCCTGCATTATGGCGAGTATCGATGTATTCAGGCCCCATATTGCCGAGGCAGGCGATGAGAAAGCGTTTCATATCGGGAGTCGATTCGGCGGTTGCCTTTTCGGAACGTCGGAATATTTTTTTAAAGAAATTCAATGCAGCGGCGTGTTATGAAAGATTAAAGACTGTGCAAGCGGGAATTTGCAAGGGCGCGCCAAAATATGAATTTTGGCACGCCCTGAATGTATTTCCATCTCTCCGCATCGTGAACTCCACCGGGAGAGTCTTGGTGAGGCCTGCTTACTCGGCGGCCTTTGCGGCGGCACCACGGGCAGCGCGGGTGAGCTGCACGGCGCAGACAACGGCGTTCTTGGCATTCATCAGTTCGAGACCCTCGAAGTGAAGATCGCCAACCGACAGAGATTTACCAAGGCCAAGGTTGTCGACATTGATTACAAGACGCTCGGGAATCTCATTGTAGAGAGCCTTAACTTTGAGCTTACGCATTGAGAGCGTGAGCTTACCACCGGCTTTTACACCCTCGGCATGACCCTCGATCTGCACCGGCACTTCCATCACCACCGGCTTATCAGGATAAACCTGAAGGAAATCGATATGGAGAACAGTGTCTTTTACCGGCTGGAACTGAAGCTCCTTCATTACGGCCTTAACTTCCTCGCCATTGATATTGATGTCCACTTCAAAGATGTCGGGGGTATAGATGAGTTTGCGAACATCCTCAGCCTTTACCACGATATCAGTGGTGATGATTCCGCGCTTGCCATCGAGATCTACGAGTTTCTGACCCTCTTTGAGAGGACCGTTGTAGGGAAGCTCGACAATTGCTCCGCCATTGATCACTGCGGGAATCTTACCCTCCTTGCGGAGAGCCTTCACCGACTTCTTGCCCAGCTCTACGCGCGGCTGAGCGTTTAATGCGTACTTTTTCATTTTTAGATAGTTGTGTTACTCAAAACAAGGGACACTACCCTGACCGGGAGTGCTTATTTCCCATCACACTTCGTGCGTTTCTCGAAACGCGCCTGCAAAGTTACAAAAATTCCGCGAATTATCCTCCTTTTTCTTCCCTTATCTTCCCTACGGCTCACAAATTTGTGATTCAGCGCGATGCTTTCAGTAGGGAAGGAAGGCGGTCGACCATGCGGATAAGGATGTTAACTTTTGGATGGAGGGAACGCTAACATGGGAAAATGTGAGGATTTACACATTTCCCTTTGGGAAAATGAAGGGATAATCACATTTTTATAAGGAGAGGTCGTAAATCTAAGCTCCTCCGGAGGCAGGATACCATGCCTTGAATAATTATTTCATCCGCTTTAGAAGATTGTAGGAGGGGAGGACTCCCAGCTCGCCGGCTTTTGAGAGGTCGGCGAATGCGAGTCGGCGGTTTCCGATGCGCAAATATGTAAGGCCCCGGTTATAAAGCGCGTTGCCGAGCGATGGGTCAATCTCCAGCGCCTTAGAGAAGCAGCTAAGGGCTGAGGTGAAATCTTGCGCCGCGTAATAGATATTTCCTTTGTTAAGCCATATGAAAGCGAGACGAGGATCGATGTCGAGTGCGGCATCATAGTCCGAAAGAGCCAGTGCGGCCTGCTTTGCATCGATGCAAGTTCGCGCATAAGCCCGGCCGACAAGAGCCGTTGCGAGCGAAGGGCTGATTTCGTTAGCTTTGTCGAAGGCTTGAATTGCCGCCTCATAATCTTTCAGCGATAACCGGGCTATTCCCAAGTTGAGCCAGTCGATGGCTGTGGCTCCCGGTACGGAAATCCGCGTCTGCAAAGACTCCGCGAGTCGGAACAGCATCTCGGCGCTTTGCTCGTTGGCGGGTCCGGGCGACTCCGCTCGGAGATAGATGCGCGATGCGCTCCAGCCACGGTTGTTCACATCGTCAAGCTCGCGGAAATACACGGGCGCTATGTGCACAATCCGGAAGCAAACCNNCAACGGGCGCCGCATTGTCGAGAGTGGCAGCCGGCGGAGCGAAAGTTATGGCATATGCTTCGATGGGCTCGGCGTTGAGGTCACGATCCTGCACCCGACCCTTGATCTTCTCATTATAAGATAGCTCTTGCTGGCCCGTTGCGCTGACAGTGACAAGACGATTGAATTTATCGATCACGTCATTCTCATCCACATCCGCATCATCGGGAGTCCGGGCATCGGTATTTGCAAGTTTTCCCTGGATGGCAGGCCTGTCGAGGGGGTTTGCTTCCGGATTGTGCACATATTGTTTCACGAGTTCGTCGCCCTGATGAGCCATGGTCATGGCGCGGCGCATATCTCCCATGTCGCGGTATGCCTCGGCCATGGCATAATAGGCATTATGGTATCTCGGATAGCGCGCGCGGATGGCGGAGAAAGCCTCGAGGGCCTCCTTAGGATGCTTGCGTTCCAGCTCAACGAGGCCGAGATTGAACCGTGCATGGAAATTGTCGGGGCTGATCTGGAGCACTTTCTTCAGGTCGGCGGCCGAGCGGTCGAGATCCTTCACTTCATAGCGCAGCAACGCCCTATTGAATAAAGCGGCCTCATTATGGGGATTTAGCTCGAGCGCGTAATTATAATCAGCCATCGCCCCGAAAAAATCATCGAGGTTATACCTCACGAAAGCGCGATTGAGGTAAAGGTCGGGCTCGCGGGGCTGCAGGCGGATGGCACCCTCCATATCAGCGAGGGCTTCCTCCCAGCGGTCGAGATGAGAGAGGAGCTCGGCCCGGATTAGGTAAGGCTGCACGGTCGTGGCCGCTTTTCCGATAGCCTTGTCGAGGTCGTCAAGGGCGCGCAGAGTATCCCCCTCGAGGGCGTGAAGCCGGCCGCGGGCCGTATGCCCCTCCTCGAATCCCGGAAACATACCCAGCAAAAGATTGAATGTAGAGTCGGCTTCTGCATAGCGATGAAGGTCGGTCTGCGCAACGCCCTTATAATATAGCATATACTTGTCTCGCGGATTATGGGTGAGGCCGGTATCGTAGTCGAGAATGGCAAGCGAGTCACGCCCTTGTGCCTGGCGGGCGAATCCGCGCAGACGGTAAGTCTCTGTCCGGAATTTATTGCGCTCGATGGATAACGTGCAGTCTTCCTCGGCCCCTTTGTAGTCTTCGAGTTGGAGTTTGGCGAGTGCCCTATAGAAATAAGGCTCTGCCATATATGGCTTTGCCTTGATGGCTTGGTTGAAATATTGGATGGAAAGCATATAATCGTCCATCGAAAGGACGTTTCTGCCGATATTCAGCACCTGCTCGGCGTTAATCTGCGCCGATGCCGTGGCCGGAGCGATGAGAATCGCAGCGGCGATAGAAGCCAGAGTTTTTATGAGCCTACTCCACATAACAATAAAACGCATCCCGTCTTCCGTTATTATCCTACCGGCTAAATCTAATGTGAGTGTTTTCGGGCCCAAATCCACTGCTTTTTCAATAATCCTCACAAAAATGTGCGGATTTTTAAAAAATAGTGAATTTGAATTTGGAAGTTAAATTATTTTTTTAACTTTGGCGCACATTAATAAATTCATCGGTATGAAATCGAAAAATGCCAAAGCCTCCATGTGCCTGATATTGGGATGCATATTAGGCGGTGCGATAAATTTACAGGCGTCAGAAAATTATTTGCGGGCCGGACTTGAGTACACGGTTCGGGCTGAATATATGGGTTCCTCCGGGGAGGAAAGTTTCGATGCATATTATATCCTTGAAGATGGCCTGGTGACAGGCGGAGAGGAAATTCTCGTGGTAAAAAATCGCTCGACAGGCATGGAGAGTTCGTGCCTTGCGATACGCTCCGCGTAGATGGAGAAAAAGTATATTATTACCTCCCTTCCGGCAAATGTTGGGAATTGCTTTATGATTTCTCAATCTCCGTGGGAGAGACAGTTTCGGTAGTGATCCCTGGAAACTGGAACAATGAGAGTGGCAATTTGCAGACTTTGCGTTGCATGGGTTCGAAAGAAGATGAGGGGATAAAGATGCTCTACATGCTTGAGCAGGAGATTGCAGAGAGCGGTGACATCTATAACCCGGTCTATGGAACCTGGATAGCAGGCTTAGGAAGCACAAAAGGGGTGATCTCAATGCTCTTTTTCAACTCAAGCGGTGGCACCACAACCTTAATAGAGGCTAAACTCGGGGACAGCATCATCTATAGCAAACCCTCGGGTATCGAATCCGCGATCGCAGGCAGCGTGGAGAGCCCGGAAATCTGGTATAATCTTGATGGAACGAAGATGGAAGGAGCGCCCACTGCAAAGGGCCTTTATATAGTTCGAAGGGGCGCGAAGGCAGAAAAAAGAATCACAAATTAAGGGATATTTCTGCCTCCGGCAAATATTCGACACCCCCGTGCTCATCACGCAGAAGGGCTTGCCGGGAGAGGGATAAACTATTGCAACAGTGGATTGTTAAAATAATAACAGACGTAGCAATTATGAACAGAAAAACCCAAAATAGCAAAGGCAAGGAGAGGATTGTCATAATCGGGGGTGGCTTTGCCGGGCTTAATCTTTGCAAAAGATTAGACGCCGACAGATATGATATTTGTCTTGTGGATAGAAATAACTTCAATTGTTTTCCACCGTTGTTCTATCAAGTGGCGTCATCAGGACTGGTAAGCGCGAATATATGCTTTCCGTTCAGGCGCGAGTTCAAGGGGCACCGCAACATAAGCTACCACATGGGCCATGTAAAGATGGTGAATCCGAAGGAAAAGACCATCACAACAAGTTACGAGACGCTTAGCTACGACCGACTGATCCTGGCGGCCGGGAGCACCAATAATTATTTTGGGATGCCGAATCTGTCGCAGGAGACCTTCGGCATAAAGACAGTATCGGAAGCTGCGCATACCCGCGATGAGATCCTCGACCGCTTCGAGCGTGGCGCGCTATGCAAGGATAAGGAGCGGCGCCGGCAACTGCTGAGTTTTCTTGTGGTAGGCGGAGGCCCCTCGGGGGTGGAGATAGCCGGCGCATTGGGAGAGATGAAGAAGTATATCCTGAAAAAAGAATATCCGGAGCTCGAAGCCGACGATGTGACAATCACTCTTGTGGAGGGTACCGGCGACCTGCTGGGCGCGATGCGTGCCAAATCGCGGCAATACGCACTGGAGGCATTGAAAAACCTCATGGTGAATGTAAGATTGAACACCATGATGAAGGATTATACAGATAAATATGTTACCTTTGCAGATGGAAAGCGGGAGTATTACGAGACAGTGATCTGGACCGCCGGAGTGAAGGGAGAGCCGATCCCGGGCATGCCTGAAGCTACGATAGGGCGTGGCAACCGCCTGATAGTGGATGAATATAACCGGGTGAAATATTTTGAGGATTCGATATATGCCGTAGGCGATATTGCCCTGATGGAGTGCGAGGACTATCCCCACGGGCATCCGCAGATGGCGCAGCCTGCCATTCAGCAGGCGCGGAACCTTGCAAAGAACCTGAATGTCGGCGAATGGCGCACGCCGTTCAGATATAACGACAAGGGCTCGATGGCCACGATAGGGAAGAATAAAGCAGTGGCCGATCTCAAAGGGATGAGCTTCACCGGATTCTTCGCATGGTGGATATGGATGGTAATACATCTGCTGTCGATTCTGGGAATGCGCAATAAGCTGAGCGTGTTGACCAACTGGACATGGAATTACCTCTTCTATTCCACTTCGCTAAGGCTCTTGTTGCGCCCGACGAAATATCCCCTCCGGAAGCACTGGGGAGAATGACAAAAAAAGATTGAAAATAAAAACCATAAAGAATCGGAAGATGAGATCGACTAATATATTCCGGAGCGCCGGCATAGTGATTATCACGGGGATGTTGACCGGATGCAGCCTCTTTAACGGAGGAGGCCTTTTCGGGCCAAAGAATGTGAAGCAGGACCCTATTCTTCCGCACGACCGCGAATCCATAGCCACTTCAACGGCATTGAAAACATACACCTCGGAAGAGATCAGGAACGGTATCGTGAAAGGCGACTGGGCAATAGAAAAGGTCTATGGCAAGGATGCCGTAGGAGAGACGGCCCCTTACCTGAAATTCGTCCCGGCCGAGAAGCGGGTTTATGGAAATAACGGATGCAACACTCTGAATGCTTCGTATGTGTATAACCCGGCGGATTCCACATTGAGTTTCGACCGGATAGCCTCCACCATGAGCCTATGCGCCATGGAAGGCATTACCGAACAGGAGGTCAATATGGCATTGGCGAACACCAAATATTATACATGGAATGAGAAAGGATCGGAATATTATCTACACTTCTTCGATTCGAATCATCTGGAGGTGATGCGGCTGATGCATCAGAATTTCGATTTTCTCAACGGAACATGGCGCGTTATTGAGATAGGAAAGGATAAAGTGGATGTGGAAGATATGAAATTGGTGATCGATGTGCCTGAAGGAAAATTGCATGGCAATACGGGGTGCAATATAATGAACGGCAATTTCGAGATAGATATGGATCAGGCAAATGCCATATCATTCAATTCCATAGCCTTGACTCAGATGGCGTGTCCGGATATGAAGTGGGAGACAGCCCTTGTGGTTGCCCTTGAGGAGGCAAGTTCGGCCAAGCCGATAAATCCGCAGGAGGTATTGCTGTTCAATTCGGGCCATAAGCAGGTGCTGAAACTAAAGCGTGCGGCGCCCGAAAAATAAGGATAATAATATAAATGACTGAAGAAAGAGTAGATAAATGGCTCTGGGCGATGAGAGTTTTCAAGACGCGCACTATCGCCACAGATGCCTGTAAGAAAGGACGGGTAAGCATCGGGGGCTCGCCCGTGAAGCCCTCACGAGCCATAAAGGCTGGCGACATAATTGATGTGAAGAAACCCCCGATCACATATACCTTCCGGGTGGTGCAGTTGACGGCCAATAGATTAGGAGCGCGTCTCGTGCCGGAATATCTGGAGAATCTAACACCGCCGTCGCAATATGAATTGCTGGAGATGACAAAGATGTCGGGTTTCGTCGACCGCAGGAAAGGCCTCGGCCGCCCGACAAAACGCGAAGGACGCAAATTGTCGGAATTCCGGGATGATGCCGGCTCTTATGCCGACACATATTTCCTCGACTGGGAAGACGATGAGGATGATGAGAAATAGTAACGTCTGACGGCAATAAGCCTTATTATCTCATTATACTTAATTCGCAATTCCGTGTTTAATCTGCAATATGTTGATTTATGCAGGGGATTTGCGGGAATCAAAAAAAATTATTAACTTTGCGCGCTTGTAGGAGAGAGCGCGTATGCCGAGCCTGCACGAATAGGAATAAAGACGATTACATCCTTTATATGATAAAGATAACTTTCCCCGACGGGAATGTAAGGGAATATGAGCAGGGGGTCACGCCCCTTCAGATAGCCGAGAGCATCAGCCCCCGGTTTGCATCCGATGTGCTTGCATCGAAAATCAACGGTCAGGAATGGGATCTTAGCCGCCCTGTCGGAGAGGATGCCAACGTGGAATTTTTCAAATGGGACGACCCGGAAGGTAAACACGCCTTCTGGCATAGTTCGGCCCACCTCCTTGCCGAGGCTCTTCAGGAGCTCTACCCGGGAGTGAAATTCGGCATCGGTCCGGCCATAGAGAACGGCTTCTATTATGACATCGATCCCGGCGAGCATAAGATCAGCGATGAGGATTTTCCCAAAATCGAGAAGAAAATGCTCGAACTCGCCCAGCGTAAAGAGCCGATTGTGCGCCGCGATATATCAAAGGCCGATGCACTTAAGATGTTTGGCGAGAGAAACGAAGAATATAAATGTGAGTTGATCTCCGAGCTTGAGGATGGTCATATCACCACCTATACCCAGGGGGCGTTTACCGACCTCTGCCGCGGTCCGCATATCCCGACCACGGCTCCGATAAAAGCGGTAAAAATAATGTCGCTTGCCGGAGCTTATTGGCGTGGAGATGAGAAGCGCAATCAGCTCGTGCGCGTTTATGGCATCACCTTCCCCAAGAAAAAAATGCTCGATGAATATCTTGCACTTCTCGAGGAAGCCAAGAAGCGCGATCACCGCGTGCTGGGCCGCGAGATGGAATTATTTGCTTTCTCCCCGACGGTAGGAGCCGGACTGCCGCTATGGCTGCCCAAGGGCGCGGCCCTGCGCGACCGCCTGGAGCAATATCTCCGCAAAATCCAGAAGCGTTACGGATACCTTCAAGTAATCACTCCGCATATCGGCAATAAAGCACTCTACGTCACTTCAGGCCACTGGGCCAAATATGGGAAAGACTCCTTCCAGCCTATCCATACTCCGCAGGAGGGCGAAGAATATATGCTCAAGCCGATGAACTGCCCTCATCATTGCGAGATTTATAAGACTTCTCCCCGCAGCTATCGCGATCTTCCTTTGCGCTTTGCAGAGTTCGGAACGGTATATCGGTATGAGCAGAGCGGCGAGTTGCACGGCCTGACCCGGGTTCGCGGGTTTACGCAGGATGATGCGCACCTCTATTGCACTCAGGACCAGATCAAGGATGAGTTCCTTAAAGTGATGGATATTATTCTCCATATCTTCAAGGCTCTCGACTTTAAGAATTTCGAGGCACAAATATCGTTGCGCGATCCTAAGAACAAGGAAAAATATATCGGCTCTGATGAGAATTGGGAACGCGCCCAGCAGGCCATTATCGATGCATGCAATGAAAAGGGGCTGAAAGCCACGCAGGTAGAGGGAGAAGCGGCATTCTATGGGCCGAAACTCGACTTCATGGTACGCGATGCCATCGGACGCAAATGGCAGCTCGGCACAATTCAGG
>DAAI01000015.1:19514-19711 GCA_001701105.1 Bacteroidales bacterium GP1
TCCACCGCGCTCCTTTCGGTTCGATGGAAAGGTTTGTGGCCGTGTTGCTGGAGCATACCGCCGGCAACCTCCCGCTATGGCTCATCCCGGAGCAATGCGTGATCCTGCCGATAAGCGAGAAATTCAACGACTATGCCCATGCCGTGGCAGCTGAGCTTGAAGAAGCCGGCGTGCGTGCGGGCGTCGACGATCGCAAC
>DAAI01000021.1:0-51821 GCA_001701105.1 Bacteroidales bacterium GP1
AGATAGAGTTCTACTTCGCTCATAGTCGTATCCTCTGTTTTATTACAATAACGCAAAGGCACGACAATTATTTCACTCAAAAATGAAATATTCCCAATTTTTTCATATATAACGCCGCTCTCACACAGGCCTCCAATGGGGCCGGCAGAAACGCNNAATGCGAGGATTATACACGTATAGCGCGGTATGGCAGCTTATCCGCTCCGATGCAGAGGGTATCGAAAGCGGTGGTACCGTCACTCTATAAAGAAAGCCCCCGACATCACTGCCAAGAGCTCCCTTCCTTGCATGAATATATTCTCCGCTTTATCATCTTCCTCCAGTCGATATCATCTTCCTCCGGCCTTGGAGGTATCGACATTGGCATCGGCGTTGATTAGCTTATTTGCTCCGCGTTTCTGCCGGCCCCATTGGAGGTTGTAACTGATGCTTACATATGGCATCCGCATATCGAGGCGCATATGCTGCTCATTGTGGTTCCATTTACTGAGCGACTTTGAGCCTTGGTCGTATTTCCCAAAGGGGATTAATATGCCTGCCTCGAATTGCCATTTCTTCCAATTATAACTGGCTACAATTACATTCACGTCCTCGCCCCAACTGATTTTCTCACCCCAGAGGTCGCGCTGGGCCCTAACGTATTGAAACACGAGCTGAAACCCTTTGTGCATGAATACGAGTGCGGCATCCCCGCTCCAATTATAATTGTAGAGCGTATAGGTGTGGCCTCTCATGCGCTCGGCTCTATAGGTGATTGTTCCGGAGAACATCAGCCAGTCGGGAATAATCTGAATCCTCTCCGCGAGCCAGAAACTTAGATTGTCGAGACCCTTACTGTTCTCATAGGAAGTGATGAGTCGGTCGTTGTCCCAGTATAAATAGGGAGTTATAGCATTCGGACTCGTAAATGCCCTGATTCCGAAAGAGCCGTTGATCCTCTGATTCCAAAGAGTATGGCCATATCTGAAAGTAAGCATGTACGATGAAGATGTTTTAAGATTCGAGTTTCCTATCCTCCATTGGAATCCGTCGAGCTGAAGGGGCGCGATATTGGTTTCAGCCAGAGATGGAGAAGACTGCCACGATGTAAAAGCGAGCCTGAAATTTTGATTTTGATTGGGAGAATAGGTGAGTGTGGCCTGCGGACGCAGATTCCATGAATCGTTTCCCTGATTGGTTTCCCGGAATCTGAAGGAGGTATATTGTGCGCCAAGGCCTGCGGTGAGGCTTACTTTATTGATTCTCCTGAAATATTCGGCAAAGAAATACACCTTATCCTGCCGCTGATGATAAACATCGCCGCCGAGATTTTGATATTCCGAGCGGTTACGATTGGCTGAGTAAGACGCTCCTGCTGTGAATTTCGACGATTGCCATTGCTTGATATAGTCGGCCTCCAGACCATAAGCCTGATTAAGATCCTTTATGAACGTACCGACGTTGGTGATATAATCCGCCGCATTCTCATATCGTTCAAGATATTCCGAATAAGAATTTCCGGAATAAAGCGATGCCCTGAAATCCACCACAAGAGTCTGTCGGTGTGGAAAATGCTGTTCGAGATATGCAGAGAATTGAGGGGTTGTACCCTTCTTTCCGGAATCATCGTCAAGCAGAATATCCTTCTCTCCATTGCTTAACGACAGCAGACCGTTGAAATACCACCGGTCGGAGAATTCCTTATTAGCTGTGATTTGCACGTTGAATACGGTCGTGTCGGGCTTGATATAATTATAGGAAATCCACGCGGCTCCCTGCGAATTGTCAAGCCGCCCCCCGAGCGGGGTTTCGGTTCTGGTAAGCTCTCTTCCGTCGGGCCATGTGAATGTCTCTTTATACTCACGATGAGCCTTGATCCCCTCGGTGAGCTTGAAATATCCACCCACTTCCCATTGCGAGCGACCGGTATTGAATTTGGCATCTGCCTGATAAACTCCCCAGCCGCAATTCAATGCCTGTCTTGCGTGAGCCATCAACGAGCCGCCTACCGTAGGATTCGTGACAATGAAATTCACCACATAGTTTGCTCCTCCGTATCTTAATCCGGGGTTGTCGATCCATTCCACCCGCTTTATTGTCTCCGGAAGTAGGGATTTTACCTGCTCCATCGTCGACTGGCGGCCGTTGATACGCACCTGCACGGATTGCCCCGATGCCTGGATCGAGTTCATCGATTCTATTACGGTGAGCGAGGGGATCATGAGATTATTCAGCAGCTGAAGCCCGTTCTTGGAGTTTTCAACCGCACTCTCCGACGGATAATACACTTCCATGTCGGCTTTGCGTATCACCTTTGGAGCCTCTATTACGATCTCCTTTAATTCCTTTGATGTCTCGATTGTATCTGCCGGCTCTTCTGCCGAAGCTCCCGTTAAGGATGCCAAAATAATAATCAATGTGAGAATCTTCTTCATATTTGGGTCGTATTGTTTCGATTTACGACGCAAAATTACTGCATTACGCTGTGAATATTCTCAACATTTGTTGAAATCGTATCGGTGCCTCAGATATTTTTTCTAAGCCGGCTGAGATGCGTGGGAGTCACGTTGAGAAACGACGCTATGTCTTTCAACGAAAACAATGCGAACAAATCAGGATGATGATTGAGCAGATCGTTATAACGCTCCTGCGGAGTCATGGTATAAAGGGCGAGATAACGGTCGTAAACCGTATCAAATAGAGCTTCCGTAACGCACATTACCTTATCCCGGAACGCCGGCTCGGTCTCCATCCTCTCATGCAGCCTGCCTACTGGCAAGCAATATATCTCGCAATCCGTTTCGGCAACTATGGTCACTCTTGATTTCCTGCCATAGAGCGAGAATGGAAAATCGGCCACAAATTCTCCGGCAAACTCAAGGCCCACCACATGCGCCGTGTTATCGACGGAATAGGCAATATATTTCATCGTGCCCGATTTTATGTAGCCTACATACCGCGCCTCCTTCCCTACGCTCACGAATTCCTCCCCTTTAATATATGTGCGCAATTCTCCCTCGCCAAGGCACAATTCTCGCCAGAAATCAGGCTCTAAATTGTCAATATACCTATTAAACTTCTCCTTCATAACCTAATTGCGCGATAATCTTTTCGATGGCTTTGGGATAAAGGGCATATTCTATGGCATGAATTTTCGACTCGAGGGTGGTGGGAGTGTCGTCGGGTAGCACTTCCACACTCTGCTGCATTACGATTTCTCCGGAATCCATCTGTTCCGTGACATGATGCACGGTTACGCCGCTGAGCCTCTCGCCCGCTGCTATCACAGCCTCATGTACATGGTGACCCCACATCCCTTTGCCTCCGTAGGCCGGCAGAAGCGAGGGATGGATATTCAGAATCCTTCCCCGGTAGGCATTAACTATCACCGGCGATACGAAGTGCATGAATCCCGCAAGCACTATAAGATCGACTTTGTTTTCATGCAATATAGCAACTACTTCTTCCGGGCTTTCATCCCATACATGGTTAGGGACATATACAGTCTCGAGGCCAAAAGGCTGCATCCGCCCTATCACCCCTGCATTTTTACGATTGGTCGCTACGAGTGAAACCCCTATCTCCGGATTTGACCGGAACACTCTGGCTATGTTCTCGGCATTCGTGCCTGAACCGGAAGCAAATATGGCAATTCTTTTCATTGTCGGAATCTATGAAGCAGCCGGCCTGCCGGCTTTTCTTTGCAAATTTAAGCATTTTCAGTCGAATCTTCAACCCCTTTCTCTTCATTCTTCCTATTCCGCCGATTCTTAAGGTAATGAGTTATTGCGTTTCTTATGTTCCGGCGCGCATTTTCCGGCTTCATCGCGACATCAACTGGCATATGCTCCGGAGTGACGGCCAATATATCCTCAAACCCGGCATGGCTTAATTCTTCACGGTTCGATACAGCCCCTCCTGTCGCCACAACGGGGATCTTCCCGGCCTGGCACCTCTTTAATATTCCGTAAGGAGCCTTCCCCATCAGAGTCTGCCGGTCGATATGTCCTTCGCCGGTTATTACAAATTCCGCTCCCTTAATGCGCCGGTCAAAATCTATGATATCAAGAATCTTTTCCGCGCCGTTCTCCAGGCTTGCATTCAGATAAGCGGCCATGGCGCCACCAATCCCGCCGGCCGCCCCGGCATGACGCAAGGCCATGATGTCTTTTCCGCCATTTTCCGCTATCAGCCCTGCGAGATGCTTCATTCCCGAATCAAGGGCTTTGGCAATTTCTCGCGTCGCGCCCTTTTGAGGTCCGAATATCATCGATGCTCCCTCCGGGCCGCAGAAGGGAGAATCAACATCGCATATCCCTATGAACCATGCCGATGATACTCGCCTATCTAAATCCTTATTATCGATAGCAGCTATTTTTGAAAGATTTCCCCCGCAACCAAGGAGTTCTCTCCCCTCCGCATCTAAAAACTTGCACCCGAGCCCTTGAAGCATGCCCGTGCCGCCGTCGTTGGTTGCGCTCCCGCCGAGGCATATTAAAATCTTGTTACATCCTCTACCCAGAGCATTGGAAATCATCACACCTACTCCGTAAGAAGTAGTGGCTGAAGCATCCCGCTCTTCCTCTTTAAGGAGGGTCAGTCCGGCGGCGGCCGCAATCTCTATTATGGCAATCGCTCCATCATCGGCCACATAATAGTCAGCCTCAATCTCACGCATCAGAGGGTCGCGGGTGTTTACCGTCACTCTATCCGCATTCAAGGCCCGGGCAATGGCTTTGGCCGAACCTTCACCTCCATCGCCAAGCGGAATTTCCTCAATTCTTGCGAAAGGGTATGCCGCCCGGATTCCTGCGGTCATGGCTTCCGCCACATCCTCTGCTGTGAGCGAGCCCTTATATGAGTCCGGGGCAACGACTATTTTCGGAGCCTCCAATTCAAGCAGCCTGCGCTTAATCTCTACCGATGCGGCGAATCCGCCTATCCCTCCGGAAGCCAGAACCCGGTGACACGGAACAATCAGGCATAGAGGATTTGCTCCGCAAGCAGCCGCCACAGCCCGCACGGCCGTCCTTTCTCCTATCCTTGCGGCCAACGTTTTATAGCTAATTGTCATTGACGCCGGAATTCCCCGAATTTCATTCCACACGCGCTTTTGGAAAGGAGTGCCAAAAATCTGAATAGGAAAATTCAATGTCGTTCTCTCCCCGGCCAAATATTCGTTAATCTGCCTCTCGGCCAATTTCAAAAGCTCGCTTCGGCCCTCAATGGCCGGTTGGCCGGTATGCTTCTCCAGAGCCGATAAGACTCTCCGTATATTTTTACGCTTCACCCATGTGCAAAGGACTATCCTGTCCGCCACTTCCCCGAGCATCATATCGCCCGTCGGGGTCGGGATTATGCGTGTCAACATTGCAGCCATCCGTCAGATTGGTTGTGCATTCTTATCTGATCATTTCATCATTCCGGCGAGCGTATCCACAATCCTGCGGTCGTTGCAGAGGCGGGGAATCTTTCGCTGCCCGCCAAGTTTCTTGCTCCCCTCCGCCATCAGCCAGCGGTCGAAAACTCCGGCAGGCACACTCACAATCTCCGGGGCGTCAAGAAAATATCCGCCTCCACGCTTTGCATCGTAATCGGAATTGAGCTTTCGCAATGCAAGGTCGAGCCGACGTCCGAACTCTTCTATATTCCCCGGCTCCTTTTCCCACTCAATCCACCATTGATGCCTCCCGCGCCTTTGGCCGTCGGCAAAGAAAGGGGCTGCCGTATAATTCGCTATCGCGCAGCCCAACTCATGGTTCACCTCAGCTATGGCCTGCTCAGCATTATCCTCCATAAGCTCTTCACCGAAAGCGTTTATATAGCTTTTCGTGCGGCCCGCGATGCGGATTCTCACCGGGCTCGTCGACTCTACCCGTACCGTATCTCCTAATCTGTATCTCCACAGACCATTGCTCGAGGTGATGATCATTTCATATACCTTTCCTTTCTCAAGAGCCTCAATGCCAACCGCCGAATCCGCATCCTCCCCAAGAGCCACAAACTCATAGTACACGTCGTTGTCTATACCAAGGAGCAGTCCGTGGTTTTCCGGGAGATCCTGCACGGCAAAGAATCCTTCAGAAGCATTGTAATTCTCCACGAAATGCATCTTCGCCGGATCCGTGAAGCTCTCATATACCTCCCGATAAGGAGCGAAAGAGATGCCTCCGTGAAAAAACACCTCGAGGTTAGGCCATACATCATGGAGGGATGAGACATTTTTCTCATGCAGCACCTCCTTTATCACAGCCAGAAACCAGCTCGGCACCCCCGAAAGGTTTGTGATGTCGGCATTCTTTGCAGCCTCCACAATGGCCGGCAGTTTCTTCTCCCAGTCCGGCATTAGTGCAATATTCTTGCCCGGAACTCGAAAAAGGTTAGCAAGAGGATTGATTCTCCGTATCAGGGTAGCCGAGACATCCCCCACATGCACCCTCCTGTCGGTCAAATTAAGTTCATTTGCAAAGGAGCCACCAAGTATCAATCCCTTTCCTCTGAATATCCGGCTTTCGGGATTATGCCGCAGGTAATGGGCCACGGCATCCGTGGCTCCCGGATAATGGCATTTTTTCAACGATCGCGGAGTAACAGGAATGAATTTTGATTTCCCGCCGCTCGTGCCCGAACTTTGGGCATAATCGCGGCAGACTCCGGGCCAGAGCACTCCGGCCTCACCCCGGATCATCCGCATCACTTTGCCGCGTATATCTTCATAATCCGATAAAGGCACGCGCTCACGATAGGCCCGACGCGGGTCGTGGCTCGCCGCAAGTTCGGCAAATCCTTTTTCCCGGCCCACCTCTGTATCAGAAGCCATACGCAGCAACTCCCGGAGTTGCGCTCGTTGAATATCCTCGCTTTCCGTCCCCCAGCGGTCAGTGCGACGTGCCCGGGGCTCTAATATCATCCTTGCTATGCCTGTGAAATCCATTATGAGTGGCCCATACATTATATCAGGTGCAAAATTACTAATTTCTTCCATTCCTTAGCGAATTTTTTATTATTTTTGCAGACTGAAAGAATTTCATTCATGTTCGATTATAATATAGATATTCCAACTCTTTCCCTCCNNCCTCCTCGGCGCAATGCTGATCCTTGTTCTGATAGCCATAGGGAGTGCCATGGCCCCCTGGCGCGATGCAGCGGAGAATGAGCCCCTGCAGCCGGAGCCTGACGACAAGGAGGCACTGCCGATGATTTCGGTGGTGGTATATGCCGAAGGCGATGAAGATGAGACCATCAGTTGCGTTAATGATATTCTGGCGCAGGACATCNNAGGAATGCCCAAAGTTTGAGGTGATTGTAGTGTGCCGCACTTCAATGGAAAGCCGCAATATCCTTGCCGCGCGCCTTGCGGAGCACCCTAATGTCTATGTCACTTTTATCCCTACGGGCAGCCATAATCTGAGTGAACGCAAACTCGCCATCACAATCGGCCTGAAAGCAGCCAAAGGGGATGTGGTGCTTACCACGGCATCCAAAATCCGGATTCCTTCACCCTTCTGGCTGTCGGAAATGCGTGCTCCTTTCGCCAATAAAAATGTGGAGCTCGTCTTAGGATATTCCCACATGGATTTCGCCGAGATGCATGGGATAAGCAAATGGTACCGCCAATTCGACTCTCTCCTTGATTCCGCTCAATGGATTGCGTCGGCGCGAAAGGGTCATCCCTATCGTGGCGATGGTTTCAACCTCGCTTTCCGTCGCGATACTTTCTTCGCCCATAAAGGCTACGCCCGCTCGATGTATCTGCATTATGGCGATGATGATCTTTTCGTCCATGAGCTGGCTAAGGCTTCCAACACCCGCGTCGTGATTAATCATCCGGCCATCCTGACCACCACATGGGGCGACACCGCCAACAGGATGTGGAAACTCCGTAAGGAACGCTACCAATTCACGGCTCGATGGCTCCCAAAGGCTCCATTCCTTAGAATCGGACTCCTATCCGCTCTCCAATGGCTTATTCTCGGCTGCGGAGTTACGGCCGGCGTGCTTGGACTCCCTTCGATTATTCCGGCCATTATTGCCTGCATTATTTTCCTTGCCTTTGAAGGCTGCCAGATCTCTCTCTACAGGCGTATGGCCGCCGCTTTAGAGGCTAAAAGGCTTTGGTTCGCAGTGCCCGTATTCATGCTTATCCATCCTTTGCTCAATACCCTTTTCCGCATTAGCCATCATCGGGCTGCCAAAGCGTTTTATACATGGCGGCGCTGAATATCGGCTTACTAACATCGTCTATTATGGGAAAGAACAAACTAAAGAAATTTGCCGACATGAAGGGATTCGGCTGCGCCCTCGAATATCCCCGGGAGGAATTGCTGCGTCTCGGATTCCCGTATCAAGGGAAATGGAACAGTGAGGTATTCTCCGCCGCGCTGCCAATCACCCTTGAGCTGGGTTGCGGACGCGGGGAATATACTGTAGGGCTTGCCCGTAATTATCCGTCGCGTAATTTTATCGGTATCGACATCAAGGGCGCGAGAATGTGGGCCGGTGCCAAGACTGTGGAGGAGGATAAGATTCCCAATGCCCGGTTTCTTCGCTCCGAGATTGAGAACATCGATAAGTTCTTCATCCCCTGCGAAGTCGATGAACTCTGGATTACATTCCCCGACCCCCAGATGCAGAAACCTCGTAAGCGACTAACATCTACCCGGTTTCTGAATCTCTACCGACGCATCTTGCAACCTGATGGAATAGTGAATCTGAAAACTGATTCTCCATTCCTCTATGAATATACCCGCCGCCTTGTTGCCATAAATGGACTGCCTCTCCTTACCGATATACCCGATCTATATTCCGAAGAATTTACCCCTGCGGAGGAGGAGAAGGATTACCGGGCCATACGCACATATTACGAACAGCAATGGCTCGACCGGGGTAAATCCATAAAGATGCTCCGGTTCCGGTTGCCAGCCGTGGGGGAATTGCAGGAGCCTGAATCTGATGACATTCCGCGAGATGATTACCGCTCCGTAAAAGGGCGTCCCGATAATTCAAGAAAGTAACATTTATGGCCACACTATATCCTAATCTTATAATCGACGCGCTAAAAGGGGTGCGCTATCCGGGTAACGGAAAAAGCATAGTGGAACTCGGCATGATAGCCGATGATATCCGTATCGACGGTGAGAAAGTGAGTTTTTCACTCGTATTCGATAAAAATCCCGACCCATTTGCACGCTCGCTGGTACGAAGCGCGGAAGCCACCATTAAATCAGTGATTGGCTCCGAAGTGGAGCCCACTATTTCAATCACCTATCGCCACGCACCGGCACCGAAATCAAATCCCCTCCCGGGCGTAAAGAATATCGTGGGCATATCTTCAGGCAAAGGGGGCGTTGGAAAATCCACTGTTGCCGCCAACATCGCCGTTGCCCTCGCAAAAGCCGGTTATAAAGTTGGGCTCCTCGACGCTGATATTTTCGGCCCATCCGTTCCGAAGATGTTTGGCGTGGAGGATGAACAGATATATATGGTCCGCGAAAACAACCGCGACTGGATAGAGCCGATAGAAAAATATGGAGTTAAAATCCTCTCCATCGGATTCCTTGTCGACAAGGATAAGCCCGTATTATGGCGCGGGGGTATGGCGAGCAACGCTCTCCGCCAACTTATCACCGACGCATGGTGGGGAGAGTTGGATTATTTCCTCATCGATATGCCCCCAGGCACGAGCGACATCCATCTTACCCTTGTCCAGACTCTACCGCTCACCGGAGTAGTGGTGGTCACTACTCCGCAGCCTGTGGCTCTCGCTGATGCGCGCAAAGGAATAGAGATGTTCCGGGAGGAGAAAATAAACGTCCCTATTCTTGGCCTCGTCGAAAATATGGCTTGGTTCACTCCCGAGGCGCATCCCGATGAGAAATACTATATCTTCGGACGCGACGGCGGTCGTAAGCTCGCCGAAGAATTAAACGTGCCTCTGCTCGGCCAGGTTCCGCTGGTAATGGGGATACGCGAAAATGCCGACAACGGCTCCCCGGAAGGGTATCCCGAGATCGCAGAGGCTCTTGTGCGCAATGTGGATGAACGGAACTCTTTTCTTCCACCCACCCACATTGTCGAAACCCGTTAGAAATTTATTATTTGCGCCTGTCACAGGGCGCATTTTTTATCCCTGCCATCAACTCTTTACACGATAGCGGTAATCGATGCCGAAGACCGAGCCTGCAAAAGTCAATATCTCGCCGAATGCTATCAATACTGAGTTATGTATCTCTCCCGACGGAGCCACGATAAACCCCGCTATCAAAAGCCCCGCCCCTATCCCTGTCATTATCACAGCCGATATAAGCTGCAAATTCCTTTTCATCCTACCCATTCTTTTATTTATTACCTTATCCCTTATCCTCGCACCACAGCCTTCACCATCTGCGCGCATTCCGCCACTACATCCTGCACAATGCTCTTGGGCACCCATAATCTATCGTTTAGCACCTCCGGCTCGGGCAGATAAGCCATTGTCACCGCATGGGATTCCAATCCCGTGCCCCATATCCTTATCACTCGTCCCGACCCTTTGAATGCAAGCATGGCGGCGGGACGCTTATGAAGGGCCGCTTTATTGCCCGGCTCTTGCGGAAATTTTTCCGGATGATGGGCAAGCCATTCTCCCGAATCCGGTTCACCGTCTCCTTCTCCCGAGCCCGATACCGGTTCACGCCACGCGTAAATGCTTTCCTCCCAATCGCTCATCCTTAGCTCTACAAGGCGTAAGAAATTTGGAGTGACTTCAAGTTCTACGACTCCGGTCGCATCTCGCTCCATGATGCCCGAAAGCATTTTCACTTCATCGATACGGTCATGGCTCACCTCAAGCATTACTTTTCTCGCAGCCGAGGGAAGGAGTTCGGCGATGAGACGCCTTAACTCCATACCCATATCTCCATACACTACGGCTGCCTCAAGTTCCGCCTCGCTTTCGTTAAGGAGCGACAGTACCTTACGAACATACCATGTAACTCCGGCTTCCATCCTTGCCCTTCATATTCAGGAGCCGATGACTCCGGTCCATCTCTCCCATTTCACCTTCTTGCCCTCGGCTCCTACCGTCACCTTGGCTTTCCACATCTGGCCTGACTTGGCAGAGGCATTTATGCCCGGACAATCATTCTGCAGATAATATATCATCCCGTTCTCCGCATCCGGGGCCGTGGTCTGATCCCAGAGCATAAATTGATTGTCGAGACCCGTAACAGGCAGGTTTTCGCCATCGATCCATATGTGGCAGCTCCCTTTGAGGGCAAGGGCATCCCAGATAAGTATGCCGTTACGAGTGGCCTCCTGACCCTCCACTCGATCGCTGAAACTATGCTCTGAGCTATAAACATAATGCACAAGCCTGTTTTCGCCAATCAAAGCTCCGGAATTGCTCCAGCCAAGTCGGTCGAGCGTCGGCTCCCGCTTTATCTCTATATCCCCGAACACGGTATGGAAATTCGTAACTGACCACCCTAAGGAATTTGTGCGTGTGGTGATCTGAATCTCCGGATGCGCGCTGAAATCCACAGTCTGAATCTTCTCGAGAAGATTCTTGCCTGCCAGAAGGAGAGCGCGTTTCGGCACATCCTCCCCCGTAAAGAACATCTTGGCAAGCGTGATGATTTTCTCAATTGTCCATGAGCCGGTGTGCTTAAGCTCACGCTTGAATTGCCAGCGTATTCCCTCCGTGCAGTACACATATTGCAACCCCATTCCCGGTACATTGATCTTGAACCGGCCCGGACGTCCTGCCCATAGGGTGCGGTTGCCGCGAACCTTGAAATTCGAGATAGCCTGCTCGGCAAGTATAGCCTTCGTAAAGGGGATACGCTTCCGCTGACTGTCGAAATAATCACTTACTACCTGATTCATCCCCCGCTTCTGGAGATAGATGCGCGTGGGTTGCGGAACAATGTGTTCCGGGTCTACCTCTTTCTGGGTTTCGTGAAGTGAGTTGGACAGAATCACACATTTCGTGCCTTTAGGAATAGATGGCAATACGCATATCTCGTCCCCGTTCGATCCCTTCTGACCGTTTACGGCTCGCACCACCGGATTGCTCGTGGCCGCATCCTGACCGACTACATAAAGCATTAACGGGCGTCCCGGAGTCTCCGTGCTTCCATCTTCCGTATACCCGTTCACCTCAGGGCATAGGAGAGTGCACGACTGGCGTGGCAATTGCTGTTCGCTCGCCGATAGAGGCAATACACACTGCGCCCTACCTCCCTGCACGAGCTCCGTAACCTCAACCATGCAACGCGGCTCATCAATCATATAGTGGTCCACTTCAGGCGAGTTCACTTTCACTCGCTTGGCCCGAAGCATCAGATTCATCAATGGAGTGTCGTCGCTGTTAAAACGCAACAGCTCCTCATCCAGATCTGTGTCTATGAAATTTCCGGCATCAAGTCCTCCTGTGGCCGAAGCCGCGTTGGATACTGTGGCCGCATAGCCGGGGAGCTGTGTGCCTGCCTGTGATGTGCCGCTGACCGGCTGGATTGTTTCATTCTCTCTCATTTTCTTTCGGTTTTAATAAGATTGTTGTTTAATTTTAGTTACCATGCCTCGCGAGCAAGATCGAAGATGTTCGATGGTCTCGGACTTAATTTTGCCCCCTGCCCGGCCGATGGGTGGGGAAGGCCATCGCTGTCGTGAATCTCCTTCATAAGCTCTGCGATTTTCGCATTTCTTCCACGAAGCTCTCCCCTTGCTTCTGCCTCAGCAATCAGGGTCTGCAATCTCGTGGCTTCATCTTCATCATCCGCCGGGACTTCCTTGATCGAATCGCCCTCCTCGCGATTCACTTCCTGCTCCTCGAAATTCTCCGGCTCCTTTTCCTCTGGGGGCTCCTGGGTCCCGACAATTGCCGGGTTCATCTCATCCTTTTTCTCCTTTTCATCTTCCATAATTGTTCCTCCTATTTCCGTTTTGTTGTCAATCACGATGCAAAATTACTCCCATATGAATTCTTGCGCTCCTTATCCATTACTCTCCGTCTCGAATATGAAGTCGCTGATGTCGCCATGGAACAAGCTGCCGGCTTCAAGCGTTGCTTCAGGACCCGCTATGCTGCGGATACGTCGTGGGGAATAAAACTGCCGGATATTCTCCGCATCCATCATTGTGGCCTCCGTAACGAAATCATGGAAGCACTGTAATATGTCGGCCAAGGCAGTCAAGGAATTTTGGGTCTGCTGATTGTAAAGAGTCCCGCTCATCGAGCCATTCTCCAGTTTTCCCTGTAATGCGCCGTTCACTCCCGAAATATCTTCCATCATCTTCATCTGGATATTCAGCAGTTCCGTAATCCCGATGTCGACACATTTTGAACTTAACTGCTGTGGAGGAGCCACCCCGGCCGTCGGTTTATATTTTATCACTCCGTCGAAGCGTTTCCATTCATCTTGAAGCTCGCTTAGACCGAGCCCCTCCGGAACAGCAGTATCCGGCACGAGCAACACTCCCTTCGCCGACGACCTTAGAATCCAGTTATACATAGTGATAAGCCGGTTGGTGAGTTTTTGCTGATCAATAATATCGGCCACAAACGAATGCACCTCTCCGTCGAGAAAAGGATAGGCCTTGAAAGCATAAGGATGGCCGCCATGACGATACGGACTTGCGCCACCATCGAGAACATCTCCCCACGGAGTCAGGAAATACCAGTGCCATTCATCATCCACGTACCATTTCGCCTCTATCTTTGGTTCCCCAACATCCTTTGATGCCCTTCGCCGGTTCTCGCGTTCCACTCGAGCCTTATATTCCGAATCCTCGACCTTCCACATCCTGCCGGTCAGCGGGTCGTGGCAATGCCATCGTGCCGGATGCTCCCGGGTCCATACTTCTATCACCCTGCATTTACCCATATTCGTGGCCGACGTAAATCCCCATGATGAGTCGGTGGAATCCCCCATCGATGTTGCCGACACAGCCCCCGGAACCGCACCTCCATATAGCTTCCTGAGCCGGCGCGCATCCTCCGGCCGCTTGGCAAAGGTAGCGACCAATGTCTCTATGTCCATTTCATGCAGCTCCCCAATCAACGAAATATCCCAGCCGCGGAAATCTCTGCTTCCTCCGTCGACAAAAAAGCGGTCGGGTTGTACGAAATCAGTCCAGCAGTCGATTTTCCCGTTCCTGCCTCCATACCATTTCTTATGGACGGCAAGGCCGGAAATCAGAAATTCCTCCATTGTCCGTGCGTATAGCTCTTTAAGACGGTTGACCTGGGAATTATACCGCAGCAACCGTTGCATCACCCTGGCATTTTCTCTCTCCGAACTGTCACGGGCCCGGCACATCGGCTCCTGCCATCGGGAGCGGTAGACGCCCAAAACATTCCGCACTAATCTGCGTATTAGATTATTCTTCAGCGGAACCATTCCCAACTTGCGGGCATGTTCCTCCTCCGTGTCCTGCCCGAAGGGCGTCTCCGGCGACAGATCACTCCATTGATCGCCGTAAGTGAAGCGTTTGTTTCGGTCGCGTTCTCGCCGGAATCCCGACATGGATTCCCAGCAGCGCATGGCTCTTAGTAATAATTCTTGATTTTCCATCTTATCTCCTTTTTCACCGGGCGTTTATCGGATCGCCCGTACATTTTGTGCGAAATTACCCGCATCCGGCATCTCTCTCCCCTTATCGCTTGATTTTCATTTTCACAAATCCGGATTTTGTTGTAACTTTGCATTGCCCTGTGCTCCTGTTGGCTCAGAGCTTAATATCTCGTATATAAATTCAAGAATGGAATATAATCACCGCGAAATTGAGCGTCGATGGCAAGACTTCTGGCGCGACAACAAAACCTACCGCGTCACTGAGGATCCGACGCGTCCTAAATTCTATGTCCTTGATATGTTTCCATATCCGTCGGGGGCCGGACTCCATGTTGGCCATCCTCTCGGTTACATAGCAAGCGACATTTATGCCCGTTATAAACGCCAGAACGGATTCAACGTGCTGCATCCGATGGGTTATGACGCTTACGGACTCCCTGCCGAACAGTATGCAATCCAGACCGGGCAGCACCCCGAGAAGACAACTGTGGAAAATATCGCAAGGTATCGCTCACAGCTCGACATGATAGGCTTCTCTTTCGACTGGGACCGGGAAGTGCGCACCTGCGACCCCAATTATTACCGCTGGACGCAATGGGCGTTCATGAAAATGTTCGATTCTTATTACGACCGTGACCTCGGCAAAGCGATGCCCATATCTAACCTCATTAGCCATTTTGAGAAAAATGGCTCCGATGGCATTAACCCCGCCGCCTCAAAGGAGATACATTTCACTGCAGATGAATGGAACGCCCTTTCGGAGGCCGAGAAAAGCGACCGGCTGATGAACTACCGTGTCGCATATCGCGGGGAGACTATGGTGAACTGGTGTCCTGCTCTTGGCACGGTGTTGGCTAATGATGAGGTGTCGGAAGGCCTGTCCGTGCGTGGCGGTCACCCCGTGGAGCAGCAACTGATGAGCCAGTGGATTCTTCGCGTCTCCGCTTATGCACAGCGGTTGCTTGACGATCTTGATGCTCTTAAATGGAGCGATTCGCTAAAAGAGACTCAACGCAACTGGATCGGTCGCTCCGAGGGCGCGGAGATGAATTTCCCCGTGGCCGGACGTGATTTTTCCATTGAGATTTTCACAACAAGAGCGGATACCATTTTTGGCGTGACTTTCATGGTGCTTGCTCCGGAATCGGTTTATGTCCCTCTCCTAACTACTCCCGACCAAAAAGATAGCGTCGATAAATACCTTGATGAGGTTAAGCACAAGACTGAGCGCGAGCGCCAGATCGATAAGCGCGTATCGGGTGTTTTCACCGGCAGCTATGCCATTAACCCGCTTACCGGTCAGGAAATCCCGATATGGATCAGCGATTATGTCCTTGCCGGATATGGCACCGGAGCTATAATGGCCGTCCCCGCTCACGATTCTCGCGACTATGCATTTGCCCGGCATTTCAACCTTCCCATTATTCCTCTCATCGAAGGTGCCGACGTATCCGAGCAGAGTTTCGATGCAAAGGAAGGAATAATGACTAATTCCAAAGGGCCCCGCCTCGATCTTAATGGTCTCACTGTTAAAGAGGCAATCGCCAAGACTAAGAAGTTTATCACGGATGAAGGCCTCGGAAATGTAAAGGTCAACTTCCGTCTGCGCGATGCAATTTTCTCACGCCAGCGTTATTGGGGAGAGCCTTTCCCCGTTTATTACAAGGATGGCATACCCACCCTGATGGATGAAAAGGAACTCCCGCTCCTGCTGCCTCCCGTAGATTCATATCTCCCTACGCCCGATGGACAGCCGCCTCTCGGAAATGCCAAAAACTGGACCACGCCCGAAGGTTATCCAATCGAAGTATGCACAATGCCGGGCTTTGCCGGAAGTTCGGCATATTATCTCCGATATATGGATCCCCATAATTCGGAAGCCCTTGTCGGTAAGAAAGCCAATGAGTACTGGCGGGATGTCGACCTCTATGTGGGAGGTTCTGAACACGCAACCGGCCATCTGATATATTCACGTTTCTGGAATAAGTTCCTTTACGACCTCGGTATCGTGGCTGAACGTGAGCCTTTCAAGAAACTCGTGAATCAGGGCATGATTCAGGGACGCACATCTTTCGTATATCGCTTGAAAGGAACGAACACTTTCGTTTCAAAAGGATTGCTGGATAAGTATGATACGACACCCATCCGCGTCGACATTAACCTTGTGAACAACGACGTGCTCGACATCGATGGATTCCGAAAATGGCGTCCGGAGTTTGCAGATGCTGAGTTCATCCTCGAAGATGGCAAATACATCTGCGGGTATGCAGTGGAGAAGATGTCGAAATCGATGTTCAATGTGGTGAATCCCAATGATATCGTGGAGCGTTACGGTGCCGATACCCTTCGCCTGTACGAGATGTTCCTCGGACCTGTGGAGCAGTCGAAGCCGTGGGATACCAACGGTATCGATGGCGTCAACCGGTTCCTGCGCAAGCTCTGGAATCTCTTCGGAAACGCCGACCTCGGCGACAACCGCGATATGACTCCGGAGGAAGCTAAAGTCGTTAACCGACTAATAAAGAAAGTGACTTCCGATATTGAGTCCTTCAGTTTCAATACATCTGTGGCGGCATTTATGATTGCCGTAAATGAACTTTCGGCACTCAAATCCACATCTCGCAAGGCAATGGAGGCTATAACTGTAATAATCGCTCCATTCGCTCCGCATATCGCCGAAGAGTTCTGGCACCAACTCGGTCACGATGGCTCTGTGGTCGATGCGGCATGGCCCGAGGTCGACGAATCAGCTTTAGTAGAGAATACTGTGAAATATCCTGTGAGCTTTAACGGAAAGACGCGGTATATGATAGAAGTAGCGGCTACTGCCTCAAAAGATGAAATTGCTCAAATGGCGTTGGCTAATGAAGGTGCCGCTAAATGGCTCGCCGGAAAAACTCCAAAGAAAGTGATTGTGGTTCCCGGAAGAATTGTAAATATAGTAATATGAAGAAGTTTTTTATCGCAGCATTGACTCTGCTCGGAATAATTCCGGCTTTCGCCGGCGATCTCGGTCACCGCAAAGCCATGTCGCCCGCTCCCGAATGGCTCGACAATGCCGTAATCTATGAGGCTAATCTACGTCAGGGAACGCCCACACGCGACCTGAAGGGAATGCAACTGCAGCTTCCTCGCCTCCGCGACCTCGGGGTCGACGTTATATGGCTAATGCCCATCCATCCTATCAGCGTGAAGGAGCGAAAAGGCAATTTGGGTTCTTACTATGCCGTTCAGGATTATAAGGCGGTAAATCCCGAATTTGGCAATTTCCAGGACCTCAAGGAGTTTGTGCGCACCGCACACTCTTTGGGAATGAAAGTGATTCTTGATGAAGTCTGCAACCACACCGGCGCCGATAACGCTTGGGTTACGCAACATCCGGAATATTATGCACGCGACGAGAAAGGCAATATGTTCGGCCCTTACGACTGGACAGATGTCTATAAACTGGATTATTCCAATCCTGCCACACGCGCCGCTATGACAGATGCACTCGAGTTTTGGGTGCGAGAGGCCGACATCGATGGCTATCGCTGCGATGTGGCCGGTGAGGTCCCGACCGATTTCTGGGAAGAAGTCCGCCCGAAACTCCAGGCAATAAAACCGGTGCTCATGCTTGCCGAATCTTCAAAGCCGGAGCTGTTGCTCGCCGGATTTGACATTGACTATGCCTGGCCAATGAAAGATGTATTTAACGCCATTGCAAATACTAAAGGCGTGAATAAATATGCCGTCGAAAAGGGCTTGAAATTGCCCAAGATGACCGCTAAAGATATCCCGGCTCTGCTTGAAAGGCAAAAGAAAGAATATCCACAAGGCGCCCTTCATATGAATATGATCACCAACCATGACCTCAATTCATGGGAAGGCACCGAGTTCGATCGCCTCGGCCCCTCTACCGGCGCTTTTGCCGTGCTTAGCTACACTTTACCCGGCGCTCCGATGCTTTACACCGGTCAGGAAACCGGCTTTAATCACCCTTTCGAGTTCTTCGACCGCGATTCTATTCAGCCATCATATGCGGCCAACGAATTTACCGCTTTCTATGAGGCGCTAAACTCTCTTAAGCATAACAATAAATCGCTTTCAGCCCGCGCCCCGATCAAATTCCTTCCCCCTCCTTCGGACGACATAATCGCTTTCACGCGCTCAGCTGAAGGCTCAAATGATGAGGTCTTGGTGATAGCAAATCTTTCCGACACACCGGGTAAGCTCGACTTCAAGAAAGGAACCGCTCCTAATATCGAAGGCATGACAGATTATTTCTCATCTGCTCCTGCCCAACTCCCGGCAGAGCTGGCTCCATGGCAATACCTCCTCCTGGTCCGATAAAAGTGCCGGTTGCATATTATGCCTTGGCACAGAATGTGGAATCTACGAAGATAATAGTATAATGGGACGCGATTTTCGCGCCCCATCATTTTGATGCCTATGTCACTCCGGAGTCTCTCGGATTAAATTTTCGGTGAATGGGCTATCTCTACAAGCCGCTCCATTGCCTCGCGGCTCTTTGCACGCTTAGGCAACATTGCCTTGAGCACGGGATGCCTGTGCAGATCGCTTCCCACGACATCCACCATCCCTTCTTCAAGCAGCCACTCGCATTTCTCCCGCGCAGTATCTCCATACACTCCTATCAGCGACATGAGATTACTTTGAAATAATACTCCACGGTCTTTCCATTTCAGGTAATCATCCTTAGCCATATAGCGGTAACGTTCCGGATGTGCGAGCACCGGAGTCAGCCCAACGCTGAACACGCTCTGGATCATGTCATCCATACCAAACGGAGGATTCACATACGATGTCTCCACGAGCAGGTGCTCTCCT
The DNA here is from genome assembly GCA_001701105.1 of Bacteroidales bacterium GP1. Classification (GTDB taxonomy): domain Bacteria; phylum Bacteroidota; class Bacteroidia; order Bacteroidales; family Muribaculaceae; genus Lepagella. The sequence continues at coordinate 19,365 of DAAI01000021.1, forward strand.
TTTTCTCCGATCGGCAGCAGATTTTCTTCCTTTACTCGCTGAACGAATAATGAATCAAGCATATTTTCCGCAGCCAGTCGAAGCTCTATGCCGCCGGCATACGCAGATTTCAATTTTTCAAAACGCTCCTGCAGACGCTCCGGGGTATTGGGAACTTCATCCATGATATGCGGAGTGAGCCATACCCGACGCACTCCTAATTCTTCATAGTCGCGCAACACGGCTAACGATTCATCCATCTTGGCAATTCCGTCGTCAACGCCCGGCAGTATATGGCTATGCCAATCGGTAAACCCCTCGAACAATCCCGATTTAGCGTAGCTTTCTCCCTTTTTATTGAACAGCCACATTTTCTTTACCTCATTTGCGTTTACGAGATATATTCCGAAGTATAATACGAGCTGCCATAATGATAAGAATGGCTGTGCCGACCCTCCGTTCCGTTAAGGAGGACACACATCCTCGGGAAGCGGTGCCCCTTGTAGAACTCATCGATTTCTGCCACAGCTGTCTGCTCAAGCAGTCCGGCACGGATCACGAATATCGTTGTGCCGATATATTTCTCAAGAATCTGCGTGTCGACTACCACATCAAGCGGCGGACAATCGAGGAATACGTAATCGTACCGTCGCGACATCTCTTTCAGCAGCGGCCCGATGCGCCCGTTGTCAAGCAGCTCGGCCGGGTTGGGAGGCCGGTGGCCGATGGGTATCACCGCCAGATTAGGATGATTGATGTCATCTACAATAAGGGGATCCATATTTTCAGTCGTGGTGGCCAGATATTGGCTCAAACCATATGACGGCATTCCGACAAATTGCGATGTGGAGCCGTGACGCAGGTCGCAGTCTATCACAAGCACTTTCTTTCCCTTTATCGCAAACGAGGCCGCCAGATTATAGGTGATGAACGATTTTCCGCTCCCCGCATTGAACGATGTTACCATCAGGATATTCGACGCTGAATCATGCTGAAGCATATAATCAATATTACCGCGCACGATGCGGAACGATTCATTGATCACATCGCGGCTGCCGGGCTGAACGATGATGGGTAATTCCTCAAGTTTCTTGACTCCCCTTTTCTTATTGGCGTTCTTGATAAGATTCTTTATCCATGCAAATCTTATCCTCTTCCCGACATATGGGATCTCGCCTGCGAACGGTGTCGACATCCGCTCAAGATCTTTGCGGGAACGCACCTTCGTATTTCCGGCCTCCTGCATATATATCAACCCTCCCGGCAGAATCACTGATATAAGAAACGCTATGGCCATTATGAGCATGGTCTTGGGGGCTACGGGGCGCTGCGGTCCGTAAGGGGGAGTGATGATACGCGTATTCGTAGCGGTAAAGGTCTGCGACAACTCATTCTCCTCTTTCTTCTGGAGGAGATAGAGATATAGCGACTCCTTAACCTTCTGCTGACGCTCTATGCTGAGTAGATATTTGGCCTGCTTCGGAGCCGACGACAATTCGCTTTTGATTGAACCCTTCGCGCCCTGAAGATTTCCCATCACCTTCTCGAGCGTCCCTATTTGTGTATTGATGCCCTGTACTATCGCTTCGCGTCTGCCCTTCAGCTGGGCATCATAATCCTTTACCAACGGATTGGCCTCCGAACTCCCGGCCACCAGATTATTGCGGAGCAGAAGCAGACTGTTGTAATCGGCTATCTGGCCCTCAAGCGGAACATTTCCCATGCCCGTATTTACAGGAATCACATTATTCAGATTCTTTGGATTTACCACATAATCACGCACGAATTTCGACATCGATAATTCGTTGCTCGTCTTGAGAATGTCTTCCTCAAGTTTCGATGATGTCTCCATCTTGATTATGGCGGCCTTCTCAAGGTCGGGTATCTGGGTTTTCTCCTTAAATTCAAATATCTCTGAGTCTACGATTCCGAGTTCTTGCTGAATAAGCCGGAGGCGTTCATCGATAAAGGCGTTCGTGGCAATGGCCATCTTGTTCTTATCATCCATCCAGTCCTGATTATAGACTTGAATGACGGTGGTAAGAATATCATTGGCACGCTGCACATTCACATCCTTTATGCTCAAATCAATCACTTCCGCATCCCTGTCCGTGAGGTCGGCCTTCAATTGCTTGGTGTAATTCTCCACTGCTGTGGCAAGGCTACTATGCCCTATCATTATCACTTCGCTATCCTCATAGCGGCCTCCTGTATATTCCGGGTTAGGCTCGAAGACTATTCGCCCTATCGGGGTCTTTACCTCTTTGAATCCGGGCGCAAGATCTATAGATTCGCTGAATTTTTCTTTCTTCCCTCCGTTGTAGCGGTACATCTTGAAGATCCGCCCGCTCCCATCCGGGTTAAGTTCCACGCGCAATCCACATGTGATTTCATCACTGATGTCCGGGAAACTTACCTTGAAAGGAAGTGTGCTTCGGTATAGGGTCGTGCCGTGTGGAAATCCTCGAAGCACGTATGTGTTGCAAAGGTCAAGATTCTGCACCACCTGCGTCATCAGAGACGGAGACTGGAGGGTGATCAGCTCGTTGTAGACATTCGAGTTTGTCGACCCGAGACCCATCGAGGCGAATGCGCTCGCGATGGCATCGGTCGAGCCACCAGAATCCTGATCTTTTATCAGCACCTGCTCTGTGCGGAGATACTTCGGTTGCTGGCGCATTACATAGAACGCGGCTACTGAACATATTACCACTATCGAAATCAGAAACCATACCCACCGCGCTCCGCACGCCAGGAAGAAATCTTTTATCGATAATCCGCCTTTATCGTCCTTTTCAGCGGCAACAGTCACCTTATCTTTCATTATTCTATTGTCTTTCAATAGCTAAGGAATTAGCTCCCTGCACTTTGTTGTTTTTGTCGATATACTTGTGAAAGTCGCCGGACTCCGGAAAACATATCCCGGACGCAGCGACTTCCTTTATATATACGATTTTTTTTTCGTTTTATTTCACCACGAACACTCCTACCGTAGTTACAGCCGTCGCAAGCAGCGATGCTACGGAGATCCAGAACCCTGCGCTCATTATGTTATTGCCGTTGACATGCGTATTGCGCTTCTGCATATCGTTGGGCTCTACATACACCACATCATCCTGCTGAAGATAATACACCGGCGACTTCAACAATGATTTGGCATCAGTAATGTCGATTTCATACACATTTACCGCATCTCCCTCTTTCCTTAACACCTTTACATTGTTGCGCTGACCCGTGAGCTTTATGTCGCCGGCCATCGACAACGCCTCGACTATGGTAATCGCATCTTTGTTGATGTCGTATCTGCCCGGATTCGCCACCTCTCCGAGCATATTGATGCCGGTATTCATAAATTCCACCGTGACGGTCGGATCCTTCACAAGATTGCGCCCCATGAGCTCTCCTTTGATAAAGCCAGCTATCTCCTGACGGGTCATACCCTCTATCTTGAGGGTCCCCAGCTCCGGAAATTCTATTGTGCCCTGCTTGCTTACTGTGTATGAGGCCACACCTTCCGATGCAAGCGGAATATTATTTACTGCCTTAAAATTCTCGCCCGGCTGTGTATTGGCCGCGTCAATACGGTCGCCGTAAACCGGCAGATTGAACATCGCGCTCAGCACCGGATCTTTCGTTTTCACCAATATCACCATCTTGTCGCCGGGACGCACCTTTATCTGATTCACTGTGGAAAGTGCGATAGTCTCCCCCGGATTGGCGTTCTGAAAATAGGTCACGTCTCTGGGTACGCCACACCCTGTGAGCAGAGTGAAGCTCCCTATCATTATGCCGAGGCTAAGAATCCTTTTTAATCTCTTTTTCAAGTTCATTTATATAATATTTTTCCCGTGACGCGTTCGCGACGGCGGATCATTTTCGTAAGTAATATATTAAGCAGAACCCATATCGCTATATCCATCGTAATCATCAGCGTTGGCTGAATCATGCCTGATAGCAACAGATTCATCGCGATGAACACTGCATCCGTCACAAGGATTGACACCAATGCCTGCCATTGCACCAATCCCAGGGCAAGGAGCTTGTGATGGATATGACATTTATCCGGCAGAAATGGGTTGCATCCCCGGCGGATGCGGTGGAAAAACACTCGCACCACGTCGAAACATGGCAACATTATCGGGGCAAGTGCCATTATGAAATTATTCTCTCCTATGGCCTGATGATTCTGCGGAAGCGCAAACACCTTCAGCATCATAAACGACAGCATGAGGCCTACGGTCAAGGCGCCGGTATCGCCCATGAATATCTTCGTGTGCCGGTTCGCATCCCCGAATACATTGAAGTAAAAGAAAGGAAGAAGTGTCCCGAGCATGGCCCCTGAAAGCAATAGGAAGGTGTAGGAATCATAGCTGTAGAACACATACCCGTAGAATATCAGCGCTATAATGGATAGCCCGGAGGCGAGGCCATCGATGCCGTCGATAAGATTTATCGCATTTGTCACATATATCACCAGCAGGATCGTAAACATCCAGCCTATGAACGAGGGGATGCTTCCTATCCATAAGAATCCATACAAATCATGTATCCAAAGCCCTGACATCACCACCAGCAGCCCGGCAAGAATCTGGAACATGAATTTTGCAATATAGCGCACACCCACAAGATCATCGGCCATCCCTACAAGATAAATAAGCATCAGAGCGCATACCACAAAAAAAGCCGGCATCATCGACGGAGTCATCTCCTGCAACATATCCAGCCTACCCATCCGCCAGTTGACTCCTACCACGAGAAAGAATGAAAATAGCATCGAGGGCATAAACGCTATGCCACCAAGACGCGGCACCACGCCGTGATGAATCTTGCGCTCGTTGACATCGTCAAACAATCGTTTGCGGAATGCTATGAGCAATATTTTCGGGATGATAAGCCCCGTTAATAGCGCGCTTATCAATATTCCCATTGAATAATTGATCAACCAGAAGTCCATTATAATTGTAAGGTTTTGGTAATTAAATCATTTTCCCCGGGTACGCCCCAATTAACCCGGTCTATGCGCTTCGCATGGTCATAACGTCCGGAGACCGCTGGGCTTCGGCGTGCTCTATTAGTATTTCCTCCGGTGTCCGACATTCAGTTCTATTGCTTTATGAAGATGTCAAAATGAAGATTTCAAAGCTCTCCATCTCAACATTCATAATAATTCTGGCTCCTCGTATAAGAGCAGCTCCTTTCATCGATTATCTCCGCCTCCCTTGACTCGGAATGTCGTCTCCGTCGCTTGGTTTTCCCTTTACCTATATCCAGCGTTACTCCTGCTTTACGACAATATCCCGGCCAAATCAGCCGACAATCATTCATTTCGCAAAATTAAGCATTATTTTCCGATTCCACAACTTTTTTCACTTCTACATTTTTTGTAAATTTGCGCGGTATTCCTTTTCCCGGCTCATACCCCGCAATCGGAATCATCATATTTTTTCACTCCCCGGCACACCGGGGCACATATGATTGGAACATGTCAACAAATACTGAATCCTCAAATACACGCAAAGTCACTACAAGCCGCCTTATCGAAATGAAACAGCGCGGTGAAAAAATCGCAATGCTCACGGCCTATGATTATTCTTCAGCCCGCATCCTCGATGCCGCCGGAATTGACGTGATTCTCGTAGGCGATTCCGCCTCCAACGTGATGGCCGGAAATCTTACCACACTCCCCATCACTCTTGATCAGATGATCTACCATGCCAAGTCGGTAATGAAAGGCGTCAGCCGTGCCCTCGTGGTGGTCGACCTCCCCTTCGGCTCTTATCAGGGTAATTCAAAAGAAGCGCTTGCCTCGGCGATCCGCATTATGAAGGAGAGCCATGCAGAAGCCGTTAAGCTCGAAGGGGGCGCCGAAATCAGGGAGTCAATCGAGCGCATTTTATGTGCCGGAATCCCCGTTATGGGCCATCTCGGCCTTACCCCACAGAGCATTAACAAATTCGGCTCTTACAATGTGCGCGCTCGTGAGGAAGCAGAGGCCGAGAAGCTGATCGCTGATGCCCGGCTGCTCGAAAAACTCGGGTGCTTTGCTATCGTGCTTGAGAAAATCCCTGCCGAGCTCACAGCTCGCGTATCCAAAGAACTCTCAATCCCAATCATTGGCATCGGAGCCGGTGAAGCCGACGGACAGGTGCTCGTAATGCACGATATGCTCGGTATCAATCAAGGGTTCTCCCCGCGCTTCCTCCGCAGATACGCCGACATCGCTTCCATAATGCACGATGCCGTCGGAGCCTATATTGCCGATGTGAAAACATCCGCCTTCCCCTCCCCCTCGGAATCCTACTAAAAACCCATTTTCCCTTTAAGGGGCATCTCTGCAAATTCTTTCCCCTTTTAGAGGAAATGAGTCATCTGTGTACAAAAATATAGCATCCACCGGTTCCCATTAAAAAAAGTATCTCGAACTCCGGCCGCACTTCGCTCTGAAAATCTCCGCTCAGATCTGACCCATAAGCGGAGTGAAATTGTCCGGCAGATAAAAGCCCAAATCGTGGGTTATCTGCGGAGCGGGTCGTTCAACTCCCGTAGGCTCGCCGACATAGTGAACTATATACGGCTCAATCCCGATTCTTTCGAGGAATGGCATAACTCCGACACCACGAAGTTGTTTGCGCCCAGGCGTTCCTTAACCGCAAAACTTCGTCAGGATATTTCTTTCAATTCTTTGTAATCTGCTGATCTATGGCTATACTTGCTGTCTGCATATAAAACTAAACCAGATAGCTTGACGAGTCAGGGGGTACCGGGAATCAACACTGCAAAGTTAGTGCGAATTTTATTATAAACTAATTATGGCTCAAAATTCTTCAAAACAATCCGGATTTCATTTTTATTCGGATTCCGGGATGCTTTTTTATTTTACTGTCTGCAAATTTTTTTGTAATTTTGCACAGCGAATTTAAAGCATGGAACAACTGAAACATGAATGCGGAGTCGCCATGGTGCGTCTCCTGAAACCCCTCGGACATTATCAACAGAAATACGGCTCCTGGTCTTATGGCCTCGACAAGCTATATCTGATGATGGAAAAGCAACACAACCGAGGGCAGGAAGCTGCCGGTCTCGCCTGCGTAAAGATGAGGGCTGCCCCGGGGGAAGAATTTATGTTTAGGCAAAGGGCGCTCGGAAACGACGCTATCAAAGAAATCTTTGCCCAAGTCTATTCTAATTTCCAGCACATCCCCGCTCATCTCTTTAACGACGCCGATTATGCAAGCCGCCATTTTCCCTACGCCGGAGAACTTTATATGGGTCACCTCCGCTACTCCACCACCGGGAAAAGCGGCATTTCTTTTGCCCATCCTTTAATGCGTCGAAGCAATTGGAGAGCAAAAAACCTTGCCATCTGCGCGAATTTCAACATGACAAATGTGGAGGAAATTTTTCAGGAAATTGCTATTAAAGGACAGCATCCAAGAATGATTTCCGACACTTATATCCTCCTCGAGCAGCTCGGGCACCGCCTCGACCGCGAATCAGAGCGACTTTTCAATGAGGCTACGAACCTCGGACTCTCCGACACCGCGATCACCAGGCATATCGAAAAGAACATCGACCTCGGCAATGTGCTCGCAACTTCGAGCCATGTCTGGGACGGCGGATATGTGGTATGTGGAATCACCGGCTCCGGCGAAGCATTTGCTATGCGTGACCCCTGGGGCATTCGCCCAGCTTTCTACCTGAAGAACGACGAAGTTTTTGCCCTCGCCTCCGAGCGACCTGTGCTCCGGACGGCATTCAATGTCGATCAAGATAATGTCCTCGAATTGATGCCCGGCGAGGCTATTCTAATAAAGGCCGACGGCCGAATGGAGAATCGTCAGATTATCCCGCCCCAAAAATTCGCCGCATGCTCTTTCGAGCGCGTCTACTTTTCCCGAGGCTCCGACAGCCTAATCTATCGCGAGCGTAAGACTCTCGGAAAAAATCTCGTGCCCCGTATTCTCGACGCCATCGATTATGATATAGACCACACCGTATTCTCATATATCCCGAACACAGCCGAAGTGGCTTACTACGGAATGATTCAGGGATTTAATGAATACCTCAACCGTAAAAAAGCAAGCGACATCATGCAAGAGGGCTCCGAAATGTCGCCCGAACGCCTTGCGAAAATCCTGTCGCGCCGAATTCGCTCGGAAAAAGTGGCCGTGAAAGACATCAAACTCCGCACTTTCATCTCCGAAGGAGAGAGCCGCAACGACCTCGCAGCCCATGTCTATGATGTGACCTACGGCTCCATTGTCCCGGGCGAGGACAACCTTGTGGTGATTGACGACTCGATTGTGCGCGGCACTACGCTCCGTGAATCGATTATCCGCATACTCGACCGGCTTCATCCAAAACGCATAGTGATCGTATCGAGCAGTCCGATTGTGAAATATCCCGATTTCTACGGCATTGATATGCCAAGCATGGAAGAATTCATCGGATTCCGTGTGGCCGTAGCGCTCGCTGAAGAGAGAGGACTCGGCTACATCCTTACCGACATCTATCGAAAATGCAAGGAGCAAGAGAGTCGGCCGAAAGAAAAAATGACTAATTTCGTCACCGGGCTTTACGACCTCTTCAACGACGAGGAACTGGCCGCTAAAATGGCCGAAGTCCTTCGTCCGGAAGGCGTGAACGCCGAGATTAAGATTGTATTTCAGGCCCTCGAAGGCCTGCATGATGCAATCCCCCATCACCCCGGCGACTGGTACTTCTCCGGAACGTACCCCACTCCCGGAGGAATAAAGCGTATTAACGAGGCTTTCATTTCATACATGGAGAGTTCTTATTTTCCTGCCCATGGCCTGAAAGCCGATGATTATATGAAACCTTTAACATCAAAATAAGCAGCCCCCTTGCGGGGGTCCGCACCCTACCGGATTCCATGAAGAAAGCGACATTGATATTGGACGACGGCTCCAGATACGAAGGATATTCATTCGGCCATGAGGCCGGAGTGGCCGGAGAAGTGGTGTTCAACACCGCCATGACCGGTTATCCCGAAAGCCTTACCGACCCTTCCTATGCCGGTCAGATTATGACTTTAACCTATCCGCTTGCCGGTAATTATGGCGTTCCGGCCGACGGGAAAGCCCCCGACGGCATGGCCGAGTTCCTCGAAAGCGACCGTATCCACGCCGCCGGGTTGATTGTCTGCGATTATTCCTCCCGGTATTCCCATTGGAACGCCCGGCGCAGTCTCGCCGACTGGCTTATTGAATGGAAAATACCGGCCATCACCGGCATTGATACGCGAGCCCTCACCAAGCACCTGCGCGAGAAAGGCGTAGTGGCTGGCAAAATTATTGTGGATGGCGCTCCCGAACCCGAATCCACAGACTATGCCTCAATAAATTTTGTCGACAAAGTTTCGCCGAAAACGATTACCCGATATAATGAAGGGCACGGTTATCCGGTGGTGGTACTCCTGGATTGCGGAGCCAAGAACAACATCGTCCGCTGTCTTGCCGACAGAGGACTCGAAGTGGTGCGAGTGCCTTGGGATTACGACTTCAATGCCATTCCTTTCGACGCTATCTTCCTAAGCAATGGCCCCGGTAATCCGGAAACATGCTCCGTTGCCGTGGAAAATATCCGAAAATTTATCTCAAATCCGGAGGAAAACCGACCCTTGATGGGCATATGCCTCGGCCATCAGTTGCTCGCCAAAGCCGCCGGTGCAAAGATATATAAGCTGAAGTACGGCCATCGCTCGCATAATCAGCCCGTGCGCATGCAGAATTCCACGAAATGCTACATCACCTCCCAGAATCATGGTTACGCTGTGGATGCCGATACACTCTCCTCCGAATGGTCGCCATGGTTCACCAACATGAACGACGGCTCGAACGAAGGAATCCGGCATGAGTCAAAACCCTGGTGTTCGGTGCAGTTCCACCCGGAAGCCTGCGGCGGACCCGTCGATTCCGAGACCCTTTTCGATGATTTTGCAAAATCAGTCAAAAAAGATTAAGACTCCATTGTAATTTACCCTTCTCCATTATGTCCGACAACAACAACACCCCCCTCAGAGGGCGGGAAGATATACGCAAAGTGCTCGTGCTCGGCTCCGGCGCCCTAAAGATCGGCGAGGCCGGTGAATTCGATTATTCCGGCTCCCAGGCGCTCAAGGCTCTCCGGGAAGAAGGCGTCGAGACGGTGCTTATAAATCCTAATATCGCAACTGTCCAGACATCCGAGGGCGTGGCCGACCATATCTATTTTCTTCCCGTCACTCCATATTTCGTGGAGAGAGTGATAGAAAAAGAACGCCCGCAGGGGATCCTCCTTGCTTTCGGAGGCCAGACTGCCCTCAATTGCGGCGTGGAACTCTTCAGGAACGGCGTATTCGAGAAATACGGCGTGAAAGTACTCGGAACTCCAGTGCAGTCGATCATCGATACTGAGGACCGAGAGATTTTCGTCGAAAAGCTCTCCGAGATTAACGTCAAGACAATCGATTCGGAAGCATGCGAGAACATAGAGCAGGCCCTCGCCGCTGCCGAAAAACTCGGATATCCCGTGATTCTACGCGCTGCTTATGCCCTCGGCGGCCTCGGCTCCGGATTCTGCGATAATGCCGACCAACTGAAGAAACTTGCCGAGAAAGCCTTCTCCTTCTCTCCGCAGGTGCTTGTCGAAAAGAGCCTAAAGGGATGGAAGGAGATCGAATATGAAGTAGTTCGCGATAAATTCGACAATTGCATCACCGTCTGCAACATGGAGAATTTCGACCCCCTCGGCATCCACACCGGCGAAAGTATCGTCGTGGCGCCTTCGCAGACACTCTCCAACTCCGAATACCATAAATTGCGTGAGCTTTCCATCCGCATTGCCCGCCATATCGGCATCGTGGGTGAATGCAATGTGCAGTTTGCCCTCTGTCCCGACTCCGAGGACTATCGGGTGATCGAGGTCAACGCCCGCCTTTCACGCTCCTCTGCCCTCGCTTCTAAAGCCACCGGCTACCCCCTCGCTTTTGTAGCGGCGAAACTCGCTCTCGGATACGGCCTTTTCGATATTAATAATTCCGTCACCAAGACAACTACCGCTTTCTTCGAGCCGGCCCTGGACTATGTAGTATGCAAGATTCCACGATGGGATCTCGGAAAGTTCCGGGGAGTGAACCGCGAACTGGAATCCTCCATGAAGTCGGTGGGTGAGGTGATGGCTATCGGACGCACTTTCGAGGAAGCCATTCAGAAGGGGCTCCGGATGATCGGGCAGGGAATGCACGGCTTCACCGACAATAAAGAACTGACTATCGATGATGTCGACAGCGCCCTCAAGGCTCCTACGGATAAGCGTATTTTCGTAATTGAAAAGGCTTTCGACAAAGGATATTCAATCGAGCGCATTCACGAGCTTACCAAGATTGACCCCTGGTTCCTGCATAAACTGAAACAGATTCATACCACCGACCGCGAGCTGATGAAAGTCGGCAGCCTGGATAACCTTTCGCCGGAACTTATGCTGAAGGCCAAGCGTGAGGGCTTCTCCGACTTCCAGATCGCACGCGCGCTTGGAATGGAGAAGGACATGGATATAGAAAAGGCCCTTATGCTCGTGCGCAAGCGGCGTAAGGAGATGGGCATCGTGCCGGCCGTGAAGCAGATCGACACTCTTGCAGGTGAATTCCCGGCGCGCACAAATTATCTATACCTCACCTATGGCGGCAACACTCACGATATTGATTATGAGAACGATGGACGTTCCGTAGTGGTACTCGGTTCCGGTGCCTACCGCATAGGGAGTTCCGTAGAGTTCGACTGGTGTGGGGTGCAGGCACTCGAGACCATCCGTAAGAACGGCTGGAGATCAGTGATGATAAACTACAATCCGGAGACCGTATCCACAGATTATGACATCTGCGACCGCCTCTATTTCGACGAGCTTTCGCTTGAGCGCGTTCTCGACATAATCGACCTTGAAACGCCGCACGGAGTAGTGATTTCTACCGGTGGCCAGATTCCGAACAATCTTGCCACTCGCCTTGACGCCCAGGGAATACCCCTGCTCGGCACTACGGCCAAAAGCATCGACAATGCCGAGGACCGGGAAAAATTCTCCGCGATGCTCGGCCGAATTGGCGTAGACCAGCCCGAGTGGAGCGCCCTCACCTCAATGGAGGATATCAAGAAATTTGTCGATAAAGTAGGCTATCCGGTGCTTGTCCGCCCGAGCTATGTGCTTTCCGGAGCCGCAATGAACGTATGCACCAGTGCCGATCAGCTTGAGAGCTTCCTCACGATGGCCGCCAATGTTTCCAAAAAGCACCCCGTGGTGGTTTCACAATTCCTCGAGAACGCCAAGGAAGTGGAGATGGATGCCGTGGCAAAGGATGGCGAGATTATCGCATATGCCATATCCGAACATGTAGAATATGCAGGAGTCCATTCCGGAGATGCCACAATCCAATTCCCGCCGCAGAAGCTATATGTGGAGACTGCCCGCAGAATCAAGAAAATCTCTAAACGAATCGCCAAGGAACTCAACATCTCCGGGCCGTTCAATATCCAGTTTCTCGCCCGTGAGAACGATATTAAGGTGATCGAATGCAATCTCCGGGCCTCCCGCTCTTTCCCCTTTGTCAGCAAAGTATTGAAAGTTAATCTTATTGAACTCGCCACAAGGGTGATGCTCGGGCTCCCCGTATCCATCCCCGATAAGAGCGTGTTCGATCTTGATTATGTAGGAGTAAAGGCATCGCAATTCTCTTTCAACCGCCTCCAGAAAGCCGATCCGAAACTCGGTGTTGATATGGTTTCGACCGGAGAAGTGGGGTGTCTCGGCGAAGATTCGCGTAAGGCCCTGCTCACCTCGATGCTTTCCGTCGGCCTCAGGATTCCCAAGAAGAATGTGCTGCTCTCCACCGGCAATGGCAAGCAGAAGGGAGATATGCTCCGTGCTGCAAAGATGCTCCGCGACAACGGATATACCATCTATGCCACCGAAGGATCCTCACGCCATCTGCATGAAAACGGCATTGAGAACATCCGCGTCTACTGGCCCGGACAGGAAGGAAAGCCTCAGGTGCTCGATCTCCTGCACGACAAGACGATTGAACTCGTGGTGAATGTGCCGCGAAATCATTCCGATGCCGAGCTTACCAACGGATATAAAGTAAGGCGTACGGCAATAGATCTGAACATCCCCCTCATCACGAATGCCCGCCTCGCCTCTGCTTTCATCTACGCTTTCTGCTCCATCAAGCCGGAAGAAATTGAAATTAAGAGCTGGGAGGAATTTTAATTGAATCTTTACATGAACACCCGCGAATCTACCCGGCCCATGGCCGTGATAAATACCCGCATCGGCAACGAGGATGCTCCCGAATCGGTAATAATCATAGAAAACGGCCGCATAGCAGCCACAGGTCGTGCNNCGTACGCCTTACTTTATATCCGTTGGTGCCGGCGAACTCCTTCCCCCTCCCGGCGCTTCGATAGTCGATGCTTGCGGTTGCGTCGCTATGCCTGGCCTGGTGGATGTCCATGTGCATCTCCGGGAACCCGGATACGAATATAAGGAAACTATCGCTTCCGGCTCGCTGGCCGCCGCCGTGGGAGGATTCACTTCGATTTGCGCGATGCCGAACGTGAACCCTTGTCCCGATAATCCCGAAGCCATTAAAAGAATCATTGAAATTGCATCCCGCTCCGCATCCGTGGAAGTACTCCCTTACGCAGCCATAACCAAGGGACGCAAAGGGCGTGAACTCCTCGATGATTATTCAGAGATGGCTGAATATGCAGTGGCATTCTCCGACGATGGCTCCGGTGTGGCCGATTACGAAGTAATGAGGCAAGCCATGACCCACATTCAGAAAACAGGCAAAGTGCTGGCGGCCCACTGCGAGATGGCATCATTGCTCAATGGCGGTTATATTCACGATGGCGACTATGCCCGCACATTCGATCATAAGGGAATATCTTCCGAATCCGAATGGCGAGAGGTGGAGGAAAACATCCGCCTTGCCGAGGAAACAGGGTGCCGACTCCATATCTGCCATATCTCAACAAAGGAATCTGTCGACCTCGTCCGCCGGGCAAAAGCCCGCGGCGTGAATGTCACATGTGAGACGGCCGCTCATTATCTTGCCTTCTCCGATGCCGACCTTCAGGACGACGGCCGATTCAAAATGAATCCTCCCCTGAGAACGGCCGCCGACAGGGCTGCATTGATCGAAGGCTGCGCCGACGGAACAATTGATATTATCGCTTCCGACCATGCCCCCCACTCCGCGGAGGAAAAATCCCGGGGTCTGAAAAATAGCGCAATGGGGGTTTCCGGCCTCGAAATCTCTTTCGCCGCGGTCTATACATGCCTGGTATCCGAAGGGTTCATATCCTTTGAGCGCCTTGTCCAGATGATGGCCGTGAACCCACGCCGGATTTTTGGAATCGAAGGTGGGATAAAACCGGGCGACCGGGCCGACATCACTATAGCCGACCTTGATGGTGGTTTCGTGGTGAATCCGCAGAACTTCCTCTCCAAAGGGAAGGCAACGCCTTTCGATGGAATGTCGCTGCAAGCTCCTGTCACAGCCACTGTCTGCAACGGTGAGCTGGTATATTCACGATTACTCTAATCCAATTCGCACATGAAATTCAGAGTCACGGACAATCATCTGCTTGCCGCTCCGACATGGCTTATGCGGCTGGAGGGAGACACATCCTCTCTCGTCATGCCCGGCCAGTTTGTAAATATCGCGGTCGATGGATGTTTCCTTCGTCGCCCCATATCGGTATGCGACTGGGATAAAGAAGGAATGACACTCGTATATGATGTCGTGGGGCGCGGCACTGCAAGGATGACTCAATATGCCCGGGGCGAAATGCTCGATGTCATTTCCGGCCTCGGCAATGGCTTCAATCCGGATGTGAGATGCACATCGCCCCTGCTCATTGGAGGAGGCATCGGAATAGCCCCTCTTGTCGGTCTTGGCAGGAAATTGATTGAAAAAGGGCGCATCCCCACAGCAATTCTGGGATATAACAGTGCCGACCGGATAGTACTGAAAGACATGTTCGACGCACTCGGAATCCCAACGATAATCTCCACTGCCGATGGTTCGGCAGGGATTAAAGGATTCGTTACCGATGCCATCCGGCAGTCGCATATAAATTATGATTATTTCTACGCCTGCGGCCCTATGCCCATGCTCGAGGCCCTTTGTTCAGCCCTCCCCACATCCGGCGAACTCTCGCTCGATGTAAGGATGGCCTGCGGATTCGGAGCCTGCATGTGCTGCTCGCTTGAAACGATAGATGGCCCGGTATGCGTATGCAAGCAGGGGCCGGTGTTCAAAAAAGAGATTCTCTTATGGAAAAAATAATCCCTGTCTCCGACCTTTCAGTAAGCCTCGGCGATCTCCGGTTAAAGAATCCCGTGATTCCGGCCTCCGGATGCTTTGGCTTCGGATATGTGATGGCTCCCTACTACGATCTTGATATCCTTGGAGCAATCTCTTTCAAAGGCACTACCCTTCATCCGCGATTCGGCAATCCACTCCCCCGCGTGGCGGAATGCAACGCCGGCATGATCAATTCTGTCGGCCTCCAGAATCCCGGCATAGATGCAGTGATCAGCGAGGAGTTGCCGAAGATGCGCGAAGCGTTCCATAATCCGATAATCGCAAACATCAGCGGCTTTTCGATTGAAGAGTATACTGAATGCTGCCGACGCATCAACGACCAGCCTCAGGTAAGCATTATTGAGCTGAATGTAAGTTGCCCCAATGTCCACGGCGGAGGCATGGCATTCGGCACATCGTGTGAATCCGTTGCAGAAGTTACCCGCGCCGTAAAAGACGTCACAACGCTCCCGGTCTACGTCAAGTTGTCGCCGAATGTCACCGACATCGTATCTATAGCATGCTCCGCACGAGATGCCGGCGCCGATGGCCTTGTGGTGGCCAATACATTCCTTGGAATGCGGATTGATTTGCGTACACGAATCCGCCCGGTGATTGCAAACGTGATGGGAGGATTCTCCGGGCCTGCCGTATTCCCGATGGCATTGCGAATGGTGTATCAGGTTTCAAGAGCCGTGGATTGCCCTGTGATCGGATGCGGCGGCGTATCATCGGCCGAAGATGTGCTCGAGATGATGATCGCCGGAGCTAAAGCCGTGGAAGTCGGCACGGCCAATCTTATCGACCCTTTGGCATGCAAAAATATCATCGACCGACTCCCGGAAGTGATGAAAACCTACAAAATAAATTCCTTAGAATCTTTAATATAACTGATAAATATTCCAAAGCACGATGGCTAAAGACGTTATAATAGCTTGCGATTTCCCCTCCGCTCAAGCGACTTTCGACTTCCTCGACCGCCTCGGCGACGAGCGTCCATTCCTCAAAATAGGAATGGAATTGTTTTACGGTGCCGGTCCGGAGATGGTTCGTCGGCTCCGCGAGCGCGGCCATAAGATATTTCTCGACCTCAAGCTCCATGACATTCCAAATACCGTGCGCCGCACAATGCGCGTACTGGCCGGCCTTGATATCGATATGGTGAATGTCCATGCCGCCGGAACCATCGAGATGATGCGCGCCGCTCGCGAAGGGCTCGATGAAGGGACTCCGGAAGGCAGAAAGCCACCGATGCTTATCGCCGTCACTCAGCTGACATCCACATCTCCCGTCGCACTTAAAGAACAATTGCTAATCGATACGCCAATGGAGCAGACCATCGCCAGGTATGCTCTGAATGCCCGTGATGCCGGGCTTGACGGGGTAGTGTGTTCTCCGCTGGAGGCCTCGGCGGTAAAAAAAGCATGCGGCCACAGCTTCTGCACCGTGACTCCCGGCATCCGGTATCCCGATTCAGGAGCCGATGATCAGAACAGGGTCACAACGCCTGCCTGCGCTCGTGAAATCGGGTCCGACTTTATTGTCGTGGGACGCCCTATCACTGCCGCTCCCGATCCTCTTGCAGCTTACCATCGTGTACATAAAGAATTCTTAAACTCCTGATCCTCCATGCAAAAAGAAATAGCCAGAGCCCTGCTCTCGATTCGCGCCGTGTTCCTTTCCCCCGATAAGCCATTTACATGGGCCAGCGGAATAAAAAGTCCGGTATATTGCGACAACCGTCTGATTCTCGGATACCCTCAGGTGCGTGACAAGGTTGAACACGCGATCGCAGAATCCGTGAAGAAATTTTATCCCGCGGCGCAAGCCCTGATGGGCACATCTACAGCCGGTATCGCACATGCAGCAATTGCCGCCTCAATATTGAATCTACCCATGGGGTATGTTCGCGGAGCCGCCAAAGATCACGGACGAAACAATAGAATCGAAGGGCGTCTCGACCCGGGAATGAAAGTGGTGGTAGTGGAAGACCTTATTTCCACAGCCGGAAGCTGTATCGACACCGTGGAAGCTCTCCGCGAGGCCGGTGCCGAAGTCCTTGGAGTGGTTTCGATTTTCACTTACGGCATGAAGAAAGGTATCGACCGCCTCGCTGAAGCCAAAGTGGAGAATCACTCCCTAACCAACTTCGACACCTTAATCGAGGTAGCGGCCGAAGAAAACTATATCCCGGCATCCCGACTCCCCTTGCTGCGGAAATTCATTGAGTCTCCGTCCACTTGGAAACCCGTTGAAGAAGCCTGACATCAGTTCAATCCGTAATATCATTACCCATGCGACATCTTATTGACCCTACCGACCTCTCCCCCTCCGAGCTGGATGAAATAATCAATCTGGCCCTCGACATCATCGATAATCCCGCAAAATATGCCGAAGCCTGCAAAGGGAAGAAACTCGCAACGCTCTTCTACGAGCCATCAACCCGCACACGCCTTTCTTTCACCTCCGCAATGATGGAGCTGGGAGGAAATGTAATAGGCTTCTCGGATGCCAGAAATTCCTCGGTCAGCAAAGGTGAGACTGTGGCCGATACTACAAAAGTGATTTCTTGCTTCGCCGACATCATAGCGATGCGACATCACATCGAAGGAGCCCCGCTCGTGTCGGCTATAAATGCCGGAGTGCCGGTAATTAATGCAGGCGACGGTTCCCATGCCCACCCCACACAGACCCTCACCGACCTCCTCACGATTCGCCGGGAGATCGGACGCTTCAACGACATCACGATCGGCTTCTGCGGCGACCTCCGATTCGGCCGGACAGTCCATTCTCTTATAAAGGCCCTGTCGCGCTATCCCGGCGTGAAGGTCGTGCTGATAGCTCCCGATCAGCTCCGACTCCCAGCATATATGAAAGAGGAAGTTTGCGAGAAAAACGGTGTGCCTTACATAGAAGTATCTTCAATGGAAGAAGTAATCGGAGAGCTCGATGTGCTATACATGACCCGCGTCCAGAAAGAACGCTTTCTCGATGAAGACGACTACGACCGCGTTAAGGATTGCTTCATCCTTACGGCCGACAAATTGAAGAACGCAAAGCCCGAGATGCGCATTCTCCATCCGCTGCCTCGCGTTAACGAGATTGCAATCGACGTGGACAATGACCCCCGCGCTGCTTATTTCCGGCAGGTGCTCAACGGCAAATATGTCAGGATGGCCCTGATTTTGAAATTGCTGGAATGGGCTAAGGAATCCGACGGCCGTAAATTGATTCCCGATTCGGCGATACGCGATGTGCATATCTGCTCCAATCCGAAGTGCATATCCAATGTAGAGAATGTCCCCACAATGTTCCGACCAGACGCGGCAAATCCTGACGCAGTCCGCTGTCTATACTGCGAATCAAAACCCCGCCGGTAATCATCATTATAATATCATATCCGGGAAACTTGCTATTTATCGGCAAGTTTCCCGGATTTCAATTTTTCAAGGCTTTTATCGGCCGAACGATTCGGAGCATCCGACCAATCTATTCATGCCCCCTCTTATTCTTTGATAAGAAAATGATCGCCTGTCTGGCGCACTATGTTTTCGTAATATGCCTTGTTATAGCCTGAGAATTGAGGATATAAAGGAAGCCCATACTCGCTATTCAGGAAGGCGCCCTTCTCATCTGTTTTTTTGGTGTTCCCGTCCATGAACTTTACAAAGAGATAAATGGCCAGATCGCGATAAGCATCAGTAGCATTCTTTGCTACGGCCGCTCCGAGAGAATTTACTATATTGGTATATGCTTCCGTGTTCCCGGATTTGACTAATTCTGCCAGAACCTTATCGATGGACGGAGTGGAGCCGATGAAGGCCTTCTCAAGACCCTCCTGCACCCTGCGTATATCGGGTATCATCTGATTGTAGCGATAATATGCCTCGTTGGCTACAACATTATTTACCCAGAAATTCGCATTGAAATCAAATGTATTGATGTTGCCATATTTCAATTGCTCCGGCACTTCGGTGAGTCCGCAATAGAACGGCATATAGACTGTGGTGTTCGTATCATCCGTTCCGAACCAGAAAAGGCCGCCCACCGGGTCCGGCAGCCAGTCGCGACTTTGCGACACATAGCTCCAGCCAGTCTGCTGTGTTGCGATTGCACGCTCCATGCAGTATTTCTTTCCATCGACCTCATATTCCATCGGACGCCAACGATACGGCACCTCGAAGGGGCCGGCGCCGGGGTCGTTGGTCATCTCATAGGGCGTCCCTTGATAGAGGTCGCGCATCGCCTCCTGCATCTCCGCGAGGCTCACCTTCCGGTCAGGAATAATATAAAGAGGCATCGGCTCGTTGGAATCCGAATTCACCCATGCGAAATATTTGTCGGCGTCTTTATTAAAGCGCCGGAAATAAGTCCATACGCGGGCATCGCAGCCACGGCGTGTGCTTGCGGTATGATTCTCATAGGCATCCGCAAATGAAAAATCAGCATCCTTGCCCGTGAAATACCCGCGTTTGCGTGCAAAAGAAATGGCATCCTTGCTGATACGCACATTTTCTTTATCCTTTAGATTCACTTTGCGGATTCGGGGCTCATTGGCATGTCCGCATATAGCGTCGTCGGGGATGCGGACAGCTACCCATACCGCGCCTTTCTCTGCCCCCTTGCCTATCATTTCAAGAACCCAGACCTCATTTTTATCGCATATGGTGAAGGATTCTCCGGAGGATGCATATCCGTAAGTCTCGGCAAGATTTGTTATAATGTCAAGGGCCTCACGTGCCGTCTTGGAGCGTTCGAGAGCCACATATATCAACGAGCCATAATCCATCACGGAGTTCCCGGTCGTATCTTCAAGCTCGGCATGGCCACCCCATGTCGATTCCCCAATCACCACCTGATGTTCATTCATATTCCCCACCACATTATATGTCTCGGCCACCTGCGGGATTTCGCCGAGCGGCTTATTGGTGTCCCATTCTACGATCTTGCGCATTTCCCCGGGTGCATGACGGGCGGCCGGCACATGGCGCAGATACCCGTAAAGATTATGCGAGTCGGCCGAATAGGTCATCATCACGGAGCCGTCGGTCGTGGCTTTCTTACCTGCTATCAGATTCGTACAGGCATCAGCTGCCGGGCTGCTGGCGAGGGCTGCCGCTACTATCATGCCGAGGCTCGCCTTGAGGTTGATATGTGTCATAATTTATATTTTGGTGTGCTCATTCCGGAGGGAGACAGTGCGTGAAACTCCGTTTTATACCCCCTTTATCGCAAAGTTAGCGAAAATTTCGGAAGTTTTAAGTGATTTTGACTAAAATTTTATTAACTTTGGAGTGGATTATCCGCAAGGATAAGTTTTGAGGACTGTAAAGTGCCTAAATACCATGAATCAACAATAACAACAAAATACATCAGCTATGTTCAAAAACCAACCCAAGGGATTAATCCCCGCGGCTTTGAGCAATATGGGCGAGCGTTTCGGATATTACATCATGAACGCCGTGCTCGTCCTCTTCCTTTGCTCGAAGTTCGGATTGAAGGAGGAAACGAGTGCTATCGTCTACTCCTGCTTCTATGCCGGCATCTACATCCTCAGTCTCGTCGGCGGTGTCATCGCCGACCGCACCCAGAACTATAAAGGCACCATCATCTGGGGCCTTATAGTTATGACAATAGGATATATAGTCCTCTCCATTCCCATTTTCGCCACAGCCGAGAACACCACATGGCTTCTCACTCTCACTTGCTGCGCCCTTTTCTTCATTGCCTTCGGCAACGGCCTTTTCAAGGGAAACCTGCAGGCTATCGTAGGTCAGCTCTACGACAACCCCAGATACGCCCCGCAGCGCGATGCCGGATTCCAGATTTTCTATGTATTCATTAACATCGGCGGCGTATTGGCTCCGTTTATCGCACCTATGCTCCGCAGCTGGTGGCTCGGAGAGAACGGCCTGATCTACAACGCGAGTCTCCCGGCACTCTGCCATGAATATCTGTCGGTCACCGACAATATGGATACCCAGAATCTCAACAACCTTTATGCCCTCATCTCCGAGGTGGGTGGTAACGCCCGCGGCGACATTTCCGCCTTCTGTTCAAAATATCTCGAGGTATTCAACACCGGCATCCACTATTCTTTCATAGCTTCGGTAGCTGCAATGCTTATCTCGCTTACGATCTTCCTTTGCACCAAGAAAGGCCTCCCCTCGCCCGCAAAAAAAGAAAAGGCAGAGGCCGTTACATATACTCCGGAGGAACGTCGCCAGATGGCCACAGAGATCCGTCAACGCATGACTGCCCTCTTTGCCGTGCTGGGTATTGCAATCTTCTTCTGGTTCTCATTCCATCAGAACGGAACCTCCTTATCCCTGTTTGCCCGCGACTTTGTTAAGACAGATTCAGTGCAGCCTGAAATATGGCAGGCCCTCAATCCTTTCTATGTCATAATCCTGACTCCTGTCGTGATGTGGGTATTCGCGGCTCTCCGCCGTCGCGGAAAAGAGATTTCTACCCCAAGAAAGATCGCTATCGGTATGGGACTCGCCGGTCTTGCTTACCTCTTCCTGACAATATTCTCGGCCGTGAAGGGTTATCCCTCTGCCGATGCATTCAAGGCCCTTCCTGCCGATGAAGCCGCCGCAATGAAGACTGGCCCGTGGGTATTGTTCGTGCTATACTTCTTCCTCACTGTGGCGGAATTGTTCATATCGCCGCTCGGTCTCTCATTCGTCTCAAAGGTAGCTCCCAAGCATCTGCAAGGTCTATGCCAGGGTCTATGGCTCGGGGCCACCGCTGTCGGAAATCTGCTTTTGTGGATTGGCCCGCTTATCTATAACGCCGCACCTATCTGGGTGGCATGGACCGTATTCCTGAGCGTCTGCGTAATCTCGATGGGCGTGATGTACGGCATGGTTGGATGGCTTGAAAGAGTCACCAAATAGCCCCGCATAGATTGAATATCCATAATAACTTAAAGGAGATTGTGTCGCTGAAATGACGCAATCTCCTTTATAGATATAATAAGGATTCGTTTATTCCTCGATAGGGGTAAGGAGACCCGTAACGGAATCCATGATATATCCGGATGCCCGGATTCCTTCCGGCATCAGAGGATGATTATGGATAAGATTTACTGTATCCCTTACAGCCTCCGATGTATCCGTAAATCCCTGCAGCCATGCGTTGAGATCGATGCCACAGTTTCGCATCAGCTGTATGCGCTCCTCCGGAATGCCGCGTTCACGCATCAGATGCAACATCTCCTCCGCGTCCATACCCTGGACTCCGCATCCCGTATGGCCGATAACCATAATATCTTCAACTCCCAATTCATACACGGCCACAAGAAGCGACCGCATCGCCGAATCAAAGGGATGGCTGATGGTGCCTCCGGCATTCTTTATCATCTTCACATCGCCGTTGCGGATTCCCAAAGCCGCCGGAAGGAGTTCGACAAGGCGAGTATCCATGCATGTCACTATCGCTATTTTCTTGTCGGGATATTTCGATGTCTCATATTGTTTGTAGGAGCCACGCTCCACAAACGCCTTGTTGTATTTCAGAATCTTCTCTATCATGTAAGTATTATTTATATTGTGAACCTATATATCTTGATTGGCACCCTTACCGGATACCTCCGCGAAAGATAATTGTTGCAAATATAATGCATTTTCATCATATTCTTATCCTTTGACCCCCTCCGGGATTTAATTACCCCTCATTCATGCAATATATTTAAAAAATTTTTACGCTTTTTTAAACCTTTAAGCCCTTCCGATGTCTAATTACATTTAAGTATGTCGCCAGCTCAAGGACGAACACGAAAACAAACCGCTCCGGCATACCGTGACTAACATTATAAGCGATTGAATTTTGAATAGAGACAACGATAACAATACCATAAGCGCACCAATGTATCATGCCTTGGGACTCTTCCTGATGTTCTGCGTGATGACCTCGCTTGCGCTCGTGATGCATGGCCGATGGTTCGGAATGCGTCCCGGGGTCGACAATATGATACCGGAATGGCTGCGTCCGGCAATAGGCGCTGACATCTCATCTTCCGACATCGTAACCGATGGAGATAAATTGATTATCAATACATCCGACCTTTGCAAAGACATTTCCGGATACGCCGGTCCCGTGCCGGTGGAAATCTATATCACCGGCGAGAAGATTGATTCAGTAAAGGCACTGGAAAATTCAGAGACAGAGAGTTTCTTTGAAAGGGTCACAGAGGCGGGCCTGCAGGACTCATGGAATGGTCTTACATTGTCAGAAGCCTCGTCTAAAAAAGTGGATGCTGTCTCTGGCGCGACATATTCTTCCAATACATTGATAGCCAACGTCCGCGCAGGAGTGGCGAAGGCTGCCGAACTCCGGGGCGTAAACGCTGAGAAGGCCAAATCCGACAATGTCTCGATAGTGATGATATGTGTCTGGATTGTCCTTGCTATGGGGGCCATCCTTCCATTATTCATCAAAGGCAAAGCCTATCGTATCATCCAGCAATTCCTGAATGTCGGCGTGCTGGGGTTCTGGAGCGGCACTTTCCTCGATTACTCCTTGCTGCTTAATGTATTCGCCAATGGCCTGCAATTTACGTTTGCCGCCGTAGCCACATGGATTCTCCTTATCGTAGGATTCATCTTCCCGCTGTTCGGCAAGAAAAAACACTATTGTCTCTGGGTATGTCCGTTCGGATCAATGCAGGATCTTGCCGGCTCCATCATCAAGCATAAGCTAAGGATCGGAAAGCGCACTTTGGCCGTGCTCAGTTGGTTCCGGAGGGCGTTGTGGGTAGTATTGCTTTTAATGCTGTGGGGCAGCTGGGGAATCGAATGGCTCAATTATGAAATTTTCACGGCATTCATAGTGCAGAGTGCCGCAAAGTCGGTGATATGGGTTGGACTTGGATTCGTAGTATTGTCAATAATCATAGCCCGGCCGTTCTGTCGGTTCGTATGCCCGGTGGGAACGCTACTGCGCAAATCGGAAGGAGACTAACCCCATTCCTGAATATTACTTAAAACTCTGAACCATGAAGGGAGCTAATTGGTTGATGATTATGATGGCGGTGGCATTGGTAATAGTATCAATGAAACTCGCCGGAGAAATTAATGTTAACCATATGGAAAAGAATGATACGGAGATGCAGGGAGCCGAGACTCTCGATTGCATCCTGACCCGCGCAAGCGTAAGGACATATACAGATCAGGAGATCGCTGACTCTGTAATTGAGCAGCTTCTCAAGGCCGGCATGGCAGCCCCGTCGGCTGTCAATAAGCAGCCATGGGAATTCATTGTAATCCGTGATGCGGAGATGCGGGCAGAATTGGCCGACACCTTGAAAAATATGCATATGCTCGCTTCAGCTCCGCTGGGAATTGTGGTGTGCGGAAACATGGATAAGGCAATGGAAGGAGAAGGGCAGGCATACTGGATTCAAGATTGCTCGGCGGCTACGGAAAATATGCTCCTCGCAGCTCATGCGATGGGGCTGGGAGCCGTATGGTGCGGCGTCTATCCCATTCAGGAACGCGTCGATTTCCTTAAAGCAAAACTCGGAATGCCGGAGAATGTGATTCCCCTTAATGTTGTGGTATTCGGATATCCAAAAGGTGACACTGCTCCCAAGGATAAATGGAATCCCGAGAAGGTGCATTACGACAGATATTGACCCCCATATTCATATAGGCCGGAAGTGGAAATGCTTCCGGCCTAATTTTAAAGAATTGCGCTATGCGATATAAAGACAAAGCGATGCAGAAGCCCTCGCCGGAGGCCTTGGCAAGCGTGAACGCAGCCATTCTCAAGGCTACGGAGGAACACCGGCCAGTAAGAATATTGTTCGTTTGCCTCGGCAACATATGCCGTAGTCCGGCTGCCGAGGGGATGATGAGGCAGAAAGCAAAGGAGGCCGGAATCTCCATTGAACTCGACTCGGCCGGATTCTACGGCGGTCACGCCGGAGATCTGCCCGACCGACGGATGCGTGAGGCCGCATGGCAGAGAGGTTTGCGGCTCGACCATCATAGCCGCACTGTCCGCCCATCAGATTATGATTATTTCGATCTGCTCGTCGGTATGGATGATAATAATATCAACTCCCTTCTTCGGGAAGCGCCAACCCTGGAAGCCGAACAGAAAATTATCCGCATGAGCGATTTCGCCGTCGACCACCCCTCGGCCGACTCAATACCCGATCCTTATTGGGAAGGTGCAGCGGGATTCCATCTCGTCCTCGACCTTCTTGATGACGCCTGCGAACACTTACTTATTCCAATCCGGAGCTACTCTCCGGATTCCATGTCACTTTAATTTCCGGAATACGAATTTTCTCGACGCATCGAAGCGGGGCAAAGCCATCAATTGCAAGCCGCCGACTCTCTCATCATAGCCCGACACTTCGGCATTACCTACCTTAATACCCTTCCCTTCCAGCGCGTCGCGCACACATTCAAGAGCTTTGGCCGGGGTATTATTATCCTGCGACAGATGGCAGAGGAACACATATCTAAGCTCCGGACTGACTATGCGAGTTAGAAATTCCGCAGTCTGGACATTATCGAGATGGCCATTCGTTGCCCTTATCCTTGCCTTCAGATATTCAGGGTATCTCCCGATGCGCAGCATTTCCGAATCATAATTCGATTCTATTACAAGATAATTCGCGCGGCTCATATAATATTCGGCACGCTCCCCCACCTCCCCAAGGTCGGTGGCCAAAGCAAAATGATGGCCCGCATATTCTATGAAGAATCCCATATTGTCGCTGCCGTCGTGGGAAACATCGAAAGCCGTAATCTCCAGTGGCCCTATCTTAAAGGGAATCTCTTTGAAAATCGGTGTATGATAGTCTTTGATTCGTTTCGATATGTTATGCCGGCGCAATAATCCGTTCAATACTCTCGGAGTGCAGTAAAGGCTTATATGACGCGAACTGCGAACCAGCTTATAGGCATATCGCACATGGTCGGAATGATCGTGGGTGAGAAGCAGGGCCTTCACCATATTCATGGATATGCCCGCTTCCTTCATTTTATCTTCCATCGCATCAGGACGGATACCCGCATCCACAATTAGTCCCATCGTATCCGTGCCAATATAGCAGCTGTTCCCGCTTGAGCCCGAACCAAAAGAGATATAATGCAAGCGCTCCGAATTAGCTTTTTTATCTGAATTCTTATCACTCAGATCACTTTCAGGCTGAGGTCGGCGTCGCGTTCCGGGATTGTCCCGAAGCCCCGGCTCATCGTCAAATTCCTCGAATGGAAGGCGCGGCTGCCCGCGGAAGATTATCTTTCGGCTCATCCTTTCACTCCTTTCCTTTTAGGACCCGGATCGGCTGAGGCGACATGAAATAAGAATATGGCGGGATGCTTGTCGTAATCCGAGGTTACCTTTTTCCATTCTCTTGCCGGCAGAGTGCGTATCGATTCACGTGTTGGATCAGTGAGATCTGACGCCACACAGAGCAACGTCTCGCCATTAAGGTGAGTGGCCATGAAGCGCAGCAGATTATTAGTGCGGTAAGGAGTCTCGATAAATATTTGAGTCTGGCCCGTACGCCGCGCATACCTTTCCAATTCCGACAATCGCAATGCCCGCTGATCTTCTTCCACCGGCAAATATCCGTTGAAAGAAAACCCTTGTCCGTTAAATCCGGAAGCCATCAAAGCCATCAGGATGCTCGATGGCCCCACAAGCGGAACGACTCTCAATCCTTCTCGCTGCGCGATGGCCACTACATCCGAGCCGGGGTCGGCTACAGCCGGGCAGCCGGCATCGCTGAGAAGCCCGACAGGGCATCCGTTACGCAAAGGGTCGAGCCATGCAGATATTCCTGTACGATCGGAGCGCGTGTTCAATTCGTGAAAGATGCAGTCGTCGATGGGAAAAGCCGGATCGAGTCTTCGCAAAAAACGACGCGCAGTGCGCAAATTCTCGACTATAAAACAACGCAAACCCCTCACAACTTCATAATTGTAAGAGGGTAAAACACGACTCAATTCCACATCGCTAAGCGAAGTTGGTATCAGGTATAATGCTGCTTCCATCGTATTGCGAATACAAATATAGCACATTTCCTCAAAAATTCAAAATCCGCGTAGATAAAGCCGCTAACTTCGCAAGTGTGAAATATCATCTGCGCTCTGGTGCGAATAATCAGTTAATCCCTCCTACAACGTATCCTCAATGCACAGTAAAGCCCCTTATATCTACGAAAGTTCTCCATATCAAAGCGACAATCCGAAGACCACAAGCCCACTCGGCGGTGTCTTTGCTGTAGTAAAGCGCAAAGCGATTACCGAGAGGGCTAATGAGATAAGCGAATGAGGCCGGACGGCGGAAATCTTAGACTCCGCTCACGATAGCCCGGCGGTGGATCCGCAACTTCCACAATTAAATAGTTTAAGAACGTAATATCAAGTAACTTATGCGACAAAAAAAATAATAAAATACAGCTGTAACTCGTTGAGGAAGAGAACATTACGCGAGTCAGGATAGAGTGAGTCTGAAATAAAAAGCGTATATTTGCAGTCAAAATAAAGAACAAATGGCAAGAAGATCATCTAAAAACGAAACTGGTATTGAAAGAATAGCACCCCCGCAAGGTACAATACACGATGCGTGGACGGCATATATCTGCTTAAATTGCAGGGCATTAAACTATGTACATATTGGTAATACATTACTGACACCTGAAGAAGCATACGAAAGTCAGACTTGGGTATGCGAAAAGTGTGGTTTTATTCATTCTAAGGAATCAGGTTTGCCTTCTTCATGGGAAGAAAGTTGGATGCCTGAGTTATTAGAATCAGGAGAACTGACGGTGGAAAGATTTTGGCGTGCTTTCTTTAAGAATGCGACAGAAAATCCCCAAGCCTATTGGAAATTTTGCAACACCTGTGGCAGAATACAACCCAGTAGCCATTTTAGTAAACACGCCGGTTGGGGTCCATTAGAAAAACAAATGGAATGTCGTGCGTGCAAAGCTGCCATCAACGCAGTACTTAACCCACAGCGTACATCTGAACAACTCAGAGAGTCTTCTATTCGCAGAAGAATTGGAGACTTGATAGTGTCAGAATACGAAGAAAAGTTAGATGTACAAGCACTGTTTGAAAGATTTGGAGGAAAATGTTTTAAAACTGGTAAGCCACTTGATATAACTAAAACTGGTACTTGGCATATAGACCACATACTTCCTTCAAAGTATCTTTATGCTTTGAACTCTCGTAATGCAGCTTTGCTGTCGGATGAAGCAAATAAGAATAAACGCGACAGGTGGCCGAGTGATTTTTATACTCCACAAGAGTTAGTCGAACTTGCGAGAATTACCGGAGCAGATTTGCAATTACTTTCAAGTCCAGTTCCTATACAAAATACTGCCGTAACTTCTGAGAATGTAAATCGAGCAGTAGATAGGTATCTGGCGGTTAGAAACTCTACCGATTTGCCCAAAAGAATTTCTGAAATCAAGAAAGTTCTTGAAGATTATTATTTGATAGAATTATTGGACGCTCAACACAAAGCATTTCTCGGTTTAGTATAAGACCAAATATTGATGATCAGTAACTGTGCCAATATCTTTGATTCCAAAGGTATCGCAGTGTCTTACACTTTCATCGAACAACTCAGCGTGAGCAAACCACTGGGATGCTATCCGCATTAATTCTAAGCCCATATTACATTTAGGACTTTTCCCTAAATGTAATACCATAACACCTCCATTTTTCAAGCGTTCCCTTGCTTGCTGAAAAATAGGAAAGTAAACAGATAGAGATTTCTTTTGTCTCTCATCAACATATAAATTGGGCATAATTTTAAAGTCCGATGGTTCCCAACCACTGAACCACAAGCGAATCCAGTTCGCATTATAAAATCGGGTGCTATCAAAGAATGGAGGAGATGTAATGATCGCATCTAAGTTAGATACTTCTTCTGGCCAAACTAAAGTTGAGTCTTGAAGAAATATCTTACCTTTGGTAAAAGTATTTGATACCGACTCTCTAAAGAACTTGTTGACTTTCTCAATAAGTTTATCTAATAAGCTTTTATACACATATTCACCTGTCGGTGCATATGGTGTTATGGGATGGGACTTTCTGCTTAAAGCATAGGGGCGGTTGCCATGTAAAATATGCATCAAAGCAGAAATCACGACCATTTCGGAAGCATTAGAGGGTGGAAATTGTTGAAAAAAACGTCTGGCTAAAAGAATTTCTTTAAGAGTATCAATATGATAATATTCGTTTAATGAACGATTAAGTCCAAACCCTCCATATAAGTCAAGTTCTTTATTAATAATGTTATTGTTATTGTTATTGTTAAGAATGAAGGCTTCAAGTCGATTGATACATTCAACCGCTAAATGCAAATCTGATTTACCTACTTTGGCTTGACTTATATAGTACGCCATTATACTTATGTCCATCCCATACCCTGTACGTCCATTCAAACACGCCTCGAAAGGTATAGTACCAACCCCGACGAATGGATCAAACATAGTTCCACCTTCTGGAATAAAGGTAGTAACCAGATGATGAGCAATAGCAGGTTTCAGTTTGCCTTGATAAGAACACAAAGAGTGATTGACATTTCCCCAGTTTTTTTTAGAAAATGGAAGGGATTGATGAGGCAAGTTAATCTTAAATGACTCCCAATTGGTTTCCCAACCTAACCTTTCATATTGCATATGAATAAGTACTTGAGAAAGAATCATTCCACCTCTTGAACGACGTTCTCTTAATTTTTCACTTTTAATGAGATTATAGCCCAGGCAGTTCATAAGTTCAATCAGGATTACATCTGTTTTTACATGAACATTATTGAAAGCGGAATCACCAAGATCAATGAAAATATGAGCATTAGAAGCGAGTTTGTCTCTTAGATCTCTGAAAAAACAATACATCTCCTCAAAATATGCTTTTACCATTTGAGGAATTCTAATATCATATGCGGAATTATTAAGTTCTGCTAATGTAGCCTTGAGAAGCGGACTACTATCTTCAACTGAAATTTCCAAATCAGCAGTCATTTTAACATCGTTAATCCCACTTGTCAGAATCTCATCGCGGAAACGACGTAAGTCTTTCTCAGATGACAAATATTCTAAAAACCATAATTCTAATTTAGTATTGCGGATGTAATTTGTGCCGTTAAGATATGGAGGGCTTGTAATCACATAAGAAATTGGTGCAGGAGTCTCAATCTCTCCTATATTTTTAGCGTTAGGTGAAATGAAAGAATGAAAATGAGAGAGACTTAACCCGGAAGATTTAGTTAAATCATCCGAGATAATACGAATGTTTTCAGAGAAAAGCAATGAGAATGGTGGCACTCCCTTCTCTAATTCTTTCTTAGTTTTAAAACGAAGGTCTCCTTGTTTTTTCAAAAAAGAAGATGGAATGAGGGATGAAAGAACGCTGACCGTCAAGAGGTCTTTAACAAGACCTTCTTCTATATTACGCAAATAACTTTTAGCCGACAGAATTTGAGAGAAACTTTGCTCGTTGAAATAAACACTTTTTTTGAAAACAGAGTAAAAATGCTCTTTCAGAGCCTCATCTTCAGGAGCGTCAAATTTTAAGAGGTTATCGGCATATGACAACATTTCTTCAGAAAGTTTTATTCTATCTGCATAAGGCACCGACAGAACCCTCAATTTAACATCTATAAGAAATTGCAGGACAGGATTCACCTCAGAATATACAGTAGGAAAACCCATCGTATCAGAAGCAAATATTGTTGTGCCTGTCCCAGCAAAAGGTTCGTAAATTAAACCCACATTGGATATATATTTTTTTATTATAGAAGTCACAAAGTCTGGAGAATACCCCTCAGCATAGGGATACCAACGCTGAAATGGGATGGTTTTGCTATTCTTAAAAGTAATGTCAGAAGTAGCAAAAGGCACCCCCTCCTCCATTGCAGAATGAAGCTTAATTTTAATAAATTGACTGACAGCTCGCTTTTCCTTAGCAGCTTCTAAACATAGTTCGTCGTAAGAGTCTATGGATAAAATTCTTCGAATTTCTTGGCTTGACAATTTGGCAATACTAAGAAACAAATTGTCCTCACGTTCATTGAATCCTAGACTTACAACCTTGGATTTTCCTGAATTGGTGTCTGTAAAGGAGACAGCTTTGAAATTCTGCATGCGAAGTATATTATTATATTATGATAATTACAACGCAAAGTTAACGCAAATATTTTTGACTACAAAATTTTGCGATAGGAAATTGTTGACTGATAGATGACTCTATCGGCATGAGAAGATAGCGGGTTTGCGGGAATCAGGGAATTTTTGTAATTTTGCTATATATTAGGAATTTGTGGCCGATCATTGCGAGATTGGTNNAGAGCGGTTAATCCTAATCCGACATCTATTCGCACCTTAATCCTCAGGATTATTAAATACGCGGATTGGAAGCATAGGCTTCCGCAAAGAGCTCGGAGCCGGATGAAATCCCAGCAACCCAATATCCCTGACAAATGGCTATGACCGCTATTAGCAATTAGATACTAACAGAATATTAATAACACATGGAAAATAAAGATCAAAATCAAAATCAGCTGCAGATACAGCTACGTCCCGAAGTGGCCGACGGCAAATACACCAATCTCGCAATGATCGGCCACTCACCGAGCGAGTTTATCATCGACTTCATCTTTGCAGCCCCCGGCATGCCGCAGGCGCCCGTAGTATCACGCATGATCATGAGTCCGGAGAATGCCAAGAAACTCATGTTCGCCCTCACCGACAACATCAAGAAATATGAGAGTCAATTTGGCGAAATAGTGCCCGCCGGCGTAAAAGGCCGAATCGGTACAAATTGATTCCTCCATCACCCAATCATAATATTGATTTTCATGGCTCGTGATCTCCTGATTTATAATACCCTCACCCGCACGAAACAGGCTTTCCGGCCGGTGCAGCCGGGGCATGTTGGGATGTACGTGTGTGGCCCCACGGTATATGGCGACGCTCATCTTGGCCACGCCCGGCCCGCCATCACTTTCGACATCCTTTTCCGATACCTCTCACATCTCGGCTACAAGGTGCGTTATGTGCGAAACATCACGGATGTAGGCCATCTCGAACATGATGCCGATGAAGGCGAGGACAAGATCGCCAAGAAAGCCCG
>DAAI01000021.1:51855-58030 GCA_001701105.1 Bacteroidales bacterium GP1
CTTAACCGCTACCATCACGACATGGAGGCCCTGAATGTGCTTCCTCCCTCAATCGAGCCACACGCTTCCGGCCATATCATCGAGCAGATTGAGTATATAAAGGAAATACTGAAGGCCGGCTATGCTTATGAAAGCTGCGGATCAGTATATTTCGACGTAACAAAGTACGCTAAGGATCATCATTACGGAGTGTTGTCGGGTCGAAACATCGAGGATCTGCAGAACAACACCCGCGACCTCGATGGCCAGGGAGAAAAGCGCAATCCGCTCGATTTCGCCCTCTGGAAGAAAGCCGCGCCCGAGCATATCATGCGCTGGCCCTCTCCATGGAGCGACGGATTCCCCGGCTGGCATCTCGAATGCTCCACGATGGGTCGAAAATATCTCGGCGAGACTTTCGACATCCACGGCGGAGGAATGGATCTGATGTTCCCTCACCATGAATGCGAGATCGCGCAGAGCGTGGCCGCGCAGGGTCATCCCNNCTGCAGATCCTCGATGTTTCGACCCGCAGGGTCATCCCACCGTAAACTACTGGATGCACAACAATATGATAACCATTGAGGGGAAAAAGATGGGTAAATCATATCGCAACTTCATCACCCTCGAGCAATTTTTCAATGGAGATCATCCGGCTCTGACGCAGCCATATTCGCCGATGGTGATCCGCCTCTTTATCCTGCAAGCCCATTACAGAAGCACAGTTGATTTCAGCGATGCAGCCCTTAAGGGAGCGGAGAAGGCCCTCCAGAAGCTGGAAGACGCGGCCAACCGCCTGTCGAAGCTCAAACCGACATCCGACACCGATGCCGGCATTCCCGACTATATGGAGAAATGCCTCGAAGCCCTCGATGATGATCTTAACACGCCCGTTGCGCTCGGGCACATATTCGATGCCGTAAAGACTATCAATGCAGCGTCCGACAATCATATAAACCTATCGCAAAAAGAGATCGACTCGCTCAAAGAGCTATTCAATGTGGTGCTCGGCGATCTGCTCGGAATCCGGCTCTCTCAGAACGCCGCTGCGGGAGGCAATACCGACGCCTATCGCCAGGCCGTCGACTTGCTGCTCGAAGTGCGTGCCCAGGCCAAGAGCAATAAAGATTGGGCAACATCTGATCTAATCCGAAATCGCCTCGCCGAAATCGGATTCAACGTGAAGGATACCAAGAATGGCGTGGAATGGAGTCTCGACTGACATTCTGAACCATAAGCTTTACCGACATGGAGATGCTTTACCAATATCTGTGGAAGCAGCGGATGATGGGCATGAAGCTCGTCACTGTCGACGGCAGCGAGGTAAAGATCATCACCCCGGGAATTCATAATATTGACGCGGGCCCCGATTTTATGGGGGCCCGTGTACGTATAGGCCCGCAGGAATGGGCCGGGAATGTGGAAATCCATGTAAAAGCAAGCGATTGGACAAAGCATGGCCATGGCTCCGACCCGGCCTACGACAACGTGATCCTTCATATTGTGGCGCTCGACGATGCCCGCATCCCGCGTAACGACGGCTCGGAGATTCCCCAGATTGTTGTAACGCTTCCCGAGAGTTTCTTCAGAATGTACGCCACTCTTTCAGAAAAGGTGGCCGATGTGAATTGCAAGCCATGGCTCGACATGGTTCCGGAGCTTCAACGCATCGACTGGCTGGAATCCCTTGCAATAGAAAGAATGCAGATGAAGGCCTCCCGGATTCTCGAATGTGTCCGTACACTTCGGGGCGACTGGAATCAGGCCTGCTTCGCCGTTTTGGCGAGGGCTTTAGGCTTTAACCTCAACGGCGACCCTTTCGAGATGCTTGCCCGCTCGCTTCCCCTCAACTATGTGCATCGCCATTCCGACAACATCATGCAATTGGAAGCTCTCCTTTTCGGCCAGGCCGGAATGCTCGACACATCGCTTCATATCTTCGACGATTATTACCAGACGCTCAGCCGGGAATACTTCTTTCTCGCCCGCAAATATGGGCTGCGCCCTATGAACGCAACAATATGGAAATATGCGCGCACACGCCCTCAGAATTTTCCTCACCGTCGCATCGCTCTGCTTGCCAAGGCGATTGAAGGGGGATTCTCTCTCCTTGCCGACATCCGGGAGCGCAAGAACAATCCCGACGAAATAAGAAAGCTATTTAACTGGAAAGCCGGAGGATACTGGGAGTCGCATTCCGATTTCGATACTCCCGGAATCGGAAACACCACCCTCTCTCCGCAGGCTCTCGATCTGCTTATGATAAATTTCACAGCCCCATTGCTATACGCATGGGCATCGGCCCACGGCGATCCCGACAGCGCGGAGGCTGCCCTGGCCATATGGGAGCAGATGAAGCCCGAGAACAACACATTTATCCGGCAGTGGGTCAACGCTAACATCCACCCCGCAAATGCCGCTGATTCCCAAGCTCTGATCCAACTTAGAAAAATCTATTGCGACGCCGACCGGTGCCTCGATTGCCGATTTGCCGCCTCCCTGCTGAAAGCATCTTCACGCATTCCATTCAATATCCCAGGAATAATCGACAAGACAATTGCAAGAGGATGACTCCGGATATAGGCAAAACATACCCGCGCATAGGGTTGTTATTAATTATGCAGACAAGACTTAGATAACTCCGATTTCGATCGATGGATAATAGAAAAAGACTTCCGTTCAAAGAAGACCGTATCTTCCGCGCCGTCAACGACTCCGACCTGAGCGTGCCGTTGATGGAATTTGCTATGCGTCTTCTCCCCGATGCAAAGCGTGGGGATGTCAAGAAATGGCTGAAGTTCGGCCATTTTAAGGTAAATGGCTTCGTGGCTACAAAATTTGACACTCCAATAGAGCCGGGGCACGAAATGCTCCTAAATCTTACGCGCCCCTTCCCGGTGTTCCATCATCCGAGAGTGGAGATAGTTTATGAGGACGATGATGTTATCGTAATCCATAAAGGCTATGGCCTTCTCTCCGTGGCGGCTCCCGGCAATAAGCGTCAGGACAACGCTTTCGATATTGTCAAGGCATATGTCAAACAACAAAATCCGAGAAACAAACTTTATATAGTCCATCGTCTCGACCGTGACACTACGGGGCTTATGATGTTCGCAAAGTCAGAGCAGGCACAGGAAATTTTGCGGCATAACTGGAATAATATTATTCTTGAACGCCTGTATGTGGCCGTGCTCGAAGGATATCTGGAAAACGATAACGGTTATGTAAAGAGCCGCCTTGCGGAAAACTCGCAATATATGGTCTATTCCACCGACAATCCTGAAGAAGGGAGGGTGGCCGTGACCCATTATGATGTGATTTCGCGTGGCAACGGATATACGCTTGCAAAATTCTCCCTCGATACGGGGCGTAAGAATCAAATCCGGGTTCATGCCGCCGATCTTGGCCATCCTATCTCGGGCGACCGTAAATATGGCGCTCAGGCAAGCCCGCTCCACCGCCTCGCACTCCATGCCATGACCCTGCGCTTCGCTCACCCTATTACCCGTAAAGACATGAATTTCTCTACTCCCGTTCCTCCCGCTTTCGAAGCTATGGTGGGGCGCAGGCGGATACACAATAAAAAAACTGAAAAATGAAAATCGACACATCTTCATATTATCCCGACGACCTTCTGGAAGAAGTGGAGGAGACAACCGAGTCTTTGTCCGAATCGTCGCAGCCACATCCGCTCCCTCCTCAGCCTAAGGAGCAGGGTGACTCTGATGAGCCGGAGCATCCCGGAATGTCGGAATCTTCAGTGCGCTTCATCGACGGAGTAGCCACCGCCATTTCGTGGATAATGGTGCCCCTTCTGATGCCGCTCTATGGAATCATGCTCATCTTCGGCCTTTCCATTCTTGGCTTCGCTCCTATGGGCTCAAAAGTGATTTTCACCCTTGTGGTGGGAGGTATAACCGTGGTGCTCCCGGCCCTTGCGGTAATGCTGCTTAAAAAAATGGGGATTATCGACGATGTAGGGTTAAACGGACGTGAAGAACGCTTTATTCCTTATCTCATCACCATACTGTGCATGGCCGGGGCCGCATGGTTCCTATGGCAGAAATCATTCCCCATCTGGGCAGTGATGTTCTTCGCCGGCGGCGCACTGGCGGGGGTGATTGAACTTGTCGTGAATTTTAAATGGAAAATATCCGCCCATGCCGCCGGAATTGCCGGGATAGTGGCCCTGATGGTGTTTCTCATGCGTGAAGGCGTACCACATCCCCGGCTCATGGTATGGCTGATAATTGCTATTGCCTGTGCAGGCCTTGTCGGCTCAGCGCGTCTTTGGCTCCGAAGGCATACCCTGATGCAAGTGTTCTGCGGATATATAGTGGGCTTCTGCTCGGTTTATTTTCTGATGATCTGGGTGAGATGAGCATATATAATTATAAGCGCAGAAATTCGCGTGAGGTGGAGGTTGGCCGCATCATAATCGGCGGTAACGCCCCTATCGCCATTCAATCGATGACAAATACCGACACCAACGACACGGAAGCATCGGTGGCCCAGATAAAGCGCATAGCTGATGCCGGAGCCGATCTTGTGAGGCTCACCACACAAGGAGTGCGGGAAGCCGACAACATGGCCTCAATCAAGGCAAGACTCATTGCCGACGGATATACGCTCCCTCTGTCGGCCGATGTCCATTTCAACCCGAAGGCCGCTTTCAAGGCTGCGGAAACCACCGACAAGGTGCGTATAAATCCGGGAAATTTTGTCGATGCGGCCCGTACTTTCATTAAGCTCGATTATACAGACGAAGAATATTCTGCCGAATTGGATAAGATTCGCCATGCACTCCATCCATTTCTGCAGCTTTGCCGGGCAAATGGCACGGCCGTACGTCTGGGCGTGAACCATGGCTCCCTGTCCGACCGGATTATGAGCCGGTATGGCGACACTCCCGCCGGCATGGTGGAGAGCGTGATGGAATATCTCCGCATAGCCCGCGAAATAGACTTCAAGGATATAGTGATTTCCATCAAGGCTTCAAACACCGTGATAATGACCGATACGGTGAAGTTGCTCGTAAAAGAGATGGAAAAGGAGGGTTTTGACTTTCCATTGCATCTCGGAGTCACCGAGGCCGGCGATGCTGAGGACGGACGAATTAAAAGTGCCGCCGGAATCGGTGCGCTCCTCGCCCTCGGATATGGCGATACGATTCGCGTATCCCTTAGTGAAGCCCCCGAGAATGAGATTCCTGTAGCAATAATGCTGCGCGATTATATCACATCCCGTGAAAACCATCCGGAAATAGCTGAACCGGAAAAATTATCCGGGAACGCCCGCGACTATTCTGATCCTTACGATGGCCCGCTCCCTCCCGGAACAAGGATGATAGCATATCACGCCGACTCACCCTCCCCTCAATCCGAATTGATGATTATCGATGCCAAGGGTGCTCTCAATCCTGTCGGACATATTGCAGCAACTGTCGATCGCTACATATTGCAAGGAGGGAAGAAGACCGTAATCATGTCAATCAGCTATGACTCAAAGGATCTCGACGAGTTGCGCATTAAGGCGGCTGCCGATTTTGGCGCGCTCCTTCTCAATGGCTATGGCTCCGGAATATTTATCCAAGACCCATATTTCAGCAGTGAAGTGCTCGGGCGTCTCGAACTCGACATTCTGCAGGCTGTAGGATTGCGCACATCAAAGACGGAATACATTTCATGTCCCGGATGCGGCCGCACGCTTTTTGATCTGCAGACCACCCTTCAAGAAGTGAAGCATGCCACATCTCATCTAAAAGGGTTCAAAATTGGCGTGATGGGATGCATTGTCAATGGCCCCGGAGAGATGGCTGATGCCGATTATGGTTATGTGGGCGCCGGTCCGGGGCGCGTGAGCATATATAAAGGCAAGGAGTGCGTGATTAAGAATATCCCTACCTCCGAAGCACTGCCACGCTTACTTGAACTCATCGATAAAGACCATCCACGGAATAGCGGAGTCTGATGTATCGCCCCCTGATTAATCCTCCCTGCTGATTACCGTAATCAGTAGAGGCCCGGATGTGAATGTGGCTTCGCTCCCCTGCTTGGCCGATTTCACCGATTCTCATAGTATTTCAACTCCTCCGTTAAGGATTGATAAGTCCAACCTTCCCAAATAAAAAAGTCTACCTCTTTTTCCAAAGAAGTAGACCGAAACCTTAATCTTAATTTAATACTATGAAAAACAC
>DAAI01000021.1:58039-62373 GCA_001701105.1 Bacteroidales bacterium GP1
ATTCCGTGGATGGTCTTTATCGATGATATCTTTCCCTAAATGTGCAAATTTAACACTTTTTACCTTTATTAACATCTCCGGCCAACTATATATCGAAAGCAAAGATCCGGCGTGATTGGCTCTACATCGTTTATGACACAGGGTCTCGGTATGGCTTTCCCCCTCCGATATGAGTGGCTCATTTTCCGGAGGAAAGCCACTGTTGGTGAATGCCTTCGGAGTGGGCTGTTGGCGGAGTCCTTCGGGAGGATTCTTTCGGCTGAGTCTCCCACTTCTCCATACGCGTGTGCAACTCGACGTTTTACTACAGCAATTTATCAATCTTAGGTAGCGCTTCAAAACCCTCTACTTCGGAACGGAAAAATTTCCTTATCGTGAGGCTTTCAGCCTCTCGACTATGGGAATTTTGTAGCGCTCTGCGAGACTGTTCGTGCCAGTGAGAGCGAGAGCAGAGCCAAACTTGTTTGAGCTATGCCGAGTGCAGCCGAACTTGGGTGTTAGCCAAATTCCCGTACCGTGATTTTTTCTCGCTCTCAATGAGCGGTGTTAGGTAAAGAAAATTATATCGAGTTTTACCCAAAAGTCGGTTTTAAAAGCGCTTTTTGGGTAAAACTCATTTGGTATTGCCGACTAAATGTTGTACCCCTGTAAAAAATTTCAACAGATATGACAGATAAACTTATTGTCCCGCATAAAGAATGTGGTGCATGTGGTTGTGCATATATCAGGGGCAAAATATTTTTTAGAATTTATCGACAATATTTGCATTACTCGGCAGGGATTGTTATATTTGTAAGTTCAAAATCCCGGATAAATCTCCCGATATCCTTAGCATAAAACGAAATGAAAAAAGGGCATATCGCCTTATGAGAATGTCAGGGGAGATGCGTCCGCATTATTATGTGAAAGCATTTTTTGAACGATAGGGAATAATTATTGAATTGATTGGCATGAAGATACTTAATTCTCAAGATATACACGCCGTGGATATGGCCACGTGCGAAAAGCAACAGATCAGCTCGCTTGAGCTTATGGAGCGGGCCGCTTCCCAGGTGAGCTGTGAAATCATCAGCCGATTTTTGCCAAGCAAGCGAATTGTTGTGAT
Source organism: Bacteroidales bacterium GP1 (assembly GCA_001701105.1). Taxonomy (GTDB): domain Bacteria; phylum Bacteroidota; class Bacteroidia; order Bacteroidales; family Muribaculaceae; genus Lepagella. The sequence goes on from DAAI01000021.1 coordinate 59,145, forward strand.
AGCCGGCCCGGGCAATAACGGCGGCGATGCTCTCGCTGTGGCGCGGATGCTTATAGAGCAAGGTTACCGGCGGGTTGAGATTTTCCTTTTCAACGTTACCGGCAAATTGAGCCATGATTGCAACGAGGAGCGGAAACGATTGATAATGATAGATAATGTCGACTTTACCGAAGTCACCCATGAATTCACGCCCCCTTATCTTGGGGCGGAGGATGTGGTGGTTGACGGTCTTTTCGGTGCCGGCCTCGATAAGCCCCTTCAGGGCGGATTCGTGACGCTCGCCAGATACATCAACGAATCGGAAGCGTTTGTGATTTCCATTGATCTTCCTTCCGGGCTATTCGGAGAATGGAATTCCCAGGTCAGCTTCCGCGATGTGGTGCATGCCGACCTCACCTTGTCGTTCCAGCTTCCGCGTCTCTCTTTCTTCTTCAAGGAGAATGCCGCGGTGCTCGGCGAATGGAAACTCCTTGACATCGAGCTTGATCAAGCAAAAATAAAAGAGACTGCCACAGATTTTTACCTTATCGATAAGCGCAATATCGCGCCTCTGCTTCATGAGCGTAGCCCGTTTACGGGCAAGCGCGATTACGGTTCGACGATGGTGTTTGCCGGGAGTGCGGGTATGATGGGGGCAGCTGTGCTCTGCTCGCAGGCTGTTCTGCGCACAGGAGGAGGACTCGTGACTGTTCATAGCGCCCGAATCGGGCTGTCAGTCTTGCAGACAGCGTTGCCCGAAGCCATGTTCGAGCCCGACCGCGACGAATACTTCATCACGGAAATGAAATTGCGTCATAATCACCAGGCCGTGGTAGTCGGATCCGGAATAGGCACTCACGAAAGAACTCTCAACGCTTTTCAGGAACTTCTCCAGCAGGCGAAAAGTCCGCTCGTGCTCGATGCCGACGCCCTGAACTGCATCGCCAAACGCCCGGCTTTGCTCCCCCTGCTTCCCCCGAAGACAATTCTCACGCCCCATCGTGGAGAATTCGACAGAATGTTCGGCGAGCATTTCACGGATGAGGAGCGTCTGCGCACGGCAATAGACATGGCTCGCCAATACAATGTGATCATTGTGGTAAAGGGACATTACACTGCTGTGGTGCGCCCTACGGGACGTGTATATTTCAATTGCACGGGCAATGCCGGAATGGCCACAGCCGGTGCGGGCGACGTGCTGGCCGGAATGATAGCAGCCTTTCTAAGCCAAGGATATAACCCTGAATATGCCGCCACGCTGGGGGTATATGTCCATGGCCTTGCCGGAGATATGGCAGCCGCTGAATTTGGTGAATTTGGCATGACTGCTTCCGACATATCACGCTATGCCGGCCGCGCAATCCGCGATCTTCTTGATGAAAATAAAAAACAAAAACAATATTCAATCCCATGAGATTATCATTGAAAGGAATACTGACGCTGCTTTGCGCAGCCGCCATGCTCCCCGTGGCAACCGCGCAACAAACAAAGATACTTACAGCCGACAAGCATAACGAATACGGCCTCGTCTACACTCTTCCGAACACAGCTTTGAAGATAGAAGTCACGGCCCGGCGTACATCGGCCGTGGCCGGCCCCTACTGGCAATACGCAAAGAAATATATCGGCACAGATGATGTGGTCCGTGAGAACTATGTGAAGTGGGAAATAACCGGCGTGAAGGTCACTCCCTATGGGGTGGCGGATACTGAAACGCGATATATGATGCAATTGAAGCCGGGGGCACTGACATATATCCAGGTCGGCGAGAATGATATGCTGCTGTCGATAAATAAGGAAGTTCAGGCGCCGGTGGTTGATCTTGCCGGACCCGCCTGGATGCGGCGCAGGGAGCCTAATATCGATGCTTACCTGCAATATGTCGATGAAGATTTCATTTCCTCGCAATCTTCGGCCAAACGCGCCCAGATGCTCGCCCAGAGTCTTATGGATGTAAGGGATGCCAAGGTCTCCCTCACACGAGGCACCGCCGAATCGATGCCCTCCGACGGACGCCAACTGGAGATAATGCTCGAATCGCTTAAATCGCAGGAAGATGCCTTGATGGCGGCATTCCGCGGAATTACCGATGAGATGCAGGTTACATCCATCTATACCTACGTTCCGGGCGACCGGGAGGCTTCCGAAGTGTTGTTCCGAATGAGCGACTTTGCAGGATTCGTCGACAAGACGGATTACTCCGGCGATCCTGTAACAATCGAAATCAGCAATCTTACGCAGGCCGAATTGCCGAAAGACGCCAAAGGCGAAGTGAAAAAGCTCCCGAAAGACGCCGTGATATACACTATTCCGGGCGTAGCCTCGATAGCGGTGACGTACAAGGGCAATACCTTGTGGAGCGGGCGCCAGGAACTGGCTCAGTGCGGAGTGAAATTCGGTGTGGCTCCCTCCCTATTCTCCGATAAGCGTGCGCGTAGCTTCGCGATATTCGATACCGCCACCGGAGCATTAAAGGAAATTGGAGAAGTCAATGCAGAATGAAGCTCGGAGTCCGCTCTCGCTTTCGGAGTTGCAGCGTATCGTAGGTAATTCCATACGCCTCAATCCCGGCTTGCAGTCGGTATGGGTGGTGGCAGAACTCAGCGATGTGCGGGTGGCAGGAGGTCATTGCTATCTCGAACTCGTGGAGAAGGATGAACGCGGAGGATTCAGGGCTAAGATTCGCGCAATGATATGGAGCAACACCCTCGGGCCGCTCCAACGGCGCTTTGCCGCCCAGACCGGTCAACCTTTCAATTCGGGCATGAAGGTGATGGTGCGCGGCTCTGTATCCCATCACGAACTTTATGGTATCTCTTTCGTAATTAGCGACATTGACCCTTCCTATACCATCGGCGATATGGAGCGGATAAGGCGTGAGATTCTCCAACGCCTCCAGACCGAAGGGCTTATCAATCTGAATAAAAACCGGCCTATGCCGGTTGCCCCTCAGCGCATAGCTGTGGTATCGGCTGCGGGCGCCGCCGGCTACGGCGATTTTATGAATCAATTGCGCGGCAATGCCTACGGCTTCGCCTTTTATCCGTTTCTCTTTCCGGCCGTGATGCAGGGCGACCGTACCGTGACCACGCTCCTCGATGCCCTGGAATGGGTGGAACGGACCGCTATGATGTGGGATTGTGTCGTGATTATCCGTGGTGGAGGAGCTACAACCGACCTTAATTCATTCGATAATTACGACCTCGCCCGGAGAGTGGCTACATTTCCGCTCCCCGTGGTGGTGGGTATC
>DAAI01000021.1:62387-95794 GCA_001701105.1 Bacteroidales bacterium GP1
ATAGGACCGTACTCGATGAATTGGCTTGCGTCCGCTGCAAGACTCCGACTGCCGTGGCCTCTTATCTTATCGACCGGCTGAATGATTTTTATGCCTCGGCCACCGATCTCTGCCGCAGAATAGGCAATTTTGCCTCACAGGCTCTCAAAGGGGAACACATCCGGCTTGCTCAGACCGAACTTGGGCTCCCGGCGCGGGTATCCAACCGGACAATGAATGCCCGGCTCGACCTCGAGCGTTTCGCGGCACGCATCTCCGCGGCTTCAAGCCAGCGAAGCATCCGGGAGCATGGCCGCCTTCAACTCACCGTCGGACGCATCGAAAGCGCGGCGAAAAGAGCGAGAATACAATGCGATGCACGCATCACCCGACTCGAAGATATGTTGAAGGTATTAAGCCCGGAGCGGACTCTTCGCCGGGGGTACAGCATTACAAGAGTCAATGGCCATGCCGTTAGCGACCCATCAGTCCTGAATCCGGGCGACAGGCTCGAGACAACGCTGGCCAATGGCACTGTTTATTCTACCGTAATTACAGAAAATGATGAAAGATAATAAAGACCTTACATATTCCGAGGCTATTACCGAACTCGAAGCCATTGTTGCCAAAATGGAGCGTAACGACTGCGACATCGACAGCCTCGCGGCATATACCACCCGGGCCCTCGAATTGCTGAAATTCTGTAAGCAGAGGCTCTTCAAGGTAGATGAGGAAGTGGCTCGCTGTCTCGAAGCCCTGAAGGATACAATAGCCCCGGAATAAGATGGAGAGAAGGCTTGATGATATAGCCACGCTTCTCGGGGTGCACCCATTCGGCGCAACCGAGACTATCACCACACTCCTCACCGACTCCCGGGAGCTTGAAGAGGCCTCCGGCACGCTCTTCTTTGCAATAGCGACGACAGGCAACGATGGCCACCGCTATATCCCCGACCTTTATCGCCGGGGCGTCCGAAATTTTGTAGTCACTCATATTCCCGAGGAAATGGCAGGGAAGGATGATGCACATTTCCTGGTGGTAAAAGATGTAGTGGACGCCCTCAGGAAAATTGGAGCACGGCAGCCCGATGGACCCCGCTTTATATTGGGAATCACCGGCTCACGCGGGAAAACGACCTTGAAGGAATGGTTGTTTCAGCTCATGGAGCCACTGGGAGAGATTTCCCGGAGTCCGCGGAGCTATAATTCGCAAATCGGAGTACCCCTCTCGATGTGGGCATTGAATCCCGAAAGCCCACTGGCCATTATCGAGGCCGGAATATCCAGGACGGGGGAAATGGCGCCCCTGCGCGACTGCATAAGGCCCGACGCAGTAATCATTACCAACATTGGAGAAGCTCACTCCGAAGGGTTTGCCGATAATGCCGAGAAAGCCCGGGAAAAGGTAAGCCTCGCATCCTTACCCTCCACCGACACCCTTATTTTCAATGGCGATGAGCCTTTGATTGCTGATGCCGCCGCAACTCTTGCTCCCGGCACCCGCCTCCTGCGCTGGAGCTTCACGAATCCGGCGGCCGAGATTAAACTCACTAAAAAGGGTAATGTCGAGGGCGGATCTCTTATCGAATATTCATGGCAGGGAAGCATCCATGAATTTGTTGCGCCATTCGAGACCGAATCCGACTTTGAGAATGGAGCCAACGCATTGGCCTTCATGCTGCTGCGGGGAGTAACGCCCGAAATGATAGCCGACCGATTCCGCCATCTCCATAAGATTGGCACCCGGCTTAACGTAACGGAGGGCGTAAACAGCTGCATCTTGATTCACGACTCCTACACCTCCGATTTCTCATCTCTGCGCCCCGCCCTACACTTCGCCCGGCGCCGACGGCCGGAAGGGCAGGGACTGACATTGATTCTCTCCGACCTTCATCACGAAAGCCCCGACCTGAAACAGATGTACGGCCGGATCTCCCGGCTTGTGGAAGCCGCCGGAGTGACACGCCTGATTGGAATCGGGCCCGTGATTAGCAGCCATTCCGGTATGTTCCGCATACCCTCGGAATTCTACCTCACCGTCGATGAATTTCTGCAACGCCGTTCCGCATCCGATTTCAGCGACGAAACGGTGCTCCTGAAGGGCGGACCGGAAATCGATGTCTCCGGCATCGTGGAGATGCTCGAAGCTCGCCGCCACGAAACCGTGCTCGAAGTCAATCTTGATTCCATAGTAGCTAATTACAACTACTTCCGCAGCCATTTGCCTAAGGAGACCGGCATCATATGCATGGTGAAAGCATCAGGATACGGAGCAGGAAGCTATGAAATTGCCCGGACACTTCAGGATTGCGGTGCAGCTTATCTGGCCGTGGCCGTGCTCGATGAAGGAATAGAATTGCGACGCAAGGGCATTTCGATGCCCATCATGGTGATGAATCCAAGAGTGGCTAATTACAAATCAATGTTTGCAGATAGACTCGAGCCCGAAATCTACAGCCTGCCGATGCTTGCCGATATGATCCGCGAGGCCGAGAAAAACAAAGTGATCCATTATCCGATTCATATAAAACTTGACACCGGGATGCACCGCATGGGCTTTGTCGAGGAGGAACTGCCCGAATTAATGGACCGCCTTGAGTCGACACCCCATGTCCGAGCTAAAAGCGTATTTACTCACCTCGCTACGGCCGATTGCCCCGATATGGATGATTACACGCTTATGCAGCTGCAACGCTTCGCCGAATGGTCGGACTACATGGAAGGGCGAGCCCGCCGCCCGCTGCTGCGCCACGCTCTCAATTCTGCCGGAATCCTCCGCTTCCCCGAGTATCATTACGACATGGCACGGCTCGGAATCGGATTATACGGAGCCAACACTCTCCCCCCGGAGATGGAAAAACCCCTTGCAGTAGTCTCAGCCCTTCGCACAGTGATTATCGCAATCCGCGAATGGAAAGCGGGTGAGACAATCGGTTATGGCCGCCGAGGAGTCCTGACTCGCGACTCAAGAATTGCAACAATCCCCATTGGTTATGCCGATGGAATGAACAGGCACTTCGGAAATGGAGCCGTAAGCCTGATTGTCAACGGCATGGAAGCCCCGACGGTAGGAAACATCTGTATGGACGCATGCATGATTGATGTCACAGGCATCGAATGCCGTGTAGGAGATGCCGTAGAAATTTTCGGTCCGGAAGCACCCCTTTCGCGCCTTGCCGACTCACTCGGCACAATTCCCTATGAGATACTAACCTCCGTCTCGCCCCGCGTAAAGCGCGTCTACTACCGCGAATAATTTTTGCGGATAGTAATATAAGCTATTATTGCTGTCGTCCGGTAAAATTTTTGAGCAGCCAGTAATAAATTCTTATAGATTCAAAAGGTGATTCTCTTTGTGCTGACAGTAGATTCATTCGATTCGGGAGTGCGAAGAATACACCAATATAATTCCTTATTGACCATTATTTGATAATTTTAACAATTAATTTAAGATTTTCCGCGATTTACTTTCGTAATTTCATCGCCGTCGCTTGCAGGATTCAAGAATCTTGGCTAATTTTGCAGTATCAATCCGGGGAGCCATCCTCGTGTTGATAGCAAAAACAATGAAATATACGCGGGCAGAGGTCCGCTTAAGATACAGGTTGTTAGTATTGGACAATAGTCCAAGGAAATATCGTTTCATTGACAATTTATTGTTGCATTAGTAAAGTTATGGATTAATAGTTATTTAGAATTAGGACCCACGGTTTCCTTAATGAAGTGATTCATGAAGAGCCGGAAATCAGATGCGTAGTGATATGCGTCTGTTTTTTTTATATCCCGTTGGGGAGTTGGCCAAGTTTTTGTAATTTTGCATATGGAAGCAGGCCGACGCGCCAATCGCGCACTTCCGGCCTTACATTTCCGAACTCAAACGAAAACAATGAATACAATTAATCAGGTTCAAGACGAAATCATCCAAGAATTCGACGGTATGTCCGACTGGATGGACCGCTACGCCTATATTATCGAGCAAGGCTCCACGCTCCCCGGGATACCCGAATCGGAAAAAACACCGGCCAATCTCATCGAGGGTTGTCAGAGCAGGGTATGGATAGCAGCGCGGCGCGATGGAGACGGACGGATCCATTTCGATGCCGATTCCGATGCCATGATAGTGAAAGGGATTGTGGCGCTGCTCATGCGTGTGCTCAACGACCGCACCCCCGATGAAATCCTCGGCTCCGACCTATATTTCATCGACCGTATAGGACTCAGGGAGCATCTCTCCCCCACCCGCTCAAATGGCCTTGTGGCCATGGTACGCCAGATTCACGATTATGCCACGGCATTCCGCCTGATCGATGCCAAATAACATTTACAACCCCGCAATTATGGAACGCAAAGTAAGAGTACGTTTCGCACCCTCGCCCACCGGCCCACTGCATATCGGCGGCGTAAGGACTGCGCTATATAATTATCTTTTCGCACGTCAGCATGGCGGCGACATGATTCTCCGCATAGAGGACACCGATAGCCGCCGCTTCGTGCCCGGTGCAGAGGAATATATCAATGAATCGCTTGCCTGGCTCGGTATCAAGATTGATGAAGGAGTCAGGGAAGGGGGCGACTACGGTCCATACAAGCAGAGCGAACGGCGCGACATCTATCGATGCCATGTCAAGCAATTGCTCGATTCAGGACGCGCCTATTACGCCTTCGATACGCCCGAAGAGCTGGAGGCCGCCCGCGCCGCCATTCCCAATTTCCAGTACGATTCTTCTACACGCGGACAGATGCGGAATTCTCTTACGCTGCCCGAGGAGGAGGTGAAACGCCTTATCGATGCCGGCGAGCAATACGTGGTGCGATTCCTCGTAGAGCCCGACAGGACCGTAAAGGTCAATGATCTCATCCGCGGTGAGGTATCCGTAAATTCCAAGATAATCGACGACAAGGTGCTGTATAAAAGTGCCGATGATCTCCCGACATATCACCTTGCCAACATCGTCGACGATCATCTGATGGAGGTGACCCATGTGATCCGCGGCGAGGAGTGGCTGCCGTCCGCCCCGCTCCATGTCCTGCTATATGAAGCCTTCGGATGGCAAGACACAATGCCGCAATTCGTGCATCTCCCCCTTCTGCTCAAGCCTGTGGGCAATGGAAAGCTATCCAAGCGCGACGGCGATAAGCTCGGATTCCCCGTATTCCCACTTGAATGGCATGACCCCGCGAGTGGCGAGGTTTCTTCCGGATTCCGCGAGAAAGGGTATCTTCCCGAAGCATTGGTGAATTTCCTTGCCCTGCTCGGATGGAATCCGGGCGACGACAGCGAAATAATGTCGATGGAGCAACTGATTGATAAATTCAGTTTCGAGCATTGCTCAAAGGCCGGAGCCAAATTCGATTTCAAGAAAGGAGAATGGTTCAATCACGAATACCTCGCCAATGCCGACGATGCCACCCTGGCCGAGCTCTTCATGCCCGTTCTCGAGGAGCATGGCATAAGTGGTTTCGGGCCTGAATATGTGACTCGCGCTCTCGGAATGGTGAAAGGTCGTGCCAATCTTATCCCCGACCTCTGGACACAAGCCGATTTCTTCTTCCGTGCCCCGGTAGAATATGCTCCAAAAGACGTTAAGAAGCGGTGGAGCGAGCAGACGCCTGCAATCATGGAAGAACTCATCGGAGTGCTCGAAGGAATCGACGACATGACTTCCGCCAACGCGGAAAAGATAGTGCTCGGATGGATTGAAGAGAAAGGCTATCATCTCGGCAACGTGATGAATGCTTTCCGTCTGGCAGTGGTGGGTGCCTGCCGAGGCCCGCACATGTTCGACATCACCGAATTAATGCCAAAGAAGGAAGTGATTGCCCGCATCCGCCGCGCAATCGACACTATCGGGAAGCAATAAATGAATAATCCCCTTGACCAACGGAGGGTGAGCCATAACCGAAGCAGGCTCACCCTCTGATTTTTATAACAATATCGGATTGATTATTACAATATTTTTTTCAACCCGGAAGTTGCCCCCACAGTAAGACGCGGCTTCGATTCAAATTCCGGAGCCTATGCCTAAAAGATGAGGCTGCGTCTTTCAACGCAGCCCCTTGTACTGAATCGCAAATGCGGAGATATCTGATTATTCGGCTTTGCCTTCGCTGCCAAGCACATTTATGATCTTGTGCTTATATAGCTTCTCCATTTCGTCGCGGGCCGGGCCAAGATACTTACGCGGGTCAAACTCGGCGGGTTTTTCATCGAGCACTTTGCGTACAGCCGCGGTCATGGCGAGGCGTGAGTCAGAATCGATGTTGATCTTGCAGACATCCATTTTTGCAGCCTTGCGAAGTTCTTCTTCCGGGATGCCGATAGCGTCGGGGAGCTTGCCGCCGTGCTCGTTAATCATATCGACATATTCCTGGGGCACGCTGGAGCTGCCATGGAGCACGATCGGGAAGTCGGGCAGCTTAGCCTCGACAGCCTCAAGCACGTTGAATGCAAGCGGCGGGGGCNNCGTCCGGTCTGCGGGTCGCGCTCGCACTGCTCGGGGGTAAATTTATATGCACCGTGCGACGTACCAATCGAGATTGCAAGGCTGTCGACACCTGTGCGGGTAACGAAGTCGATAACCTCCTCCGGGTCCGTATAGGTGTGGTGGTCGCTCGAAACTTCATCTTCCACGCCGGCAAGAACGCCAAGCTCGCCTTCTACGGTAACGTCATACTGATGGGCATAATCGCAAACTTTCTTCGTGAGGGCCACATTCTCCTCATAGGGAAGATGGCTGCCGTCGATCATCACTGATGAGAAGCCATTCTCGATGCAGTCTTTGCAGAGCTCGAAGCTATCGCCATGGTCGAGGTGAAGCACAATCTGGGGATGCTCCCAGCCGAGTGATTTTGCATAGGCCACAGCACCCTGGGCCATATAACGCAGCAGGATCGGGTTGGCATAGTTGCGTGCGCCCTTCGATACCTGAAGAATCACCGGGGATTTGGTTTCGGCAGCCGCCTTGATGATGGCCTGGAGCTGCTCCATATTATTGAAATTGAATGCAGGGATGGCATAGCCTCCATGTACTGCCTTTGCAAACATCTCTTTTGTGTTCACAAGGCCGAGTGACTTATAATCTACCATGGTCTAAGTATATAGGTTTTTCTAATTTCTATTCAGGGTATAAGCCGGGAACATCCCGGGATGGGGCCTTATCGGGCCTTCCATATGCTGTCGGGACCGGTCCGCGGGCCCTACAATGTCATTATTTTAACAATGCAAATATAATAAATGTTCCGCAAATTCACAAAATTTCAATGCCATACCAGATATGCCGCACGTCCTCCGAGGCGCGTATAATGATAAATGAGCTTCAGAAGTCGTTGGCGCGTCGGGGTGAGTTCCGATTTTTCGATAGCTTCCTTTAGCAATCGATCGCCGTCGGCTCCATGGCCTTCCCGGGCATAATGAGCTGCGAGGATGGCACGCCGGTAGGCAACCATCTCGAGCATCGCCGTTCTGGACAACTGCCAGCGGTTGAATATACGCTCACCCTGTAACGCCTTAAGGCGCCTCTCCACCATCTCCAGCGTCTTTTCCCATTCGCCATGCTTTGAATGAAAATCAAGCCCGGTGATGGATTCGGCCTGCGGATAGATTGTGGCTCCGGTCTTCTCCACGGCCTTAATCACCGGATCGCCGAGAAGCAACCTCACTCCAAGTTCCCAGTCGTTCCATACTTTTGCTTCCGGGTTCCATCCTCCCACGCCGCGAAGAAAGTCGCTGCGGACGATATAGGCTTGAGTGCTCAGAAGGCCATTATATAAATGACGCCTGAATTGATTCTTCTTAGAAAATGGCTTCCGGCTCCATTGTTCCTTGAAGTCAAGCTGAATCAGGGGCCAGTAGACAATGTCAGCATCGTCCGCTTCAGCCAGTGCGGCAGATAGGATGCCATAACGCATTTCATCATCGGAATCAAAGAAATAAACCCATTCGCTGCGTGCCGCTTCAAAACCGGTCTGCCGTGCCTGTGCCGCGCCCGGACGTTTCTCCTCAATCACGTCGATAGTCAGCCCGGCTTCATCGGAATGCTTGCGCGCCCACTCACGGCACACCTCGGCGGAATTGTCGGTCGAATCGTTGTCTACAATTATCATCCGCAACGGGCGTACGTCTTGAACGCGGATGGATTCCAACGCCCGCTCCACCAGACCGGCGCGATTGAATACCGGCACTATCACCGTGATTTTTTCAATATCTTCTTCCATTATCCTATCCTGTCCCAAAAGTCAATATATCGCTCTGCCACAACGGCTGCCGCATTATGCTTCTCCACAAACTTTCTTCCTTCCATGCCAAGAGACTTCAATCGCGCCGGATTTAACGCTACCTCCTCAATCCGGCTCACCGTAAGGTTGAAATCCCGCGGGTCGGCATTGATAATGGGGCGTAGTTCCCTCTCGCCGATAAACTTATAATAATCCTCTTCGCCCCCGCTTACCGTAACGCGGCCCCGCGCCATTGCGAGCAGGGCGGTAGTGGCCGGAGTATAGCTGTAAAGCTGATCCACCACAATATGAGAATCCCCAAGCCTGCGCAAAAACGCATCATAGGGAATATTGCTCACCTCATCGACAATCACTCTGCCCGGATTCCTGCGCTCCACTTCCCTGACAGCTTTCAGCAGGAAATCTGTGCCCTTTTCCAGAGTGCGCCCTTTATGATAAGCCACAAGGATGCGCACCGGCGATCCAGTTCCAACCGGAGGCATCGCGAGGCATTGAACATTCTCGATCTCCACGGGAATGCCGGCATACGCCAGCCTTTCTTTCTGGAAATAATCCGTTAGCACTTTGTGATATTCGTAAAGCACGCTTACCGCACCATCCACATTATCATATATCATTCGGCAATGCTGACGCATCTCGGGAGTAAGCCATTCTTTTTTCTTATCATCCGCCGACGCACTGTAAGGCGTAGGGCACCCCTTCACCTGCCATTCGCTATAAGCCAAAGGAGGATTTGGCGATACACATCTCTCCACAAAATATGAATCTGTCCCTATGGCCGTGAGAAATACCCTGCCGTTGTTCTCACGCAACATATCGAATACTTTCCTTATTCTTCCGGGACGCAGCTCCACAAACGACGGTCCGCACAATTGCACTACATCATATCCGGCCAACCGTGGCCGGAGGGTAGTCATAAATCTTGCATATAATTCCAATCCCCCCAATTTTCCGGGCTTCCGACTGATGTCGATGTCGCGGGATGTATTCATCCAGCGAGAACCGTGAGAGGCCACCGTCACCTCATGGCCGGCACTCCGCAGACCGTTGGCCAATGCCCAGTGATAATTGCTGGCATCCCCCATCAGTAGTACCTTCATAGCTCCCTGTCGTGTCGAATGGAATAAACATAACCTTGTAAGGCCCATTTCATCGCCTTGGCCGTAGGCGCCGGCGCGCGAAATCCTAACAACAGACACCTCGCAAATCCAGATAGTAGTCCATATTTTATTCGGATATAGGCGCCTGTGGCTCGAATATGGCCGGCGGAGGCCGAAGCCGCATGGCCCGTGGATTCCTCAGCATGCCGGCAAAGCGTAAGCGGGATGTACTTTCCCCTCATCCCTTTGCGCAGACATCGCTCCAGAAAAATATTTTCTTCACCCGATGTAAGATATGGAGCTCCTATCCCTGCCAATTCACTGAACCTCATCCCCTCCTTGCGTAATGCCGCAAGCCTGAACGCCAGCTCAACGGAGGATACATTATAATTTTTATATGGGTTCGCCAGATCATGCATCTCCGGGGGGTAAACCTTCTTGCGGAGTCCATCGAAGCGGAATGCGAAAATATCGGTATCCTGATCGCCGCTCATAAGAAGGGCGGCCTTTCGCAACATCCCGGGGTAGTAACTGAGATCGTCGTCAGCGAGCAGCACGAATGGCGCCGCCGCCATATCGAGGGCATGATTGCGGTTCCGGCTGAGGCCGGAGTCGTTATGTATTCCGAGCGTTACATCCTCTCTTTCTCTCAGGATAGCGGGGATGCCCGCTGATGGTGCCAATCCCGGAAGCTGACACGATACCACGAAAGCGATTCCCTCCTCTGGCGCAGGCAACATGGCCTCTACCCTCCGGAGTCCATCGATGCCCATGGTGCAGATCAGCACTTCCAGCATCGCATTCCCTCTGATTTTTCCGCTTTTTTGACTCATCTTTCGTAACTTAATTGCAAATTTAACCAACTTTCATCATATAGTCCAAAGTTTTTATTAATTTTGTTTGATTTATCCGAGGATATGGAGAAAAAACAAGATACCAATTCTTACCGCAGCATGTTGAAAGGCTCGTCGATGATGGGCGGCGTACAGGTGTTCAAGATTATCGTATCTCTGGCGCGCGGTAAATTCGTGGCGCTATTCCTCGGTCCCGAAGGAATGGGCATATCTTCCCTTTTCACTACGGCATCAAATACAATCTCCCAAATTTCGGGACTTGGAACGGAACTGGCCATCACCAAGGAAGTGGCTCAGCGTCTTGACGACAAGTCGGAGCTTCATACTATGTCAGCCGTCTCCAAAGGATTCCGGAATATCGCTTCGGTTGCCGGATTCATTTTCTGCCTCATTTTCTCACCGCTGCTATCAAAAATCACATTCGGAGATTACTCCTACTGGTGGCAGTTCATATTATTGGGATTCGTTGTGGCAGCAATGGTGCAGAATGCCGGTTATACAGCGCTGCTTCAGGGGATGCAGCGAATCCGGGCCATTTCGGTGGGTACAGTGGCCGGCTCGGCGGTAGGCCTGATTTTAGGAGTGCCGATGTATTACTTTTTCGGCACCAAAGGAATCGTGCCGGCCATGATTGTAATGACGGGGGTAGCGGCGCTATGGTTGCGCCGAGAGGTCGATAAGGCAATACCGAATCCCGGGATACGCTTCAATTTCCGGGAGCACCGGGGCGCTCTCAAAAAGTTGGTAGCTATGGGGGTTGTGCTTATTTCTGCCCCGTTATTATCGAGTCTCTGCCAGTATTTGCTCATAGTATGGATACGTATCTCCGGCTCGTTCGATGCAGTGGGGCTATATTCCGCAGCCAATTCCATCACAAATCAGTATGCCGCACTCGTAATCACGGCAATGTCGGTCGACTATTTTCCACGGCTCCNNNCCCCAGCCGATAATAAAAGATTGGCTATCATTGTCAACCGGCAGACCGAACTCGTATCTTTCGTAATCGCCCCTGTCGTGATCCTTGTCTTGATTTTCGCGCCTCTTGTGGTGAAGATTCTCCTTACTTCGGAATTTGAATCCATCGTGCCGCTGGTAAGATGGATGAGTGTGGGCGTTTTGCTAAAGGCCACGTCTTTTCCTTTAGGGTACATTGCTTTCGCTAAAGACAACCGGCGCCTTTTCTTCTGGATGGAAAGCGTCGGGTGTAATATCCTTTATATCCTGCTGGGAGCCACGGGCTATTATTTCTTCGGAGTGATAGGACTGGGATACGCCATGGTAGTCGAATATGTGATGGTCTTCCTGATATATTATTTCATCAACCGCGGAATATATCAATTCCGCTACTCAGCCCGGTCGGTGCAAGCGATAGGCGTGGCCCTTATTTCGGGGGTAGCATCCCTCCTGCTTACGCTGATGACTCAATCGGCGATGAGCTATATGCTTCTCGGAGTATGCTTCATCGGCACGTCGGCTTATTCATGGCTAAGATTGTCGGCATTGCTCAAGCGCAACGAATAGCGCGGATAGATCACTCCGCCTCCGCCGTACGAAAATTTCTGGCGCAGAAGGCCCGGATTCAGGATGCGGCCCCCCTCCTCGTTGGACGTGCCGAAATCAAACCACTCCCTTCCTGCAAATATATCATCCATAAGACGCACAAACAAAGGAGTCAGAAGATTCAGTTCCCGTCCACGCCGTGTGGTGGCGATATATTGCATATGCGCCACGCGGCCGGTGTCGTAGACACATACGCCGGCATCCGGAAGCATATCGCCATCGAGTCGGAGAGTAAATATGCGTATGTTGCCGGGGAATCTTTCCCTTAGCAGTTCGAGCTCTGAAAGCGTATGTACCGGTGCGGCTGAATGTCGGTCGGAAAGACAATCCTGAAGCATTTCCATAAAATCTTGCCCATGCTCCTCCTCGGAGATATGCCAGTTTAATCCGACGGTTTTTTTAAGATGCCGGCGTTGCATCTCGCTCAGCCGGTAGCCTTCGCGCAGGTTTACGGCTACACTAAGACAGCATCCCGACATTATCGCTCCAAGCCGGTAAAGAGCATATATATCCTCTTCAGCCCCTTTATGCGCATAGATATGAGGCACCGGTTTATAATCCAGCTCAACGATACCCTCATCATTCCATAATAAGGTACCCAGCCTGAATATTTCCAGCAATTCCGCTCCGTCGACATGCTCCATCGGAAGAATCCAGCCTCCGTAGGTAAGTCCCTGATGACTGTGCAACACCCCGTCGGGTGTGAGATTGGCTGGTAGCATCGCACGCAATTTCCCATTCTTGAATGCCAACCATGAGCAGTCGGCAAAGCGGTCGGAATGATAGTCCATGTATCCCCGTTCAAATAAAAATGTGCCATTTCGGGATCTCTTTACAAATTCATCCCATTCACGACGCATTTCCGGAGAATATTTCACAAACTCCAATCCTTTTACCGAATCCATGACTGTGGATTTAATTTCTCACGGTTTTTCCAGACTTCAAAATGAATCATTCCCCTTGAGGGATCATCTTCATCGGCCGCAACGCTTCCAAGGGCGTGTCCCTGCTTCACCACATCGCCCACCTTCACTCCGGCTGTGGCAAGATTGCCGTAGACCGTATAGTATTCTCCATGATTTACTATCACCACCGTTGAGAATCCGGGAATCATATAGACTCCCGAGACTTTGCCGGCATATACGGCGAGCGCGGATGAACCGGGAGCCACCTGCGCGTCAATCCCCGGATTGTCATACATCACATCCGGCAAATCCGGCAATGAGTGGCGACCGAAAGGACTGGTTATGTTGAATGCTCCGGCTACGGGACGTGGCAACGACCCCCGCATCGATGCAAAACCGGTGGCGCCACCTACCGGTTTNNGGTTTTCCAGCCGCCGAGGGTGCTGACCCTCCTTTTGAGTTATCTTCTTTGTCGCTGCGCGGACGACGGCGACGGGCCGTGGCATAATCATTGCCTCCGCCATTCTCGGAGCCGGTCTTTTTCACATCCTTCTTATCAGACTTCCCTTTGCCTTGTGAGCCTTTTACCTCCGGCGTTTCTGCGCCGGTTTTATTATCATCCTGCCGGCTGCGGGCTGCCATATCACGCTCTCTTTGCTCGGCAGCCTTGCGCTCGGCCTCAAGTCTGCGAGCCTCCTCCGCACGCTGTTCGGCGGCTATGAGGGCCGCAACGCGACTGTTGAGTGTATTGGCTTCCGACTGCTTTTTTGCAAGATGGCTCTGCAATGCCGCGCCGTTCTTTTTAAGTTCAACCACCAGCACGTCTTTCTCTTTATGCCGGGCCTCCAACTGACGTTGTGAGGCCATCTGACTGGCAAGAGCCTTATCCTGCATGGCTTTGTCGCGGGCAAGATCCTGCTTCTGCTTCTCAAGCTCTTTGACTCCGCTTTCTATCTGCGAGCTACGATTTTTTCTCCAGTCGGAAAACTCCCGAAGATAACGGAAACGCCGACGCGCCTCTCCGAGGCTATTAGAGGAAAATAGATATGCGAGATCGGAATTCCCTTTTCGACGCCCTCGCATTGATTTCACCGCCTTGAGATATTCAGCCCTCAATCTCGTGAGTTCTTTCTCCTCTGAGGCTATTTTGGATTCCAGCCTGCTTATTTCAGCCCCCAATATCGCCACTCTTTTTGACGAAGAAGCCACTTCTCCTTTTATCACCGCGATTTCCGATTGCAACCGGCCCAACTCCTTGACATTGCGGCTTACTTCCTTTTCATTTTCCTGAATACGCTTGCGGGTGGCCGCTATTTCAGCCTGAGTGTCGCGTTGACGTTTCTCAAGTTCACTACGGCTTTCATTTCTGGGGGCAACACCTTTCTTAGGTGCGGCCTTCCCTTTCTTAGTAACTTTTGCTCCGGCACCGGAACTTGTTCTTGCCGGCTGACGCTTCTTGGAATCAGAGGCTCTATTTTTCTTTACGGGCTGCTCTTTATGCTGGCCGGTGGTCTTGCGATCACGTCGCTGGGCCGGAAGGTCGAAAGTCAGTGTGCCGACCATCAAGGTCAGCATCACCATCACTATTATTCTCTTTAATTTCGCCATAAATCTGATTAGCCGGCTTTCCCAATTCAAAATCTCACGGCCTTGATGAAATCCTTTATGCCGAGTCGCTGATAGGTCGTAAGATTAAGCGGACTCATCCGTTCGCCTCCCCATCTTACTGTATTAAACTCGAGCGTGCCCGACATTTTGCGTTTATTCGTATCTACCATTATATCCATCGACATTCCGCTGCCGGGATAATTATAATTCAGCAGAAGGCTTTCCTGGCGACCGCCGGGCTGTGCATACAGGCTTTTTGTGCGCCCGTTGGATGTCACAACATATCCATATTGTAATTTTCCATCGCCCGGCATCTCCTTTGGATATACTATCCATTCATTTCCACCTGCGTTCTGAAAATTCATCTCCTTTATATTGGATGCATCAAGCTCTCCAATGCCAAATAATTGAATCCTCCCGAGGAAAAGATTCTGTATCGAGGTTATAAATCCGGGATATGTAGCCGCGATTTTGGAAGTCGATTCTTTACAGTAGTTCCGGTTGTATTTATTGATTATCAGCACTGAATCCCTATCCAATTCAAGACGCGCTATCTCTCCCATGAATGGGACCCGCACCGACAGCTGGATCAGATTATCATGCTCCATATACATTTTCACGGTCGGGGATATGGGGAGGCCTGACGACATTCGCACCTTCCCATTGAACTCTACATTAGTCCATGGGATATAGCGACTCAATATAGCATCTGCCATTATCATCTCTTCCGGATTGGCATAGACGCTATCCGGGGCTTCCACCTTCTTCCCGGAGGCTCCGGCATTAAATATTATCGAGATCATTATCGCCGGCATTAATATGCGGCGCAGGAATATATTAGATTTTATGCTGCTCATTTTGTCTTTTGTTTTTCAGCCTTCTCAGCATTTTCAAGTTTTTCTTTGAGTTTCTGATTGTCGGGATCTTGCCCGGCGGCGATGCGACGATACTTCAATGCTTCCGCAGTGAAACCTTTCTTTTCGAGCATATCGGCATAATGGTCATAAATCACGGCTTCCTCTCGCCCGAGCGATTCCATCTCCTCCACTGCCCGCATCTGATATTCAATGGCCTTGTCCGTATCGCCACGCAGAAAGAGAATCCATGCGTAGGTATCAAGGAAAGTCGGATTATGGGCGTTGTCTCCCGTAATTGTCCTCCGGCTCAACTCCTCCGCTTTTTCCAGGTCGCCCCCGTTCTCTATACTGAAATATGCATAATTATTGGCAGCCATAACATTATCTGAGTTCAAGGTAAGGGCGTTTTCGTAGTCCCGGAAGGCTCCTATCGTATCTGCCGCGGCATAGGAGTTATCGCCGCGCGATGTGAAAACATGGCTTAGGAAATCCAGATCTTCCATCGATATGTCGCGCCGAACGTCGTTAAGAGATATTTTACTGTCGGGATTCAATCCGGAATCAATATCGGCTATCACTCGCTTATACAGGGAGTCCGCTTTGACATACTGCTGATCCTGCTGATAGACCATTGCTATGTAAAGATGCATTCCTCTGTCGGTCATTCCTGCCTTCTCGGCCTTTTCATAAGTGGAAATGGCATCCTTGAATTTTTCTCCGTTTACTTGATAATACATCAGCTTGCGCCATAGATCCATATTTCCCTGATCCATATCAAGGGCATATGAAACCTTTTCAGCCGCCCCTTCGGTATCGCCCTTTGCATAACAATAACGTGCCGCGAGATCCAACACCTCCGGGTCGTGAGGGTATTGCGATTCGAGGACTCCGAAAAGATAATCTCCTCTCGAAGTATCGTTATTGTTTTCAAGCAATTTCTGGAGATAATCGGCCAGAAGACGCGTCTTGTCGGTAATCTCCATATCCTCCGTGAGCAATACTTCATAAACCTTTGCATCATACGCCACACTGTCGCCCTTCATACGATACGTTTCCATCAGCGCAATCTTCGGTGCGCTTGCCTCCGGATCCAGTTTCTCCGCGGCCAGATAATAATGCTCGGCGGAATCAAGCCGCTCGATCACTTCATATAGATTACCCTTAAGAATCAGGGCACGGTAATCGCGCGGGTCGTTTGCTATAAGTCGATCGGCTTCCATTAAGGCCCCGAGAGTGTCGGCGGCTTCCATGTAGAGCGACATCTTATGCATCGATAGGGTGGAATTTATTCCCTCTGCGCGCTCATAGCGGTTCATTGTCTCTATGGCCTCCTTGTTCTTTCCGGCATTCGTGTAGGCTTGCGAAAGATATATCAGAGTTGTCGAATTATCGGGTTGAAGATCAGCAAGGCGCTCAAGCACGCGGATTCCTTCGCCCGTCGTATCGTTGAGGCCCGCGAGATAGCCATAGAGCAGATTTTCATCCCCGTCGTCGGGATAGGCATCCACATATGCCCGCATTCTTTCAAGATTGGAGAGTATTTCCGAGGGGGCTCGGAGATCCATGTCAAGAATTCCCATACGGGTTGTGGCCATCTGATACTGAGCCTCCTTATTAGTGCTGTCGAGTGCAACGGCTTTGCGGTAACACTCATAGGCGGCATCCTGCTCGCCGGTTAGGTCATGCCGCAATCCTTCGAAATAATAGTATCGTGATTTCCGGACGTCGGTGGCAGATGGTTTTCTGGCATCTTCCGCACGCGATGACGCATACGCCGACCAGCCCGCATAGGCTGCCAGCACAGCAAGGATAATTATCACATATCTCCGACAATATTTCATTCTTTATGCTTTTTCATTAAGCCTTACACTCCGGTATGGCCGAACCCGCCGCAGCCTCGTTCCGTATCCATGAGGCGCTCAACCGCTTCCCATTTCACGCGGCTGTAAGGTGCCACTACCATCTGGGCTATCCTGTCGCCGTCGTTAATTATGAAATCTTCGTTGCTAAGGTTTATCAATATAACGCAAATTTCTCCCCGATAGTCGGAATCCACAGTGCCCGGAGTATTAAGAACTGTGATGCCGTGCTTTATCGCCAGGCCGGAACGCGGGCGCACCTGTGCCTCATATCCTTCGGGCAATGAGATTCTCAATCCCGTGCCTATCAACCGTCGTTCTCCGGGAGGCAATATCACCTGCTCAGTCAATCTGGCTCTCAGATCCATTCCGGAGGATCCTGATGTGGCATAAGCCGGAAGCGCCGTGCCTTCGGAGGCCACTATCTTTACCTTTATATCTCCATCTTTCATTGTCGTGATGATTCACGGGCAGAATGGCACGTGATTTATGTGGCAAAGTTACAAATAAAGCTGAAGATAACAAAACGAGAGACTGTACCAATTTCTGCATTGATACAGCCTCTTTTTGCTTTTCCGGGCGGACTTAGGAGAATACCTCGCCGCTCTCAGCCTCTTGTTATCCCTCCTCGATAGCGTCGTTAGGACATACTGATGCGCAGCTTCCGCAGCTGATGCAGGTGTCGGGATCGATAACGTAGATTTCGCCCTCGGAGATAGCCTCAACCGGGCAAACAGGCTGGCAGGTGCCGCATGCGATGCAGCGATCGGTAATTACGTAAGCCATTTTTTCTTTAAAATTTATGTTTCTATTATGATTGCTCTTTTTGTTAGTCCGCTCCGGCAAGGGATTCCCGCCGGTTTGTTCCGCAAATTTAATCCTATTATTTGACTCCTACAACTGTTTTCGATATTTTATTCTTATTTTTTTGTAATTTTGCAATCGCTGCAATTTTCAATATACGATTATGGAGGAAAAAAGTCCGCTCATTTCAGTGGTTACAATCACATTCAATGCCGCCGGAGTAATCACTCCCACTTTGAATTCTCTCGCTGCCCAATCGTTCCGGGATTTTGAACACATAGTTGTCGACGGCGCTTCTTCCGATGGCACCCCGCAGCTGATAGCGAGGCTATCCCCGATGTCCGACATTATAAGTGAGCCGGACAAGGGCCTTTATGATGCGATGAACAAAGGGCTGAGGTGTGCCCGCGGTAAATATGTGATATTTATGAATGCCGGCGATGCTTTCCATCAGGCCGATACGCTGATGCGATATGCAGCCGCCATCTCTGCCTCAAAGGTCGACCCCGACATCATATTCGGGGATACCGTGGTAGTCGACGGCAGCCGCAAGGTGCTGCGTCCGCGCCATAAGACTGCTCCCGAACGACTTGACTTCAAATCATTCCTCAATGGTATGCTCGTCTGCCATCAGGCTTTCATGGTGCGCCGGGACATCGCTCCGGAGTACAATCTCGCCTACAGGTACTCGGCCGATTATGAATGGACTCTGCGATGCATAAGGGCTTCAAAACCGGAACGCAATATTAACCTCCATACCATCGTGACAGATTACCTCACTGATGGGCTTACCGATAAGCATCATCGTGATTCCCTGATGGAAAGATTCAACATAATGAGGGAATATTACGGCCTTCTGCCAACTATTGCGGCCCATATCCGATTTGCCCTTCATTTATAGACAATAGAGGGTGTGGCATTCGGGCCACACCCTCTACTTTTCTTTCATAATCATTATCTTTATTGCGGCTTCTGCCCGGCGCCCTTCGACAAAGATTCCATTACCTCCGGCGTGAGCACCGTGTGCTTTTCCCCGCATCGCAGGGCATTAAGCTCCAAAGGAGTAAGCAACTTGGCGTCGGTAAATTCCGGCCGCCTTATCTGTTTTACCTTTTTCATCACTCTATCTTTCTTCACGGTTCTCAATCAGAGGCATCAGAGCGTTGATGCCAAGCATCACACCCACATAGGTAAGGCCGAGCACAATGAAATGAATCTTAGGGGGCCATGCCATGCTGAGCCAACCTCCAAAGCAGTAGCAGAAGAACAGAAGCCACAGCGAGCTTTGCACGATTACGCACAGCGTACACCATTTATGCGCCCGGAATCTCTGATACCATATGCTCCATACCGTAAACGGAAGGCAACATACATTGCACAACGCAAGCCATGGAAGCATGCCCGGGAATAGAAGCAACGTGAGGAGGCTTACCGAAAAATAGGCAAAACCCACTTCGCTCCAACCGAACAACCCGAAAAATTTCGATGCTTTGGTGGAAAGGATGCTGTCGCACCCTCCTGCCTGCAGCACGCCGCACACTTTGTCGGCGGCGTCGTTATGATAATTGAGTGATTTCTGCACCAGCAGATATGTGATGTACAATCCCAATATATCTATCGCCGCTATGAATATCACCGACAGATGCCGGTAAAGGTCATTGACAACAAACGCATATGCGAAAAGCAGGAGAGCTATGATTCCCAACACCCATTTCTTGGCCTGCATAAGGAAATCAAGGCGTCGATGTACCCGGTAATCGGGCTCCGCAGCGTCGGGCGAGGGGTAGGATAGGAACACGTTGCCATCCCATGCTTCGAGAAATTCTTCACGACCCACAGTCTCCATTATCCCTTGCGTCTTATACTCTATTGATTCTGAGCCGACTTTGGTGACTATTGCGTAGCCGGCCGCGGTCTTGGCAAGGAACGGAGCATCAATCCTATCTATCTCATTTTTGTCGTTAAGATGATATCCTTCGGATTTGACGCCATATTCTTCAAGCAATTTCTTGAACCCGAACATCGTAGGGAATGGCATCGATGTGAATCTGTCGGCAGCATACTTCTCCGTAAACGGCACTCCAAGGAGGTCGAGATAGTCGGTAATCAGCGTGTGAGCTTTTACTTGGGATGACATAGGAATCGGCTTACATGTAGGATCTTATCTTGGCCAGCAATACCTGTCCGTCCATCTCTCCGCTTTCACGCCATACCTCTTTGCCATCGCGATAGATGATAAAAGTAGGAGTTGCGGTAATCTCTTCTGTATCTGCCAATTCTTTATTAAGGTCGATGTCGAGCTGATATACGTCGACACTCCCTTCCAATAGTTCCTTTATCTGATCGACTACCGGCATCATCCTCTGGCAGTGAGGGCACCATGTGGCATAAAATTCTACCAATACCACCGGGGTGGATTTAATTGCATCTGTGTATTCCATAATATTGTATTTTATTTATTCATTATATTAACACCCCGGAAAAGCCACTGGTTTACTTCTTCTTCATGCGGATTATTCAGAATTTTATTATTATATTTGCATCGATATAAATTAAATCGATATAAATTAATACGTGAAGCCAATGAAAAGATTAATTAGCATCGCAATTTCCTTAATAGCGGCATTGGCTGCTCATGCTGTGCCTTTGTTCCCTTATTTTGTCGACGTAGCGGGCGATTTCAAGGAGGGTACACCTGCAGAACTTGCCGCCCTCAATATTCCCTGCAAGTTCTACAACATCCCGAGCTTCTACAAGAATCTCAACTCGGCCGACAGCTTCCTCAACGACGTACTCCCCACATCCCGGGAGCCAATCTCTCGCTCGGAGAAAACCATAGGCAATACCCGCATCGTAATCTATACCTCGCCGATCGACGACACCCTTATAGGGCCCGATGCGACTTCCACCCTCTGGCTCGTTGAGATTCCTGATGTCGGATTCTATGCCGCTTATGCCGAGCTCCCCGCTGCTCCCTGACTATCCTGAACAATCCATCACCCTGACTGCCATTATCCGATGAATTTCAGAATAATTACGATCTTTCCGATCGGCAATATGTCGACTAAGCGGCCTCCTGAACAGCAGCTATAAAGATGGCCACGCCGGGCGTGGCCATTTTCATAGCTGGAAAAATGCCTGGAGCTTTGGCAGCCACTAATTTCCATCCGACTGAAATTCCAATTCTTCTCCTAAATAGTAAAGATTACCGGGTGAATAATAGAGCCGGTGTTCATCCTCCGGGGTCATCAGCGACTCGAGCGTCTTGAAATCTCCGTTCTCGAACGCCTCATCAGCTCCTGCCATTCCCCCTTGGTCATAAATGCCTTTATTGAATACTATCGAATTGCCATCGATGCGTCCTATCGCATAATAACAACCATGAATCCTACCGTTCAGATAAATCTCATCAGCCACCATCAGCACGCGATTCCCAAGCCGGGTAAAGCTATAACTCCTGCTTCCCACTATATCATCCTCCGGGCCTTTTATAGGCTCCGTGTAATAACCACCTTTGTCAAACGGCTCAGACCCGAAGGAGGCAGGATTCCATCCATCCTCATCATCTGCGATTGTAGCAAATTCACCCGACACATAGCCTGAACTTCCATCCGGAAGGGAGATCTCATACCAAGTCCGGACAACATCGTTCCTGGTAATATCCTTTATACTCTTCAATTTGAAGACCTGACCTTTTTCCGATTTGCCGACCGTAGCTCCCGATTCGGGTGTGCGCCGGATATTCACATTATGGCCTTTAGTGATCTGTACATACTTCTGTCTGTCGGGATTCAAGAAATGGAGTGAATCCTCATAATCTTTCGATTTGGTTTTAAGATCCAGTGAGCCGTCGGCCGGATTATAGACAGCGGTCATAACGGCTACATCTTCAGAGCGGACAAAGATTTCTTTTTCCGCCTCGGAATCATAGTCCATTGAATACACATCGGCTGAAAAAGAGGCCTTATTCCCGTTGATACGGCAATCTTTGAAAATCCATGCCGTGTTATCCCCTCCTTCGCCATAAAATTCCATATAACCGTAAGGTGCCGGAATCTCATTGACTGACAACCCGGAATCAGGCCTATTGAATTTCGTTATTACTATTGTCTCTCCATATATCATGCCGCCGTCGGAATGCGATTTTTCCCATGTCTTATCCGGGAATCCGCCGGGTACATTCCCCTTCTCGAATGGCACGATCAATTCCGATTCATCCGTTTTGGAACTGACGCTATTTACTGAAGCCATGAGTTCATCATCCGCCGATTCCTTATCGGATATACGAAAATTATCCTCATTCAGTTTTGTTCCCGGGAATACGGTTGCGAAGTTGGCAGTCTTATCTCCTAATGCAGAATCGAAGCTGATATGGGAGGCATTTTTCAATGCACTCAACCGGCTGTCGCCGGCAAACGCCCTATATCCCAACGCGACGTGCGCATCTGAGAAATCCACCGCTTCAAGATTATCACAATTGCTGAAGGCTGAGTTCCATATTTCTTTAAGGGACGGCGGCAGTATAATAGCCTTTAGGTTTCGGCTGGAGGCAAATGCAAAATTAAATATTTTCTCCACATTTCCTCCCATCTCTATCTCCTCGGCTCCGGTGAAAACGAAAGCCGACGAACCGATCGATACCAACGACGACGGCAATTTTATTTTCTTCACGGATGCCATGTCGTTACCCTTTTGTTGCGCACCGGCAAAATTGGAATCTCCTACGCGGGTGATCCCTTCTCCGACTATTATTTCCTTGATTTTCCCGGTATATTTCTTCTGTCGCCAATATGTCGGCTTTTGGAAAGAATCAAAATCCGGCATCGCGCCAGTCCCGCGGATGGTAAGGATACCCGTGTCAGATAATTCCCACGTGATGGTGGGGGTCAGATGTTCTTCCTTGGCCGAAATCCCCATTGCCATGAAGATGATACAGGCCACAGTGGCCAGCACTCTTCTCATTGTTCTAAACTCATTCATTTTATATGTCTTATAATAACTATTAACTCAAAATCGTAAAGAATTATTATACCATCGGGCGCCGGGACTCTCGGATTGTGAACTCATGCTGAGCGAGCAGGAGACTTTAAGGTTAAATCAGCCATCCATCCGCCGGCATAACCGAGGCAATGGAAGTTTTCCTATTGAGCGATAATATTTACTCATCTTATCAGATTTTATTAGTCCGGAAATAGAATTTTTTATTAAATTTGCATCCGAATTCGGAAACGATAAAAAGTTAAGAAGATAAGATTAAATTCTGACTTGTAAAGTGACCAATCTTCTTCGCCGCATTCTCTCAGCACAAGGAATCGCGGCTTGCGCCCTGATGATAGGCGCCCTCATAACGGGATGCGGCCCGTCGAATACCGCAACCGACACGGATGAAAGTCAACAGGGTGTCGACGATGCTTTTCATGCCGATAACGACATCGCCATGACAGTAAGAAGTATCGCCGACGCGATTAGTGTGGGTGAGCCTCTCGATACGGCGGATTATAATTATGAGGGTGTGCTTACCGACGGTTCCGGAAGGCCATTATATACTGATATGCTCGGTTCGCCGGGCACATGGGACATCGAGGTGCTTACGCCCCAGACCGTAGTGATTAGGAACAATTCTGTAGGCGATCTTTTGCCCGACGACCTCATGCACTATCTCGCCTTGAGTCTCGACCTCTCCGATTCCAATATTTTATCGGCAGAAACATCTGTGCTCGACGATGATGACGAGGCGGAGCGTGTGGTTTACGACTTCGGCGGAGGATATCTTCGCTTCGACATCCGGGCATCAACAGCCACCAACGGACTCGAGGGGCCACTCGTTACTATCACAGCCTCCCGCAAACGCCCCCTGCTCTGATTTCTATAATCCTGTAACCTGAAACTCCGTGCGCCGGTTTATCTGATCGGCCGCCGCCTGATTCTCCTCATCAAGAGTCAGGACATATTCCTCCGTCAGCACCGTATCTTCCGGAAACTGCGGATATTCCCGGTTGATTCTTTTGGTCACTTTTTTAGGCTCCGATTTTCCGTAACCTTTCCATGTGAGTCTGTCGGGTTCGATACCGTTTGCCGTGAGATAATCCACGACGCTCTTTGCGCGACGCTCGGAGAGGGCGAGGTTATATTCTTCGGTGCCGACGCGATCCGTATGCGACCGCATTTCAAGACTGACGCTGGGATTGTCGCGGAGCATGGTGGCCAGCTCATCGAGGGCTGCCTTGGATTCCGGTCGCAGAGTGGCCTTATCGAAATCGTAGAATATATTCTCCACCACCTGCGGCTTGGTAACGGCTGCAAGTATGAAGTCAATGCCATAGTCGGCATCCTCTTCCGCAATATCACTTTCAAATTCTTGCTTTATATTAAGATAGCCCTTTGCGCCGGCCATCATCACATATTTTACGCCACGCGACAGCCTGAATTTGAAACTTCCATCATCGCGGGCCACTTCTTTCTGATTGGAACCATCATCGCCGACAATTCTGATTATGGCATTTGGCACGGGTTCCTCATCTTTATCCATCACCATTCCCGAAATAGTGATATTCAATTCCGGAAGCTCGAAACTGAAAATATGATCGTAACCCCGGGCATCTCCCCGGTTGGACGAGAAAAACCCGCTCTCATTCTCGCCGAAGGTGATTCCGAAATCATCACCCGGACTATTCATGGGAACTCCCATATTTTCAACACTCCAGCGATCGCCCGTGGAGTTAAGGCGCGCCCGGAATAGATCAAGCCCTCCGAAGCCGGGATGGCCGTCGGATGAAAAATAGATAAGAGAATCCGTGCGTACGAAAGGAAACATCTCATCTCCGGCAGTATTAATCTGCGGGCCAAGGTTTTCAAGACTTCCCTGACGCTCGTTGAGATTAATGCGCCATATATCCTTGCCTCCGTAGCCTCCGGGCATATCAGATGTGAAGTAGAGATGCCTCCCGTCGGGCGATACGGAGGGATGGCCAAATGCCGAAAGCGTGTCGGGAATCACCTCGAATTTCTGGGGTGCGCTCCATGTTGCGTCGCTACGCTTCGATGTATAAATCTCTACCGATGAATCGCTCGAAGGATTGCGTTTCGCCACTGTGAGATACATCGTCTGCCCGTCGGGCGAGAATGAGGCTATCCCCTCCTCATGCTCGGAGTTGAGCTCTCCTTCCGCAAGTTCCGGTCGCTGCCAATTCCCCTTTTCATCTTTACGGCTATAAAATATATCGCTTTTTTTGACTCCCGTTATTTCTGATTTGTCGGTGCCTGTGGCTTTCTCATTGGTAGAAGTGAAATAAAGGGTTGTGAGATCTTTGTCAAGATACATCGGAGAGAAATCCGAACGCCTGGAGTTGAATATCTTGGCTTGCTTTACGATATATCTGGTCTTTGGCTCTGATTTCTGGCGTATGGCCAGCCGGCATCCTTTTATCCCTTCCCGCGCCAGAGTGCTTTCGGAGTCAAATTCAAGATAGCGGGTATAAGCATCTATTGCGGGCTGGTATTTTCCTTCCGCCTGCAGCGACCGGCCCAGCCAATAATAGGCCATCGAATCCGGGTATTCGTACCGGATTGCATTCTGATAGGCTGCGGTGGCACGCGCCGACATATTCAGACGCCGGTAACATGTGGCGAGCTGATAGGCCACTTCGCCCCGGAGCTCCCGGTCGTCACGCGGATTAAGCTTATTATATACCGCCCGATAGGTCTTCGACGCATTGAAATATTCCCCACGCTTGAACTGGGCATCGGCCTCACTTAGCTTGGGAGTCTTGCACGCGCACAATCCCAGCAGCATCAATGCCACCGGGAGTGCAGATAGATAATATCGTAAACTATGTCTCACTCTTACAAAACGAATCCCGGTCAACCATTATTGCCACCGGGCATGGTTTACCGGGAAGGTGATTTTATATCAATTCGCTTTTAGGCGTCTATTTTTTGAGGGAACGACGTTTTACTCCTGTCTTTTTCTCAAGATTTCCGGCTATATCCTCGAATATCTCATCTATCTGCGCCGACCCTTCTATGGGGATATATTTTCCCTCTTTTGAATAATATTCTCGCAAAGGATGGGTCTGATCGTGATATACTTTCAGTCGGTTCTTTATCGTCTCCTCGTTATCGTCGGCGCGCCCTGTATCTTTTCCGCGTTTGAGCATACGTTTCACAAGCTCATCTTCGGGCACTTCAAGACCGATTACGGCATGCAGGTCGGTTCCGCGCTTATGCAACAAATCCTTCAGGGCCTCGGCCTGTGGAATCGTGCGGGGAAATCCGTCGAACACCACACCGTTCTTGGCTTCCGGCTCATTCTCGAGCGTATCGTCGAGAATGCGGATCATCAGATCGTCCGGAATGAGCAGACCCTTGGAGATAAATCCATCGGCTATCTTACCCAACTCCGTGCCACGGGCTATATGGTCGCGCAGCAATTCCCCTGTCGAAATATGGAAAAGTCCGAATTCATCAATCAATTTCTCGCTTTGTGTGCCCTTGCCACTTCCCGGGCCTCCGAACAATACGATATTCATGCTAATTGGGTTTTAGGATAATGATAGTGAGGTGCGGATGAAGTAAATCCATGTTATGCCATTCCCGGCTGCCGGAATCACTCCTTGATGACGTATATATCCTTCAGGTTACGGGCTTTTCCATCGAGGTCAAGGCCGTAACCGATGATGAATTTCTGGGGGATATTGAAAGCCACATAATCGGGTTGGAATCCGGTCTTGGAACTGTCGGGCTTATGGAGCAACGTGCAGAATCTTACGGACCGCGGGTTGCGCTTGCGGAGATCTGCCACCATCATCGAGGCCGTGAGGCCGGTATCCACAATATCCTCGATAATAACGATGTCGCGCCCCTCCACATCTTCATTAAGGCCCATTATTTCCTTTACCTTTCCCGTGGAGCCCGTGCCTTCATAGCTCGAGTATCTCACGAAAGAGATGTTCGCGTCATTGATGCCCGTCTCTCGAATCAAGTCGGCGGCAAACATAAATGCTCCGTTCAATACACAGATAAACAAAGGTTTCGCCCCCTTAAGATCTTCACGCAGTTCTGATGCCACGCGCTTCACTTGTGTGGCTATTTCCTGACGGGTAAGATAAGGTTCGAACAGTAGCCCGTCGACATTAATCAGATTTTCCATTCGTTGGGTTATCGGATATGAGTTTGCGGGGCATGGTGCATCGCGTTTAGGGCCTGACGCGCCGATGCCCTATTGGATTCACAAAATTAATAAATTATTTCTTAAGTTGCTAATAAAATCTTAGAAGATTTCCATTCTTCTCGCAATCCGAGGATTACTTCTTGGTATTACCTTTCCCCGGCATAAGGGAGCGTAGTGATGGTGCCGGGATAGGGAGATAAAAGAAAGTCCACCTCGGAGAGGTTCCACTAATTCCTCTTTCTATATTTTTTGGAGTCTTTCTTCATATTTTTTCGCCCGGAGGGAACCAAATATGAAAGAGTAGTGTTATTCTATGCAAAGAGCAATGTTAACCTCGGGTCATCACCCGCAACTTTGATACAATTATGGAAACACAGAAGAGTTTAATAGGAACCAAGACTCAGTTGAATCTTGCAGCTGCCTACATAGCTGAATCATGCGCATACACGCGCTATACTTTCTTTGCAGACGCTGCCAAGAAGGAACAATATTATCAATATGCCAATCTTCTGACGGAGACCGCTGCCAATGAACTTCATCATGCCAAGATTTTCCTTCGTTACCTGAATGAAGGCGGCGTAATGGCCCCTCAGATGGGCGTAGACGCCGGCGTTATCGGCGCGACAGTCGACAATCTTAAGGTAGCAGCCCACGAAGAGGAAGTAGAAGGTGTGGAGCAATATACCAATGCTGCAAAAGTGGCTCGTGAGGAAGGTTTTGATGAGATAGCCGACCGTTTCGAGGCCATCGCGACAATAGAGAACCATCATAAGGAGCGTTTCCAGACCATGGCCCGTCGTATCGAGGACGGCACTGTATGGAAGAGCGACAAGCCTATCAGATGGCAATGTCAGGTATGCGGCTACATCTATGAAGGACTCGAGCCGCCGCAGAAGTGCCCGGCATGCTATCATCCTTATCAGCACTTCATGCGCGAAGAGGAGAATTTCTAATAAGGCCTCAGGCAAAAGTCTCGGCGAGCACCTCAAGACTTTTAAGGTTGGCCACGCCGGGATAATGAACGGAATAATAATGCATAAGGGCGTCGAGGATTCGGCGCCTTTGCTGTGCCGTAAACCGGAATTTATGAAAATTTGTGCTCTTCATTCTCATAAGCAATGGCAGATACCGGGTGTCGGCAGGCGAAAGCAGATCCTGATGGAGTGGAGGCTCGGGAGATATCGTACCCTCGCGCATATCGAACCATACGCCCCTCCCTTTATCGGCAAGTTCAATATCCGGATTGATACCCATATGCGGAAGCAGGCCTATCATTAAGGCTATATGCCAGTTGGCGCCGCTTATTTCAGCTGCGTCGAGCCGAGAGAGCC
Organism: Bacteroidales bacterium GP1; assembly: GCA_001701105.1. Classification (GTDB taxonomy): domain Bacteria; phylum Bacteroidota; class Bacteroidia; order Bacteroidales; family Muribaculaceae; genus Lepagella. The sequence continues at coordinate 90,649 of DAAI01000021.1, forward strand.
ATTGCAGAATAAAATCCCACAGAGACTCATCGGCCTGCGCTTCCCGAAGAATAGCATTGAGAAAATCGGCAAGAAAAATCACTACTGCCGATTTTGCAGGGTCAAAATAGAGATTATGCCATATGCAATGAGGCACAGTCTCTCCGAGCGTCTGAATTTCGCGCCCGGCCTTCACATATACCTCGGCCCTCACTGCGGCGAGTGGCATCAGCCTCGCACGTAACAATCTGGAGCCCTTTCCACTTCCCGACGCTACTGCCACGGAAATCCTCCCAAATTCACGGGTGTAAAGGTTAACTATGCTCTTTTTGTCATTATATTTGACCGTATTCAATACTATCCCTGTTACTTTTTCCATCAATTTGCTATCGGCAATATATTTAAAATAAAGTTAAAACATCATTATGTCACAAAAATTTTCGTGAAAATATTTTTTTGTCAAAGAATTTTATATTAATTTTGCACCGTGTTTTTCATGGTATTAGATTTAAGGTTAGAGGATTAGTTGTCGGGAGACAATTAATCTTTTCTTTTTACGTTAATTATCAAACAATTGTACATTATGAAACCTTTTGAAGACTCTACCGGCACTCCGGATATTGAAACGCCATCCCCTCGGGCTTGGCCTGTAAGGGTATGGCGTTTTTATATCGACGGATTCAAATCGATGACAATCGGTCGCTATCTTTGGGCAATTATTCTTGTCAAATTGGCAATCATTTTTCTCGTGTTCAAACTTTTGTTCTTCCCCGACTTGCTGAACACCAATTACGACACGGATGCCGAGCGTGCAGAAGCAGTGCGTGAGAATCTGACACGTCCACGCTGACGGCGATGTCAGCGGAGCACGAGCATTGCATCGCCATATGCTCCGAACCTGTAGCCCTCCTTTACAGCCACATCATAGGCTTTCATTATAAGAGGGTAGCCTCCAAATGCCGATACCATCATAAGCATCGTGCTCAGCGGCATATGGAAATTGCTCACAAGCGCCTTGCATACAGTGAAGTCATACGGCGGGAAAATAAATTTGTTGGTCCAGCCCTCGAAAGTCATCAGATGGCCGTTCATGCAGACGCAGCTCGCCATCGCACGCAATACGGAGGTGCCGACTGCACATATCTTACGCTTATTGTCGTAGGCTTTATTCACCATTTCGGTGAGTTCCTCCGTAACAATCATCTCCTCCGAATCCATGCGGTGCTTCGTGAGGTCTTCCACATCTATATCCTTAAAATTTCCCCAGCCACTATGAAGCGTAAGGAATCCGCGTTCAACCCCCTTTATTTCCAGACGCTTCATTAGCTCGCGGCTAAAATGCATGCCGGCGGCCGGAGCCATCACAGCGCCCTCCTTGGAGGCATAGATACATTGATAATCCACCATGTCGCGCTTCTCGGCACGACGATTTATATAGTCGGGCAGCGGCGTTTCGCCAAGGGCATAAAGAGCTGCCTTGAAATCTTCATGATCCCCTTCGTAGAGAAATCTCAGTGTACGCCCGCGGGATGTGGTGTTATCTATAACTTCCGCCACCATCGATTCATCATCCCCGAAATAGAGTTTGTTACCAATCCTTATCTTGCGGGCCGGATCAACGAGCACATCCCAATACCGATTCTCCTCATTTAATTCCCGCAGGAGAAAGACTTCGATGCGTGCGCCGGTCTTCTCCTTATTTCCATATAGTCGGGCCGGAAACACTTTCGTGTCGTTGAACACCATAACATCGCCCTCTTCGAAATAGTTGAGGATCTCCTTAAATACATGATGACTGATGTCTCCGTTGCGAGAGTCTACCACCATCATGCGGCATTCGTCACGATTTTCTATCGGATGCTGGGCTATCAGCTCTTCCGGCAATTTGAATTTGAATTGAGATAGCTTCATGCTTCTTTATTTAGCTCCGCAACTCGTGCGGGTTGTTAATCTCCCCGGTCTTTCCGGGATATAATTTGTATTTTCCAATTAATAATTTCACTCTTACGCTTCCGGGAATTCAAGGGGGCAAGAGGCGATCATGGCGATTGCATCATCCACGCTAAGGGCATCCTCGAGCCGGTAATCGCCCACTCGGATTCGTTTAAGTCCTGATAGATGGGCCCCTGAATGGAGAGCCTCGCCGAGGTCGCGGGCTATGGCCCGGATATATGTGCCTTTGCTGCAAAGCACCCGGAGCGTGAGCACAGGCGGCTGCCAGGAGACTATCTCCATCTCCTTTATCTCCAGAGGCTTGGCCTTGATTTCTACTTCCTGACCCTTCCGAGCATATTTATAGGCGCGTTTCCCGTCGACCTTGACTGCTGAAAATACAGGAGGCACCTGCATCACTCGCCCCGTGAAACGTGGCAGCACGCTCTCGATGCTCTCACGCGTGATATGCTCCCAGGGATAAGTGGCATCTATCTCTTTTTCCAGATCGTAGCTTGGAGTCGTTGCGCCGAAAGTGATTTCAGCCACATATTCCTTCCAGCCGTTCTGCAGCGTTTCGATGGTGCGCGTGGCGCGTCCGGTGCATATCAGAAGCACGCCCGTGGCGAGGGGGTCGAGGGTGCCCGCGTGCCCCACCTTGAATTTCTTTACATTCAGGCGCCGCTGGATAGCTCCCCGCACACGTTTTACCGCATCGAACGATGTCCAGCCGTATGGCTTGTTGATAACTATAGTCTCGCCAGATATAAAATCCATTCCCTGTCAGAAATCAGATAATGATAGATAATGTCATCGCCAGAGGATACAGATAATCCCCATCAGCACGCAATAAATTGCGAACCACCATAACTTGCCCTTCTTCACGAGCGACAGCATCCATGCGCAAGCGGCGCAACCCGTGATAAATGCTGCCGCGAAGCCCACGGCTATCGGCAATAAGCCGGCGGAAGCAGAGCCACCCTCTCCTCCGAGAATATCCTTAAGGTCGAGCAAGGCTTCTCCAAGAATCGGGATTATCACCATCAGGAATGAGAATGAAGCCACTTTCTCGCGTTTGTCGCCCAGAATTATTCCGGTGGCTATTGTCGTGCCCGACCGGCTGAGTCCGGGCAAAACGGCTACTGCCTGTGCGCACCCTATGATTATGGCATCGCTCCATGAAATGTCGCGGCCTGCCGACGCCGGCACAAGGCGGTCGCCATTACGAGTGAGCCGAAGGTCGCTTAGATGGGCAAACAGAAGTAAGGCTGCTGTGACGCACAGGCAGATTCCCACCACCAGCAGGCCACTCCCGAAAATCTCCTCGACATATCTTTTGAAGAACACCCCGACGATTCCTACAGGTATACAGCTTACCAATATCTTGCATACATACCAGAAATCTTCATCGCGCTTAAAGGTGAAGAAACTTACACATAGTTTTTTGAACATGGGCCAAAGCACCACAATTGTGGAAAGCACTGTAGCCGCATGAAGGATAAGGGAGAATTCAAGATTCTCATCATCCGGCAGATCAACGCCCAGAATCTGTTTGAAAATCTCAAGATGGCCGCTGGAGCTTACAGGGAGATATTCCGTGAGCCCCTGCACGAGGCCGAGCATGAGTGCGTCAAGCCATTCCATATCTTATACCGGGATATTTGTGTCGGATGAATGTTTCTTTTTCTTGGGCGTCCAGATTATGGCAAAAGCCATGGCGAGGAAACCGATGAATGCCAGCAGCGGGCCGACAACGATCCGGCGCGTGCTGAAAATCTCAGGATCGAACTCCGTAGCGTCGGCCGAGCCTCCGCCACTCATGAGCGCAAATCCCAGTATAATAAGAAACAGGCATCCCCCCATCATCCAGAAATTCACCTTACTGAAAGGACGCTCGGAAATTTTTTCTTTTTTCAATTCTTCTGCCATAATAATAATCGTTCGGGAGGCCGGCGGCCTTCCCCTTTGCTGACTTATTTAAATAATTCGTCGTAATCTTTGTGGAGATAGCGGGTAGCGGCCACCCAGGCGGCGAGGGCGCAGAGAAGCATCCCGGCCGCAATCATGCCGGCTGCCACATATCCATAGATTTCCCACGATATATAGTCGGCCACATCCTCCAGGCCTCCGTTCTGACAACCCCATAATGCCAGCGCCGTCACTGCCGCTGCCAGCATTCCGGAGATAAAGCCGCAAAGCATGTTGCTCATCACTACGGGGCGCCGGATAAAGCTGTTGGTGGCGCCGACGAGTTGCATCGTGTGGATTGTGAACCGGCGGGAATAGATGGACAGATGTACGGTATTGTTGATAAGCACGAATGATATTAGGAGCATTACAAGCCCTACGATTCCGAGAATCAAGGTAAGCCTGGCGATATTCTCGTTCATTGCCTTCACCATTTCCTCCTCCGGAGAGGCTACGCTCTCCACTCCCGGCGATTTCTCAAGCGCACGCTTTATGGCGGCGATGCTTCCGGGATTGGCATATTCGGCCGAAAGGGTAAACGTGACTTCCGGGCTCAAGGGATTTACTCCGAACATCTCTTCGAGATTCTCCCCCGTATCCTCTGTCCATATCTTCAGAGCTTCCGCCCGGCTCACGAACCGCACCGACGATGCATATGGCTTCTCGCTGATAAGATCCGCTATCCTTTTCCCTTGAGCATCCGAAATGCTATCGGCCATTATTACGCTCAATTCGAGCTTCTCCTGAAGCCGCCGGCTTTCGTTTTTCGCACTTATCCATATCATCGTGATGATGCCGCCGAGGAGAAGCACCAATGTCACCGACACGATCGTAGTAACATGGGAAGCCCAGAAATTTATCTTTACCTCTTTTTGGTTATCCTTCATATCCTTATGGTCTGCTTCGTTTTTATTTGGGGGCAGACGCGTTTCCGAATGCAAAATTAATAAATTATACCCCCCCTTGTCAAGTGTTTAGTGCTTTTTTGTTAATTTTGCAGTATGTAAAGGCTGTTTTTTCATGGCAGATCCCTTGAAATTCCGAAATCAACGGGGCGACAGAGCGCGATTTCCGGAAAGGCAGCCGGCTGTTTTTGAATGATAAAGCCTGTCAAAACCGATGGGAAAAGATGATGCGGTATTACGCGCCTCGTATCATACGCTGGGGTGCAAACTGAATTTTTCGGAGACTTCAGCCATAGGCCGGAGTCTGCGGGCCTGCGGGGTTACGACCGCCGCCGCACCTCGATGCGTTTGCGACGGTCGGC
>DAAI01000050.1:0-279 GCA_001701105.1 Bacteroidales bacterium GP1
TTTTTAATTTTTTTTGTCAAACTCGGGACCGGAACACGCATGACTGTCAGCTCAAGCACACTGGGTGGTCACAGTCTTCAGTTCGGGCATGTAGTTCGCTGCGTTCGGCGCTGATGTCGGTCGGAGCGACAAAAAATCGTTAATAAACAAAGGTGTTGCGAGATTACAAAATAATTTGTAATTTTGCAGCGCTTTTGTGCAAAAGGCCAGAAGCATAATTTAAAAATCAATAAACCAACAAAATGAACCATTACGAAACCGTTTTCATTTTAACTCCCG
>DAAI01000050.1:290-51831 GCA_001701105.1 Bacteroidales bacterium GP1
CTCAGATGAAGGAAGCGGTAGAAAAATTCTCGAAGGTGCTCACCGACAACGGTGCATCTATCGTAAATGTCGAGGAATGGGGACTTCGCAAACTCGCTTATCCCATCCAGAAGAAATCGACCGGCTTCTACTCGCTGATCGAATTTGACGGTCCCGCCGAGATTGTCAAGAAACTTGAAACCGCTTATCGTCGTGACGAGCGCGTGCTTCGTTTCCTGACATTCCGTCTTGACAAGTATGCTTACGAGTATGCCGCAAAACGTCGCAGCCTTCGCGCCAACAAACCCGCCGAGGCCACAGTAACCGAAGTCAAAGAAGAAGTAGAAGTAAAGGAGGACTAAACTATGGCACAGCAATCAGAAATTCGCTATCTCACCCCCCTGTCGGTAGACATTAAAAAGAAGAAATATTGCCGTTTCAAACGCAGCGGAATCAAATATATCGACTATAAGGATCCTGAATTCCTCAAGAAGTTCCTCAACGAGCAGGGTAAAATTCTCCCGCGCCGTATCACCGGTACTTCGCTGAAATTCCAGCGTCGTGTGGCTCAGGCCGTGAAGCGCGCCCGTCATCTGGCCCTCCTGCCCTATGTAACCGACCTTATGAAGTAATCCTTACAGTCACTAAAAAAGCAGAAAAAGATGAAAGTAATACTTAAGCAAAACATCCCGAGCTTGGGCTATAAGGACGATGTCGTAGAAGTAAAGGACGGTTATGGCCGCAACTACCTTATTCCCCAGGGTCTTGCCATCATAGCTTCCAGCGCGGCATTGAAGCGTCTTGCAGAAGACCAGCGCCAGCAGGCTCATAAGATCGAGAAAGTGCGTAACGAGGCAATGGAGGCAGCAAATGCACTTGAAGGAGTACGCCCGGTGATCACCATGAAAGCCTCAAAGAATGGAAACATCTACGGCTCTGTTGGCCCGGCTCAGCTCGCTGAAGCCCTTGAGAAATTGGGACATACAATCGACCGCAAGATCATCGAACTCGAATCCGTGAAATTGATCGGTGTATATGTCGCAAAGATCCGTTTCCACAAAGACGTAACAGCTGAGGTGGAATTTGAGGTCGTACCTGAAGTAGAAGAATAGCCTATTATTTATATACTGAAGAGAGAGTTTGCCGTGAGGCAAGCTCTCTTGCTTGTATTGGATATGCGGTATACTCCTGTTTATAGAGACAGTAGTGAGAATATTTCAGAGTTAGGAATTTTTAAATCGGATATTTTGTAAAATTTTATTAACTTTGCACTGGCGGTCGATTCGCCGAGCAGGAATGTAACCGGGCGCTCTATAATAGAGCAAGAATGGCCGTGACCGGGTGCCGGTGGACCGGCATTCCTATACAATAAAAGAATAACTCCGATACCCCTAAATAAGATGAGATTCAACGTAGATGGCAAAGCCTTCCAACAACTGCTCCAGGCAGTGAGCAAAGTGATAAATTCAAAGAATGCACTGAATATTCTTGACAATTTTCTTCTCAGAGTGGAAGGGGAAAGTCTTTATATCACGGGCTCCGATCAAGAGAATACACTCACGGCGATGATTCCCGTGACCTATCGGTGCTTGCCGCGAAAAGGGTNNCGACAGCGATGGTGATGGCTCGGTAGCCATATCAGCGCGCCGACTCCTTGAAATCACCAAGGAAATATCGAATCAGCCGTTAACGTTCGAGATCAATGACGACACCAAAGAAATTGATCTTATCTTCCTTAACGGACATTTCAACTTTATGGGTCTTCCGGGAGAGGACTATCCAATGCAGCGGCCGTTGTCGGCAGAAAAGCAGACAATCCTGCTCCCCGCGTCGATGGTGGCCAAAGGTATCGAGAATACCCTTTTCGCGGCAAGCACCGATACCGTGCGCCCTGTAATGACCGGCATCTACTGGGATATCCACAAAGATGACGTTACATTCGTGAGCTCCGATACCCATAAGTTGGTACGCTATATCAATAAAGAAAAGGAGCCGGGCATCGAGGCTGCTTTCGTATTGCCACCGAAGCCTGCCAACATCCTGCGTGGTTTGATCACAAAGGATACTGCCGACATCCAGATTCAATTCGATGAGAAAGGTTGTGTGATGGAATTTGGCGACTTTGTGCTCCGTTCGCTATTCATCAATGGCAATTACCCCAATTACGCCCGGGTAATTCCGGAAAACAATCCCTTTACGCTGACTGTCGACCGGGTATCACTCCTCACGGCATTGCGGCGCGTAACTCTATTTGCGTCAAAAGCCTCGAACCTTGTGGTGCTTACCCTTGAGCCGGATGAAGTAGTGCTCCGGGCGCAGGATCTTGACTATGGAATGTCGGCTGAAGAACGTGTGAATTGTTCGTATTCAGGCAATCCGATGACAGTGGGATTTAACGGCGCCTTCATGATAGAGATTCTCAACAACATGAAAGACGAAACGATTGTGCTCGGCCTTTCCGATCCGGCACGTCCGGGGGTATATACTCCGTTTGAACAGCAGGAGGGTGAGAATATTCTCACAATCCAGATGCCGATGCAAGTGATCTGACCCGGTAATAAATAAAGAGAACTGCAGATGAAACTAAATCTGACCCGGCCTTTGATCTTTTTCGATCTTGAGACAACTGGAACCAATGTCACAAAAGACCGTATAGTAGAATTCAGTTATATCAAAGTGTTTCCCGATGGGTCTGACGAGAGCAAGACCCGCAGGCTTAATCCGGAGATGCATATTCCGGAAGAAAGCACCGCAATCCATCATATCACGGATGAGGATGTCAAAGATGCACCGACGTTCCGTCAGATTGCCAAATCGCTACATGAAATCTTTGAGGGGTGTGATATCGCCGGCTATAACAGCAATAAATTCGATGTACCACTGCTTATAGAGGAATTCAGCCGAGTCGGGATTCCCTTCAGCATCGTAGGAAGAAAATTCATCGACGTGCAGAACATATTCCACAAGATGGAGCAGCGCACCCTCGTGGCTGCATATAAATTCTATTGCGGCAAAGAGCTGCAAGGGGCACATTCGGCCCTTGCCGACACCCGGGCCACGTACGAAGTGCTGATGGGTCAGCTCGACCGATATGCTTCGCTGAAAAATGATGTGGACGCGCTGGCTGAATTCTCACGCAATGGAAATGCTGTCGATCTGGCAGGCCGAGTTGTGCTGAATGAGCAGAAACAGCCCGTTTTTAATTTTGGCAAACACAAGGGAAAATTGGTAAAGGATGTATTCCGAAAGGAGCCATCGTTTTATGCATGGATGATGCAAGGTGATTTCCCAAAGAACACCAAGGACGTGATTACCGTGCTCTACCATGAGGCGAATAGGAAAAAAACTAATGCTAAAGGGTAAGAAGATAATATTGGGAATATGCGGGGGAATCGCGGCCTATAAGTCGGTGATTCTCCTGCGTCTTATGCAGAAGGCCGGCGCTGAGGTGCAGGTTGTGATCACTCCTGCCGGCAAAGAGTTCATCACCCCCGTGACCCTCTCGGCGTTGAGTCATAAGCCGGTGGTGAGTGAATTTTTTACAGCCAACACGGGGGAATGGCACAGCCATGTGGATCTTGGTCTATGGGCTGATCTGATGGTAATAGCCCCGGCCACCGCATCGACTATCGGGAAAATGGCCAACGGCATTGCCGACAATATGCTAATCACAACCTATCTATCGGCAAAAGAACCCGTGATGATCGCACCGGCGATGGATCTGGATATGTACAGCCATCCGACTACCCGGCGCAATCTGCAACGACTCGCCGACGACGGCGTGGAGATAGTGGAGCCATCTTCCGGCTACCTTGCAAGCGGACTTGAAGGAAAAGGAAGAATGGCCGAACCGGAGGAGATATTAGCCCGGATTGAGGCATTCTTCAGCCGGAAATGTGATATGAAAGGGCGGAAAGTGATGATCACGGCCGGACCCACATATGAGCGCCTCGATCCTGTGCGCTTCATCGGGAATTTCTCAACAGGAAAGATGGGATTTGCAATAGCCGAAGATATGGCCGGACGAGGCGGAGACGTGGTGCTGATAAGCGGTCCGGTATCGCTTCCGACTCCCCCCGGAGTTAAGCGCATTAATGTGGAAAGCGCCATAGAGATGCGCGATGCAGCGGTAAAAGAATTTATGGACAGCGACATAGCCGTTTTCTCAGCGGCTGTAGCCGATTATCGTCCCGACCACTGTGAGGAAAATAAAATAAAGCGCGAGGGAGTAGAGGAGCAGACAATTCAGCTTGTCCGAAATCCGGATATCGCCGCGGAATGCGGGGCATTGAAAAGAGATGGCCAGATCACAGTGGGCTTTGCACTTGAAACCGACTCGGGAAAAGAGGCCGCAAGAAAGAAACTCGTATCGAAGAATCTCGACCTCGTGGTTCTGAATACACTTCAGGACGAAGGCGCGGGTTTTGGAACCGATACGAATAAAGTTACAATGATTACGGCAAGCGATGAAGAGGATTGCCCCTTGAAAGGAAAAAGAGGAGTGGCACGAGATATAGCCGACATTGTTATGAAACTATTGACATGCCTGATTCTGATGGTAGCCGGATTCTCATCTTCGATAATGGCCCAGGAATTCCGTGCTACCGTAGAAGTCAACTCCCAGAAGATCGAGGGAACAAATAAATCCGTGTTTGAGTCTCTGCAGGAGTCGCTAAATTCCTATATGAACGAGACAAAATTCAGTAATGCTACTTTTTCTCCTACCGAGAAAATAGAATGCAGGCTATTTTTCACTATCTCCGAATATAATGACGACCGGATGAAAGGCGACCTTCAGGTCCAGCTTATCCGTCCGGTATATAACGCCACCTACACCACCACTTTGTTCAATTTCCGTGATACAAAGATAGAATTTTCATACCGTGACGGCGATCCTATAATCTATAACTCACAACAGCCCGACAATAATCTAACGGCCATCTTAGATTATTATGCCAATCTTTTTCTGGCTCTGGATTTCGACAGTTTCTCCCCACGGGGTGGTCAGGTATTCTACGATCGCGCTCAGACAATAGTGCAGCAGATGCAATCGAGCGGAGAGGTGGGATGGCGCACATTTGATGATAACCGCAACCGTGCGGCCGTGTTGAACTCATACACAGATTCCAACACCGGCGGTATTCGGGATTTGCTATATACATATCACCGAAAGGGCCTTGATGAAATGGTGACAAGTCCGGATAAAGGACGTTCACAGATCACATCATCACTGGCGGAAATAAAGAAAGTGTATGATAATGCTCCGATGTCGGTGGCTTTGTCGATTTTCCGCGATTCAAAACTTGATGAGCTGGTGAATGTATATTCCAAAGCCCCCGAGACGGAGAGGAGAAATGTGTACGATCTGCTTCAGCCCATCTATCCCACTGAATCGCAGAGGCTCGATAAAATAAAGAATCCCGAACAATAATCATTCCAAACCCCGAAGACGATGCTCAAACGACTGGTAATAAGGAATTACGCGCTTATCGATGAAGTGAAACCTGAGTTCGGCCCCGGTTTCACTGTAATCACCGGAGAGACAGGTTCCGGAAAGTCGATAATGCTCGGGGCATTGTCGCTGATTACCGGAATAAGAGCGGATTCCCGTGTTGCCGGAGAAGCGAAATCTTATGTGGAAGCGGAATTTGAGAATGTAGATCCCGCCCTTAAAAGGATTCTTGATTCCCATGGCATAGAATGGCTGCCCAATCCCGGAGGTGGAGGTGATGTCACTATCCGGCGCGAGATTTCGAGCAAAGGCAGATCGCGGATTTTCATAAATGATGCCTCAGTCACACTTACGACATTGTCGGAGATAGGAAGCAGGCTGCTCGACATACATTCCCAGCATGCAAATGCAAAATTGAGCGACCCCGCGGAGCAATTGAAAGTAATCGACCTTATAGCCGGAAACCGGGATGTGCTTCAGAGATATAAGGAAGTATTCCGGAAAGTGGTGACATTGAAGCGTCGTATAGATGAGGTGAAGGCCAGAATAGAAGCATCGCGAAAAAATGAGGAAGTATTACGCTTCCGATATAGTCAGCTCGATTCTTTGAAGCCGAAGGTAGGGGAATTGCAGGAGATAGAGAAACGTTATGATTTGCTGTCGGACGCCGACGACATAAAGGAGCGGCTGGGACGTCTGTGTGCCTTGCTTGGAGATGGCGAAGGGGGGATATTAAGCGGTATTTCGGAATCACGGACTTTATTGTCGGGGTTGGATTCCGGAGCTTTCGACACCAACAGCGATACGCCCTCCCTGGAAGAACGGTTTGACTCTGTGACAACGGAACTTCGTGACATATTCGAGACAATTGAAGACCTTGACTCATCTATCGATACTGACCCCGCCACTCTTGAGAGATTGTCGGCAAGAATGCAGGCCTATTACGATGCGCAACGTCAGTTCAAGGTTACGGACGGGGATGCCCTTGTAGCTATCTATGAAGACCTGAAGTCAAAATTGAGCGACCTGAACGGGGAAGGGGATGAACTGCCGGAACTTGAACGCGAAGCGCGTAAGCATACAAAAGAATTGCGTAATATAGCTGAAGAGTTATCGGAAACGCGTAAAAAAGGAGCGAGGGAATTCGAGCAAAGGCTGATGGAGGCAACTTCGGGTCTTGGCCTGAACAATATGCGATTTGAAGTAAAGGTGTCGGATAGCCGAATATCCTCCGGGGGCAAGGATAAGATAGAATTCTATTGTGCGTTCAATAAAAACGGAGATATGCGCCGTCTGGGAGAAACAGCTTCCGGAGGAGAGATGTCGCGGCTAATGCTGGGCTTGAAAAGTGTAGTGGCTCGCCATATGCAACTCCCTACCGTGATATTTGATGAAATCGACACAGGCGTATCCGGCGACATAGCCGACAGGATGGGACGGATGATGCGTTCGATGAGCCATGATATCCAGGTGATGGCAATTACACATCTGCCACAGGTGGCGGCGCAGGGTGACGCCCATTTCAAAGTCCTGAAACGCGATGAAGCCGACAGGACAGTTACCTCATTGGAAGAATTGCAGACGGAAAGCAGGGTGAGGGAGATAGCTTCAATGATTTCCGGCAGCGAAGTAACCCCGGCCGCCCTGAAGGCATCCTCCGAGTTGCTCTCGGCGGCAAAAAATGATTGATATGGAGAAAAGCGATTATATATTCGGGATGCGTGCCGTGACCGAGGCTGTGGAAGCGGGCAAAAGCATCGACAAGATATTATTGAGAAAAGAAGTGGGTGGCGACCTCGCCAGGGAGCTATTGCAGAAGGCAGAAGAATACGGGGTGCTTGTACAGAGAGTGCCCGGCGAGAGGCTCAACCGGATTACGATGAAGAATCATCAGGGAGTCATAGCCCTAATGTCGCCCATAAGGTACCATCGTCTCGACAATCTCCTTCCCGGGATATATGAAGCCGGAGAAGTACCTTTCCTGATATGTCTCGACGGGCTGACCGATACACGAAATTTCGGGGCAATAGGACGCTCGGCAGATTGCAGCGGGGTGAACGGCATTGTTATTCCGGAACGCAATTCAGTCTCTGTAACGCCGGATGCGATGAAAACATCTGCAGGGGCATTGCTGTATGTGCCCGTGTGCCGAGAGCGTGATATGGTCTCTGCTGTGAAATTGCTTAAAGACAGTGGAGTAAAAGTGGTAGGAGCCACAGAAAAAGGTGCAATTCCCTACACGTCGGTTGATTATTCAGGTCCCGTAGCTATCGTGATGGGAAATGAAGAACATGGTATAAGCAATGAAGTGTTGCGTCTATGCGATGAACTCGCTGCCATCCCGATGCGCGGTAACATCGGTTCGCTCAATGTGTCGGTGGCGGCCGGCGTTCTGATGTATGAAGTAGTTCGCCAGCGTGACAAATGACAAATATATATTTCCGGCTCACGCTGAATATTTGTAAAACCGGAATAAAAAAGTTAATTTTGTAGGAGAAAACCGAAGGACGGAGAGGAGTCTCCGGCCTATCGACAATCTGCTTGAAATGATAAATCGAATTCTGATACGCATCAAGGTAGTTCAAATTCTCTATTCCTTCCTGCTGGTAGAGAAGAAATTCACGCTTGAAGGGCCTTTGACCTCGCCGACCCGCGAGAAAAGGTACGCCTATAATCTCTATCTTGATATTCTCGTACTGATAGTGATGCTGGCCGACCGCATAGTGATGCGCGGTGATGTGAGGCCGTTGGCACGAACAAGGTTTGTGGAGCGCATAAAAGAAGACGACCGAATCCGCAGTCTTATTACGAGATATGGGCGCGAAGGATCTCCGTTCTCCGCATTGGTTGACGATCTTGCAACTTCAGTAAAGGAATCCGGAGCGTATAAGAATTTTTTGAAAGATGCTCCGGCCGCCGGCCCGATGGGGGAAGAGGCTTTATGGAACACGGTGTTCAATGCAATCATCATGGACAATCCTTTGGTGAAGGAATATTGCCGCAGGATGGAAGGCTATACTCTGCGTGGGCTTGAAAGAATGCAGGAAATGATGAACGAGACCCTGACCAATTTCATCACATCTCAAGATACGCTCTCCGATTGTCTCCGCACTCTTGAGACAAGTCTTGGAAAGGCCCGAGATCTCTATATGCGTCTCCTCGCGCTCGCAATCGACCTTACTGATATGCGTGAGCGACGTCTTGATTCCAACCGTTATAAATATCTTCGTACCGACGAGGATCTCAATCCGAACCTGAAATTTGTGGAAAACGAAGCCATCGACGTCCTCCGCAATGACCCGCGACTCACTGAATATATCGACAAGAACAAAATCTCTTGGATCACGGAAGACCCGATTCTAATGGGCGAGCTGATGAAGGTGATTCTCGAAAGTGAGCCATATAAAGAGTATATGGCTAATCCCGAAATAAGCCTTAAAGAGGATGCTGATTTATGGCGTGAGTTATTCAGGAAAGTGATTCTTGTGAACGGTAATTTTCTTGAGGCTCTTGAAGAAAAATCAGTATTCTGGAATGATGACCTCGATGTGACCGGCGATTTCGTAGGAAAGACATTCCGCAGAATCTCCGATGGCGAGGCATTGCCATTGCTTGATAAATATAAGGATGAGGAAGATGCCCAGTTCGGCTCACACCTGATGAGAGCCGTTTTCCAAAACAGGGATCAATACCGGGATTGGATCACGGAGGCCGTAAAGGGGAGTCGCTGGGAAGCAGAACGACTCGCGTTCATGGATGTGGTAGTGATGATCACTGCATTAGCCGAGATACTGAATTTCCCGAAGATTCCGCTTAATGTCAGCATCAATGAGTATGTGGAGATAGCGAAATCCTACAGTTCGGCCAAGAGCGGGACATTTGTCCACGGGGTATTATCTACAATCCTTGCGCGTCTCAAGGAAGAAGGGGTTCTCCAGAAATAATCCCGGCATTATAGTCAATACGGAAAAACAAAAATTTAAAAGATATGACAACTTTGACATCAATTTTCCTGCAGGCGCAGGCACAAGGAGGCGGTGGTGGCCTCAGTGGAATTCTGATGATAGTGGCAATGATCGCCATATTCTATTTCCTGATGATTCGTCCGCAGAACAAGAAGCAGAAAGAAATGAAACGTCAACGTGAGGCTATGCGGAAAGGCGATAAGATCGTTACCGCCGGAGGAATACATGGCCGCATCCGCGAAGTGCGTCAGGATACATTCTACATCGAAGTGGCTCCCGGAATGACTCTGGAAGTCGACAAGACTTCGGTCTATCCGGTAAATCCCGTTCCTCAGACTAAAGACAATAAGGATTCCAAGCCGGAAAAGAAGAACCGGGCCGAGGAAGAGGTGAAAGCCGAGGAAGAAACCGAAGATTCCAAGAACTGATCATTCGGACTAATCAACAAAAGCGCGAGCAATGCCGGTGCCGAAGTCGGGCTTAAAGGAGCGTTGGCAGAAGATAAGATCTCTGCCTCAGTTCCGTAATGTGCTGACATTTATGGCCTTCGTAGCAGTGGCCACTTTATTCTGGGTAGTGCTTGCGCTAAACGATAGCGTAACTCATACTTTCCGTGTCAGGGTCGTTTTAAAAAATGTCCCTGACACAGTGACATTTATATCAGATCCGCCGACAGATATGACAGTCACGATGCGCGACAGGGGTACCAACCTTCTCCGCAGCGGCATCATGCGTCATCCGTCGTTGGATTTCAACTTCAGTGACTATGCGCGCAATGGCATCTTCAGGATGTCGAAGAGCGATATGATGGCCGATATAAAAGAGCGTTTCGGTTCGGGAATCCAGATTATGTCGATGTCGCTTGATTCAATCCGATTATATTACACGGATTCTCCGGGGCGAAGGGTGCCGGTGGATGTTAAGGTGAATGTCACCGCTTCCTCAGGCAATATAATATCCGGAGTACCCGTATCGATGGAAAAGAGCGTGAAGATCTATTCTTATGGCAATGAAATAGACACGGTCAACAAGGTAGAGACTGAATTGCTCTCAAAGCGAGATTTATCGCAGACATCCATATTCGAGGTGAAGATTCGTCCGATAGCGAAGGTAAGGATTGTGCCTCCGGTGGTGCAAGTGAAAGTACCGGTAGAGCCATTGGTTGCCAAAGAGGGTTATGCGCAAGTGGAAAGCCTTAATGTACCGGATAATGTAAGTCTGCTCCTGTTTCCAACCCGGATTCCGATCACTTATTATGTACCCATGAGCCGTTTTGGGGAGAAGGATCCGGAAATTGTGGCCTATGCGGATTATGAGGATACCCGGAATCCCTACGGTAATAAACTTGCCGTTCGTCTGGGAACTGTGCCCAAGTACATAGTTAATCCTGTGATTCAGCTCGATAGTGTGGAATATACACTCGTGAAAAGATGACGGAAGTAATAGGGTTGACAGGAGGAATCGGTACCGGTAAGAGCCTTATCTCCCGGATATTGCGGACGCGAGGATATGCTGTCTACGATTGCGATCATCAAGCCAAAAAGCTGATGGACAACGATGAGGCGCTCCTCTCGGAAATGCAAGAAAGATGGGGTAAGGATGTGTGCAATGAATCCGGACTGCCCGACAGAAGCAGAATAGCGGCAATTGTATTCGCCGACCCAATAGAACTTGAATGGCTCAATAGCAAGGTTCATACAGCAGTAAAGGCAGATATTGCAAAATGGCTTTCGGAGCAAAAAAAGGAAAAACCTGTCTTTATCGAATCGGCCATTCTCGGAAGTTCGGGACTCACTTGTTTCTGTGATGAAATATGGGAAGTAACCGCACCGGAAAAAGAAAGGTTGCATCGTCTTGAATTGCGTTCCGGGATGAAAGAAAAAGAGGCCCTTGCAAGAATAAAGGCTCAGGAGAAAGAATCGGAGTTGCTAAGGAAAGAATCACGCCGTGTAAGGGTAATAGATAATGACGGCCGGCGGTCTTTGCTCCGCCAGATTCCTGCGGCGGTCAATTTATAGATAATAATAAATAAAACGATAGATATGCTTAAAAAAATCATTTCAATCACCGGCAAGCCGGGATTGTACAAGATTCTCAGTCAAGGGCGCGGCAATCTGATAGTAGAGTCACTCGCAGATCAACGCAGATTCCCGGTCCATGCCCGCGACAAAGTAGTAAGTTTAGGAGACATAGCCATGTATACAGAGTCGGGTGATACGCCGTTAGGTGAAATCCTTGATAAAGTATATGCGGCAGAGGGAGGAAAGGCAGTTGACCTGACCGGTGAAATCGACCGTAAGGACCTCCGTGATAAATTCGGGGCCATCGTAGAAGATTACGACCGCGACAGAGTGCGCGACAGCGATATAAAGAAACTCTTCACATGGTACAATATCCTGATAGGCACCGGTATGAACGAGTTTGCAGGCAAGAAAGAAGAGGAAAGTGACAACCCTTCGGACCCTGCGGCAACCAGCGAAAACAAAGATTAAACAACACCAAGAGACAGCACGAGCTTCGGCCCGGGTTGTCTCTTTAACTTCTATTCACCAAAACCAATAACAACTATGAAAAGACTGATTCTGTTAGGCGCGGGAGCCGTACTGTCCTGTACGATGTGCGGGATGGCTATGGCAGATGTTGTGTGCCGCGGGCAGGTAGTCGACAATCTCGGAGAGCCTCTTACAGGAGCCATCATCCGGGTGGAAGGCACCTCCATCGGTACGAGCACCGACGTAGACGGTAATTTCACAATCACAGTTCCCGACAAAAAGCGCGACATGACCATCAGCTTCGTGGGGTTCAAACCAATCAAAGTAACGGCCAGCGCGAATATGGGGCGCGTTGCCATGGAGACTGATACGAAGATGCTGAACGATGTGGTGGTAACACAATCGGTGGCCCGCACCCGCCAGACTCCGGTAGCGTTGTCGCAGATTGACGGCGCAACGATAGAGACAAAGCTGGGAGCGCAGGAATTTCCGGAGATTCTAAAGACTACACCGGGCGTATGGGCCACTCCCGACGGAGGTGGCTTTGGCGATGCAAAGATCAATATGCGCGGCTTCAAGTCGGAGAATGTGGCAGTCCTCATCAATGGTATTCCAATCAACGATATGGAATGGGGAGGCGTATACTGGAGCAACTGGGCCGGACTATCCGACGTAACAAGCAATATGCAGAGCCAGCGGGGTCTGGGTGCAGCCCTTCTGTCGGCCCCGTCTATCGGCGGTACGATCAATATCACTACCCGCTCGCTTGATGCAAAACGCGAAGGCTCGGCATGGTATGGTATGGGTAACGACGGAATGAACCAGTTTGGCCTCATGCTCTCCACCGGGTTAATGAAAAATGGCTGGGCCCTTACCGTGCTCGGTTCGCGTCGCTGGGGTGACGGTTATGTTCAAGGCACCGATTTCAACAGCTATAATTACTTCGTGAATGTATCGAAGCGCATCGGCGACAGCCATCAGCTTAGCTTTACGGCTTTCGGCGCACCGCAGACTCACTTCCAGCGCAGCCGTCAGGACGGCCTTACCATCGAAGGATGGCAGAATGTGCGGGATTATATGGATGGCGAGAGCCCCTATCGTTATAATCCTACTTACGGATTCGGAATCCATGGCGAGCGCAAAAGTTCGAGCTACAACTTCTATCACAAGCCTCAGATTTCATTGAATCATATCTGGCAGATTGATTACAAATCATCATGGTCCACCACGTTCTATTGCTCCTTTGCAAACGGCGGCGGATATAGCGGCCAGGGACACGGCACCTACAACGGCACATCGCTGAGCAACAGCTCATGGTATGGCGCATCACAGGGTGTACTTAATACATTATTCCGCTGTGCCGACGGTACATTCGACTACGCTGCCATCCAGATGATGAACATGGCTTCGGATCAGGGGTCGAATATGGTGATGTCGGCAAGCAACAACAGCCATGAATGGTATGGCCTCGTTTCGACATACAAGAACGAGTTCATCCCCAAAACTCTTACGTTCACCGGAGGTCTGGATGTGCGCTATTATGTAGGCCATCACAATAATAAGATAGTGGATCTCTATGAGGGCGAATACTATATGAACTATGAGAGCCGTAAGAATGTGAAGCCGGAGTACAACAAGGCAGCCCTCGATCCCAACTGGAAATATGAGAAACTCGGCGTAGGTGACGTCGTCTATCGAAACTACGACGGCTTCACCGTGCAGGAGGGTCTTTATGCTCAGCTGGAATATACGGGTCTTGATAATAAACTGTCGGCCATCCTTGCCGGATCGCTCAACAATACGAGCTACTGGCGTAAGGATATGTTCTATTATGACGCGGAGCATGCCCGCTCGGATACGAAGAACTTTATCGGCGGAACTGTAAAAGCGGGTGTAAACTATAATATTAATGAACACAACAATGTATTCATCAACGGTGGTTTCATCTCGCGAGTTCCGTTCTTCTCCTATGGAGTATTCCTTTCATCGGCTACAAGCAATGCCACCAATCCGAATCCCAAGAATTCCAAGATTGGCTCGGTGGAGATCGGTTACGGTTACCATTCGCGTCAATTCTCTGCCAATGTGAATCTCTATTTCACGGAATGGATCGACAAATGCGACAAGACCACAACGCGCACCGGAGAGATCCGGACAGGACCGCAGGCAGGCCAGTATTACGTTCTGAATATGTCGGGTGTGAACGCCCGCCATATGGGAATCGAGGTTAATGCAAAGTATATTCCAGCTCCCTGGGTAGAATTCGACGGTATGCTCTCAATAGGCGACTGGACATGGGATTCCAATCCTACGGGTTATTTCTATACCGAACAGGGACAACCGCTTGCTAAACTCGACGGCACCCTCGCATCGGGTATCCTTGCCCCCGATCATGCCAGCGCGACAGTAATGCAGAAGGGCAGAAAGATCGGTGGTTCCGCACAGACAACCGGCTATCTCGGCGTATCGTTCAAGCCTTTCAAGGGCTTCCGCATCGGTGCCGACTGGGTATGCTCCGCTCGCAATTACTCGGACTATGAGATTTCAAGCGATTCATACACTCCGGGCGCAGAGATCAACGTAGGCAAGCCATGGCAGATTCCATGGGGCAATGAGCTCGACTGCTTCGCTTCCTATCGTTTCAACATTGGCAAGATCTCAGCAACCATCTATGGCAATGTCAACAATCTTCTGGGCTACAACTATGTGAAGGATGCCTACACTCTTACCGGAGCCGATGGCACATGGAGCAATGCGTTCCGTACATTCTATTCGTTCGGCCGCACATTCAGCGTAAAATTAAAAATCAACTTCTAAGTGGAAAGAAAGATGAAAACAATGATAAAGAGGATCGCTCCGGTTGCGATACTGGCGCTTGGACTGGCCTCATGCAGCGAGGATAGCTGGAATAACCAGCTTGAGGGCTTCGTGGGGGGTCAGCAGCATACCGATGTCCGTACGCTTGCCTATACGCTGACCGATGCCGATTATTCAAGAATTGCCAACAACCGTTTCAACAAGCAGCTGGCCATTCAAGACAGCATCAACGGCGAACCGGGTGCGATAGCCGCGTTGAAGGCTGTTGCCACCGGAAATTATCTTAATGCCTTGACTCCGGCCGACAGATATATCCCTAATCTGCTATCTGATTCGCTGTTCGCATATTTCACGCTCTCCGACGGATCAGCTATCAATGTTACGTACAAAGAGGCCGGCAAATTACCCGACGTAATGCTGGCACTCAATCGTGCGGGAATGTATACCGTTACAGATGCCGACTATCAGGCAGCGTATGGCAGCGACGAAAATTACGCTACGTCCTTCACACCTTCATATCCGGCAAACGCATATGTACCCGGATTCCTCAGCGAGGCATATCCGGATGCTGAAGAGGGTGATTATGTGGTGGTGAACTATCAGGAATCATCCATTGACCCGAGTTTCGATGTTCCGGAATTTGAGATGACAGATGTCCTGAAGCCCGGATTGGTGAAAGGTCAGGAAATAAAGGTGGCCGGAGTTGTGACGGGCACATGCACCCGAGGCTTTATCCTCTCCGACAAGGGGGGCTCGATTCTCGCTTATTCGGGAAGCTATGAGGCCGGTACATATTCGATAGGAGATTGCCTTGAGATCACGACCAAATTGAGCGCGTACAAGAATTGTCTTCAGATAGGACTTGACGATGCCACGGTAAAAGCCGCCGGCAATATGAAATATACCTATCCCGAAGCTGTATACTTCTCGCCTGACTATCTCGTTGCGGCCAACGGCAACGCCGACCCGCAGCTTGCAGTCTATGGGCGTATGTCGGGGAAAGTCAATATCTCCGGCAGCTATATCAATCTCGCCTTCGACGGGCGTAGCGATGTGCGCGGAAGCATATATTATGTAAACGAGGATTTAAAAGCGCAGCTCACGGATGGTGCCGACGTGATTCTTCACGGCTATTTCACCCAGACTTCACAATCCGGAGAGATAGTGAATGCTAATATGGTAGTCATATCAGTTGAGCCGGCTACCAACGGCAAGCCTCGTCGTGCTACCCGCGCCGTGACACTTCCATCCGTCGGCCGGAATGTGGCCTATACTTACAACGGCTCCTCATGGAAGGCCGCCGGTAATGATATTCTGGTGATACAGCCGGATGATTACGCTGAGATGGGTCTCACATACGGTAACTTCTCCAACTCCCAGCCTGCGGAATATCTGCCTCTCTATCTGAGCCGCAAATATCCCTATGCTGAAAAGGATAAGGAACTATATGTAGCTTATAAATACTACTCCGGAGGCAAGACCACATATGCTTGTGCCCAGTGGGTATACGACGGGACGAAATGGGTGGATGCCATAACATCGAATGGAGTGCGCGACGTCACCTCACAGTTCGTCCGCCGTGACGGAAAATGGCAGATGGATCCCTCTATCGACCTTACATTGCCTAAGGGTAAAGGGCAGCCGGTAAGCACTATGTTCTATCAGGCTTGTGTCGACTGGGTATTGGCAAATGTGCCCGACGGTGCAAAATATGTAACCTCGTACGGTAACAACGATTACTATACCGGCGCCAGCGCATATCAGGGTAATATCGACCTCCGTGCAGCCTCAGCACGTTTGCAATATCCAGAGGCTTATGAAGGGATGACCGATGATGAGGTAGTGGCCCTGATGAAGAAGCGTTTTGAAGATGAAGTATGCCCGGGAGTGCTGAAACAGCTCTATCCCGACATCGCTCCGGTGGGCGACTTCAATCCGACAGTCACAATCCATTTCTTCACCTACGACGGAACTACCACGCATGAGCAGACCATCGTTTATACCGTGACCGCAAAGGCTACCTTTGAATTCACTTCCTGCACATGGAATGATTGATTCTACAGAAGAATTCCAAAAATAAGAGAGCCGCATCCGTAGGGGTGCGGCTCTCTCTGTGACTGCTGGCGAACTGAAACGGCTATACGTGGCTCAATGATTATTTCCTCCGAGCGGATTCTTCGCTCATCTTTTCCCATGCCTCATAAGAGGAGTAGACATTCATGGGTTGCTCCTCAAAGCTTATGACAACGGGATTGTCGTGCTTTTCAAATGCCAACTTGAACACGGCTGAGTCAAGACGAAGTGTCACCGGCTTTCCATTGGCATCGGCACTTCTATAAATGCCGCTGTCGCCTTTCTCAAACGGGCGGTCGAGCATTACGGTGTAATTGATTTTGGTGCGGTTGCCATTCTCATATACGTAGAATCCTGATTTTTCAGGAGAAATGGCGAAAAGAACCCGGCCGTCAAAATGGCCTTTTCTGGCTTTTTCACCTCCTATTTCAAAATAGTCGGCGCGATATTGGGCGCTTTGCACCGGCTGGGATGCCAAAAACTCCTCTTCCGAGGAATAGCCTGCATAGTCAGCCTGTTTTTTTGAGCCGGAGCATGACGTGAAGGCCATTGCACCAGCCACTGCCGAGGCCATAAATAATTTTAACTTCATAGATAGATTGGATTGGGTTATATGAATTGAAACGACCCCTTATTACCTTCAATCAATCAAGGATATCACCGGGTCTGACTATATAACGCACAGAGAGATGATGTATTATTCTGATTGGGGTGTCGATGAAAATAAGATAAATTTAGGGGCGGAGAATCGGTCGGCAGGCCGAATTATTTGTTATAGATATAAAAGAGTTTATGCCGCGGTCTAAAGGAGTGGCACGGAATTTGTAAATGAATAGATAGAAATTACTGAAAATAAAAATAGAATATATGTCAACAGGAAAAATTGGGGTAACAACCGAAAACATCTTCCCCGTAATCAAAAAATTCTTATACAGCGACCATGAGATATTTCTGCGCGAACTTGTATCGAATGCCATCGATGCGACGCAGAAATTAAAGACGTTATCATCATTCGGCGAGTTTAAGGGCGAACTCGGTGCAATGGACGTGCGTGTGAAAGTCGACAAAGAAGCCGGCACCCTTACCGTATCCGACCATGGAATCGGAATGGATGCGGAGGATGTCGATAAATACATTAATCAGATCGCCTTCTCCGGTGCGGAGGAGTTCCTTGAGAAATACAAGGATACAGCCAATTCCATAATCGGTCATTTCGGACTTGGCTTCTATTCGGCCTTTATGGTATCGAAGAAAGTCGTGATACGTTCACTTTCATATAAAGAGGGAGCGAAAGCCGTGGAATGGACTTGCGACGGCAGCCCTGAATACACCATGACCGAAACCGACAAGACGGAGCGCGGAACTGACGTGATTCTTTACATCGATGATGACAGTAAGGAATTTCTCGAGCAGGAGCGCATTGACACACTGTTGAAGAAATACTGCCGCTTCCTGCCCGTACCCGTAGTCAGCGGAAAGGTGAAGGAATGGAAAGACGGTAAATATGTCGACACTGACAAGGATCTTGTCGTGAATGACACTGAGCCGCTTTGGACCCGCAAGCCCGCAGACCTTACGGATGAGGACTATCTTAAGTTCTACCATGAGTTGCGTCCAGGCGAGGAGGATCCGATGTTCTGGATTCATCTGAATGTGGATTATCCGTTTAACCTCACCGGCATCCTCTATTTCCCGAAAATCAAGAACAATATCGATATTCAGCGCAACCGTATTCAGCTCTACTGCAATCAGGTATATGTCACGGATCAGGTAGAGGGCGTGGTTCCGGAATTCATGATGTTGATGCAGGGCGTGATTGATTCGCCCGACATCCCTCTGAACGTAAGCCGAAGCTATTTGCAGGCCGACCAACAGGTGAAGAAGATTTCAAGCTACATCTCGAAGAAGGTGGCCGAGAAGCTCGACAAGATGTTTAAGGACGACCGCGCCGAGTTCGAGAAGAAATGGGACGACATCGAGGTATTCATCAAATATGGAATGCTCACGGATGAGAAATTCTATGAGGCTGCCAAGAAATTCTTCCTGCTGAAGGATGTCAACGGCAAGTATTACACGCTCGAGGAATACCGCAAGCTCGTGGAGTCGACCCAGACCGACAAGGAGGGTACAGTGGTATATCTTTACGCCACCGACAAGGAAGCGCAGTTCAGCTATATTCAGGGAGCCGAGGAGAAGGGCTATAATGTGCTCCTTCTGAATGGCCAGCTCGATCAGCATGTGGTGCAGATGCTTGAAAGCAAGTTGGAGAAAGTTCATTTTGCCCGTGTGGATTCAGATACG
Organism: Bacteroidales bacterium GP1; assembly: GCA_001701105.1. Taxonomy (GTDB): domain Bacteria; phylum Bacteroidota; class Bacteroidia; order Bacteroidales; family Muribaculaceae; genus Lepagella. Next base: position 19,370 of record DAAI01000050.1, read on the forward strand.
CCCGAACGGTTGATCCGCAAGGATGAGGACAAGGTGGCTGACCTGACTCCGCTTCAGGCCGACCTTCTTACCGGCATCTTCCGCAGCCAGCTTCCGGAAGTGGCGAATACGAACATCATAGTAGAATACAATGCCCTGAAGCCCAGCGATGCACCGGCCACAATCACGCAGAATGAGATGATGCGTAGGATGAAGGAGATGGCCGCGATGCAGCCCGGAATGAACTTCTATGGCCAGATGCCGGATATGTATTCGGTAGTGGTGAATACGGAGCAGGCGGCTGTCCGCAAGATTGTGGACGACGCTCAGAAGGCTTTGGAAGCCGAAGTGGCTCCAATCCGCTCGGATGTTGAGAAACTGAACGGAGAGATTTCAGATCTCCGCAAGCAACAGGATGAGAAGAAAGAGGAGGCTGAAAAGAACGCCCTCCGCGATCAGATTTCAGAGAAAGAGAAATCAGTCGGTGAATTGCGCGATAAGGAGGAAGGCATCGTGAAGGCTTATGCCGCTACCGTGCCCACCGTAAAGCAGATAATCGACCTTGCCCTCTTGAAAGGGAATCTGTTGAAGGGAGAGGCTTTGGCAGCCTTTATCCGCCGGAGTATCGAACTCCTCTGATTCTCCGGGAATCATAGATATTGGATACAAACCACGACGGGAGCGTATCGGTTTTTGCCGGCACGCTCTCATTTTTTATATCTTTCTTTCGGCAATAATAATAATCTCATTGCGTTATGGAAATAGAATAAATGCAGCTATATGAAAAAGATATTTATTTTCATCATCATCCTTTCGAGCGCAATCGGATCTACTCTATATGGTAATAAAGAAGTATTAAGTTTCGTCGATCTTCCGAAAGATGAACCGATGATCTGTTATAACGTATATCAGATGGGGGAATCCTATCCTTCAGGGCAGCAATATTGTAAAGGAATAACGCGTAATATTATTTTTGACGGGGATAAAGTATATGTGGAAGGAATGCTGTCCGGATGGTGGAACTGGTGGATGGAAGGGAGACTTAAGGACGGAAAATTAATCTTTAAATCAAATAAAAAACTCGGACAACATTATTATTTTCCGGAATTTACACAGAGCACTTTCACTGTAGATTCTGTTTTTATGTTTACCTATGAGCCCGGCAATTTAAATCCTAATCATGATCCGGGCAAGATGTACTTTCTTACCGAAGATTTTGCCCTTGATTATGATCCTGAAAATAAGACCTTCAGTAACCCGAATCATTGGTATGGCATTAAAGCCAACGGCTATAGAGAAGGTGACTGCTGGACTCCTGGCTATAGCTGGGAATGCGGTGATGATAGGTTCTATCAAGCAGAGCAAAACTCCCGCTCCTTTTGGGAGCCTTGCGAATCAGGATCACTCATTCCCAAAGCGCCCGAAATAGAAAAATATGACAAGGGATTCAAAATTACCGGCGACCGTTACAGCGTAGACGGAAAACTAATGCCTGTCAAAAATTTATATTATAAAGTGTATGTAAACGGGAAAGAGAAATATTTTAGTTTGTATTATGATGAATTAGGAAATAAAAACAGCGGCACAAAAATCCCATACAATATAATGTGGGAGAACGGTGATGAGAAGCCACGCTCCATGATCTTCACCATGCCTTTTAATACAACGGAGGATACTTCAATCTATGTTGTAATGGTTTATAACGAAAAATATGGAGTAGAGTGGGTGAGCGAGCGGGCTTATCTTGAAGCTCCTGAAGAGTAATAAACATAACATGATTAATTCATTATCGAGACCAAGTATATGAAAATCTCAATAAAAGCTATTATAGGAGCGATAATGGGTGTGATAAGTTTCTGCTTATTTGTGGGTTTTATTGGAAATTGTGAACTCCGTGCTCAGAGCATCAAGACGGTCGATTACCTCATAACTCCTCCTGCCGGTTTGCCGGAGGAGGATTGGATGCTGATAGGGTCGTGGAAAGAAATCGAACCCGGAACCGAGGAGCCGGCTGATACAATTGCCACCACTTCTTATCTTCCCGACGTGAAACGGCCCATCAAAGTAGTTGTAGCCGGTGATGAAATATATGTCAGAAATATAATCATATCATCCCATTTTGCTTTGCCGGATGCCTGGGTGAAAGGTAATATCTACAATGATCGTATAGTCTTTCCACCCCGTCAGGTGACATGTAAGGTTAAATGGAACGAGGAACAATATGACATCTATTTCGGAGCTACAGTGATATTCAAGGACAGCGATGGGCACAATACCGGATATGAATCATTTTTATATGCCCTTCCCACATACATGCCTTTGCATCTGCATTCAGTAGAGAGGGATGGTAAAAAATATTATCTGACGCAAGAAAATAAGTGTTATGGCTGTGGATATGCCGTGACAGAGAATAGTAATGGTTACAGGATGTTTACCAGTAGTGTAGATTATGATGACTCTTATTATTCAAGACCTTTTCCGCAATATTATACCGGAGTATTTCCCTATATTCAGTTATACCGGGTGTCGAGCGGAGTATCCGACATTACGGATGCAGCCGAAGAAAATGCCGCGGTCTACGATCTGATGGGAAGAAGAATGACTCACGATAATCTTGCTCCAGGAATCTACATATCCGGCGGAAAGAAATTCATTGTGCGATAGCTCTCATAGAACGAAAAGAAGAAATAAATAGGATCACCCTGCGGGCTGTTATATTGGAGATAAAGCCCGCAGGGTGACAGCTATATCAAAATATTTTTGTAATTTTGTAGAGATTATGATTTTATGTTCATAATATAACCCAAATCAACCTAATCATTCATCATGATCCGAAACTTGTTTGCATTGCTCGGTCTATGCCTAATGTTGCCATTATTTGCCGCAACAGCTAAAGTCTCAGAACCGGCTTCTTACGGCCCTGTGCCTACGGATAAGCAGATAGAATGGCAGAATATGGATATGTATGCCTTTATTCATTATTCTCTGAATACTTATACAGATCAGGAATGGGGATTCGGCAATGAAAGCCCTGATCTATTCAATCCGGCGAATCTCGATGTGAAGCAATGGGCGAGGATATGCAAGCAAGCCGGCATGAAAGGGATTATCTTTACGGCAAAGCACCATTGCGGCTTCTGTATGTGGCCTTCGGAATTTACGGAATATTCGGTCAAGAATGCCCCTTGGAAGAACGGCAAAGGGGATGTGGTAAAGGAATTGGCTGATGCCGGTAGGGAAGAAGGATTGAAATTTGCCGTGTATCTTTCACCATGGGACAGGAATCATCCGGATTATGGCCGGAAAGAATATGTGGCATATTTCAGGAATCAGCTGAAGGAGCTTTTTACTCAATATGGCGATATTTTTGAAGTGTGGTTTGACGGCGCAAATGGAGGCGACGGATGGTATGCCGGAGCCAATGAAATGCACCGGATCGACCGCTCCACATATTATGAATGATCCGAAACCTATGCCATGAGTAGAATTTTCCAATATTGTGAATTATCCGATATGGCAGAATGTGAAATTTGAGCCTACGGAATCTTCTGTGCTGCGTCTTGACGCAGATGCAATCAGCGAAGGTGAGCGTATGGCTTATTCAGATATTGAAATACTATTAGAAGAATAAATCACCGTTAAATAATTACAATCAGAGCCGATTATGAAATATAGAGAAATAGGAAAAACGGGGATGTTGGTTTCCGAACTTAGCTTCGGGGCATCATCACTGGGGAGTGTGTTCCGCGCTACGAAAGAGAGTGAGGCCATAGAGGCCGTAAATGTGGCTATCGACAATGGAATCAACTTCATAGATGTTTCCCCCTATTATGGGCATTATAAGGCGGAAACTGTGCTTGGCAAAGCACTGAGGGAGATTCCCCGCGAGAAGTACTATCTATCTACCAAAGTGGGCCGATATGGAAAAGATGGAGTCAACACTTGGGATTACACCGGCCGGCGTTCGCAGGAAAGCGTAAACGAAAGCATGGAGCGTCTGGGCATCGACTTCATCGACCTGATAAATGTGCATGATATTGAATTTGCCGACCTTGAGACGGTAGTATCCGAGACATTGCCCGCGCTTGTTGAGCTACGCGACAAAGGAATCGTAGGCCATGTGGGAATCACCGACTTGCAGCTCGAAAACCTTAAATGGGTGATAGAACACTCTCCGGAAGGGACGGTGGAAAGCGTGCTCAACTTCTGTCACTATACACTGAACGACGACAAACTGCTTGATTTCCTTGACTTTTTCGAGAGCCGTGGAATAGGCATCATAAATGCCTCGCCGCTTTCGATGGGCTTACTTTCACAGCGCGGAATACCCGACTGGCATCCCGCTCCGAAATCACTGGTCGAAGCCTGCGAAAGGGCGGCGAAATATTGTGCTGAAAAAGGATCCTCTATAGAAAAATTAGCGATACAGTTCTCTGTATCCAATCCGCGGATTGCCACAACGCTTTTCAGTTCGGCTAATCCGGCCAATGTTATGAAGAACATTCAATATGTTGAGGAGCAGCCCGACATGGCAATGATAGAAGCAGTAAGGAAAATTATCGGCAATCAGCAGCGGGTCAGCTGGAAAAACACATGAATCTGCCATGGATTATAAAATAATCGATGCCCATGCCCATCTGTGGCTCAGGCAGGACACAGTCGTAAACGGACTTCCCATATCTCCGATGCCCAACGGACGCTGCAATTTCATGGGTGAGGAGCGCCAGATGGTGCCACCCTTCATGATCGATGGACGCAATTCTGCCGAAGTATTCATTTCCAATATGGATTATGCGCAAGTATCGGCGGCGGTGGTGACCCAGGAGTTCATCGACGGTAATCAGGATGATTATCTGGAGGAAGTGGAACGGCAATACCCCGGCCGTTTCCTTGTGTGTGGCCTTTGCGATCTTCGTAAACCTGAGTTCATGGCACAGGCTCGGAATCTTCACGCCCGAGGATTCAGGGCCCTTGCCATTCCGGGACATAGGTTGTTCTTGCCCGAGGGGAGGGTATGGCTTAATTCCCCGGAGATGATGGAGCTTTTCAAATTCATGGAATCAAAGGGAATGATTCTTTCCATCACTCTTGCCGACGGGGATACGCAGACCGGGGAGATGAGTGAGGTGATTGCCGAGTGCCCCGACTTGAAAATTGCTATTGGCCATTTCGGAATGGTTACGACTCCCGGCTGGCTTTACCAGATAAAACTTGCGCTCAATAAGAATGTAATGATAGAATCGGGAGGCATCACATGGCTCTTTAACTCGGAGTTCTATCCGTTCAAAGGTGCGGTGAAGGCTATACGTACCCAGAGGTATCAGATATTGGTTTTTCNNCGTACCGCCGCCGATACCGTCGGGTGGGACAAGCTCATGTGGGGTTCCGATTATCCGCGCACCATTACCGCGATAACTTATCGGATGTCGTACGATTTCGTGACAAAATCCGATGAACTGACCCATGAGGAGAAATCTCTTTTCCTCGGAGAGAATGCAAGGAAATTCTATGGATTCAAGCATCTTGCGGATCTCCCATATGTAAAAAATATGTCGGAATGAGAATCTGCGGATCCATCTTCAAAATTTATCTTATCAATGAAAACGAAAAACCAATATCTGATACCTCTGATTCTCGTAATCACGCTGTTCTTCGTATGGGCTGTGAGTGCTAATCTTCTGCCGACAATGATCCGACAGCTGATGAAGACGTGTGAGCTTACTCCCTTCGAGGCATCCTTTACAGAGACAGCATACTGGCTGGCCTACTTCATCTGCCCGATTCCGATAGCGATGTTCATGAAGCGTTACAGTTACAAGGCCGGCATTATATTCGGTCTCCTCACGGCAGCGGCGGGAGCCTTATTGTTCTTCCCTGCCACGTCAATCAAGGCCTACGGAGGGTATCTTTGCGTGTTCTTCATCATCGCTACGGGAATGTGCTTTCTCGAGACGGCGGCCAATCCCTATGTGACCGCTCTGGGAAATCCGGCCACATCCTCACGGCGTCTGAATTTAGCTCAATCTTTCAATGGGCTTGGGGCTTTTATATCGGCAATGTTCCTTAGCAAACTGGTGCTTAGCGGCAATTCCTATAGCCGCGAAACTCTTCCTGCCGATTATCCGGGAGGCTGGAATGGCTACATCCATACTGAGACGGAATTGATGAAAGGGCCTTATACTGCCCTTGCTATACTGCTGATTGTCCTTGCCCTCGTGTTCATATTCTCGCGCCTTCCCATAATAAAGGATGAAGAGGGGCATAAAGGAAAATTAATCAATTTCGGGGTGTTGAAGCGTCCACGCCTGCGCAAAGGAGTGATAGCCCAATTTTTCTACAACGGCGGCCAGACGGCCATCAACAGTCTGTTCCTGGTGTACTGCTGCACGTTTGCGGGGCTTGAAGAATCCACTGCCACGACCTTCTTCGGCATCTATATGCTCGCATTCCTTCTCGGAAGATGGATTGGCACTCTTTTGATGGGAAAATTCAGGCCCAAATCCATGCTTGCCGTGTATGCTTCGGTAAATGTGGTGCTCTGCGGAGTGATTATGGGCTTTGGCGGAATGGCAGGCCTGTATGCCATGATAGGCGTTTCGTTCTTCATGTCGATTATCTATCCCACTCAATTCTCTCTTGCAATAGCAGGTCTTGGTGAAGATACCAAAAGCGGCTCTGCATTTCTGGTCATGGCTATTGTGGGGAATGCCTGCCTACCGCAGCTAACCGCCTACATAATGACAAATTCCGCCACCTATCAGATAGCCTATATTGTGCCTCTCATATGCTTCATTGTATGTGCTTGGTATGGCCTGACATATAAGCCTGCAAAGGGAGAGGCGCAGATATGAATATTAAAATGAACCAAAACAAAATTATGCGAGCGCTACAAATTTCTTCCCCCGGCACAGTCGAGGTAAAGACCCTTCCGGCTCCCGAGCTGCGTAGGGATGAAGTATTGATAAAAGTGGAGTATGTAGGTTTCTGCGGATCGGATCTGAATACGTATCTTGGCCGCAATCTGATGGCCATCTCTCCGGTGATTCCCGGCCATGAGATCGGAGGGGTTGTGGCAGAAATCGGCGAGGATGTTCCCGCGGGACTCTTCAAAGAAGGAATGACTGTGACCGTGAATCCCTACACATCGTGCGGTAAATGCTCGTCCTGCCGCAAAGGGCGCCCCAATGCGTGTGAGTTCAACGAAACTCTCGGAGTGCAGCGCAATGGGGCGATGTGCGAATATATTTCCATGCCGTGGAATAAAGTCATAGAAGCAAAAGGGATCAGCCCGAGGGATGCGGCACTGATCGAGCCGATGAGCGTAGGTTTTCATGCCGTCGACCGCGGAGCGGTAACTGATATAGATACGGTACTTGTCATAGGATGCGGTATGATAGGACTTGGAGCGGTGGTGCGCGCCTCCCTGCGTGGCGCCACGGTAATCGCCGCCGACCTCGACGACAGCAAGCTCGTCCTTGCCCGGGAATTAGGAGCCACCCATACACTCAACACATCCGGCAACGACGTGCATGAGAGAATGCTCGCTCTTACCGGTGGACTCGGCCCGGATGTGGTGATAGAGGCAGTGGGGTCGCCTGCCACATACGTCATGGCAATAGATGAGGTGGCTTTTTCGGGGAGAGTGGTATGCATAGGCTATTCCAAGAGTGATGTTACTTTCCATACGGGCCTGTTTGTGAAGAAGGAATTAGATATTCGAGGTTCACGCAATGCCATGCCCACGGATTTTGAGGCAGTGATTCATTATCTGCGCCTGGGGAAATGCCAGGCCGATAAATTGATAAGCCGTATTGTGGCCCCTGAAGAAGCCGGGATGGCACTAAAGGAATGGGGTGCAGAGCCCGGCAAAGTGTTCCGGATTCTTGCACGTATATGATCACCATATCAGGTATCGCCTGAGGGAATATTTATCTTTATAAAAGATGAGACAACTGAACAATTCTACGATTGAAAAGCCGGAACGTCCGGTGAGGATTCTCCAGTTCGGAGAGGGTAATTTCCTGCGAGCCTTCTTCGATCCGATGATTGATGAGGCCAACAGGCAGGGATTGATTGATGCATCGGCCGTGATAGTGTCGCCACGTTTCAAAGACAATACCACAATCCGGAATCTCCGTTTGCAGGATGGCCTTTATCATGTGCTTCTTGAAGGAATCGACAATGGAGAGGCCCGGCAATCTCTGAGTCTGGTGCGTTCCGTTGCCGATGCCTTTTCTCCGATAAGTGACCCGTCCTTATATAAGAGATACATCACTTCGCCGGAATTGCGTTTTGTCGTATCGAACACCACGGAAGCAGGAATCGTATACGAAAAAGAAAATGGGTCTGATCTGATGGCGAAATCATTCCCGGCAAAAGTCGCGGCGTTGCTTTATCACAGGTTCCGGCATTTTAACGGCGATAAGTCGAAAGGATTGATTTTCCTTTGCTGCGAACTTATAGAAGATAATGGTCAAAAGCTCAGTGAATATGTTTTGCGTCATGCTGAAGATGCCGGATTAGGCGGCGAGTTTGAAGAATGGGTAAGGGAATCTTGCATTTTTTGCGATACGCTTGTCGACCGCATCGTTTCCGGATTCCCTAATGATGATATTGAGAAAATAAATAGATCAACCGGATTCGAGGATAGCCTGGTGGTTAAGGGAGAATTATATCATCTTTGGGTGATAGGAGGGAAGAAAGCTACCACGGTGAGAGAAGAATTGCCACTCGATAAAGCGGGGATGAATGTGCATTTCCTGCCGGATGTGCGAGCATTCAGAGATAAGAAAGTACGTGTGCTCAACGGCAGCCATACAGGCATGGTGCCGATAGCGTTGCAGTTGGGATGCGAGACGGTGAAGGATGCATTCGGCAATGCCGATGTCAATGCCTTTATCAATCGGATGGTGGAGCATGAAGTGCTTCCGATGATCGATGGCAACCGTGAAGAATTGAAACAGTTTGCCGATGGCATATTAGAGCGATTCTATAACCCCTATATCCGGCATATGCTTCAATCTATATCTCTCAATTCCTTGTCGAAATGGGAAACTCGCAATTTCCCGACCGCCCTCGATATATGGCGCACACAGAAACGCCTCGCCGATTATGAATTGTTCACATTCGCGGCTTTGCTTACGTTATATGCTCCGGATTCCGGATTTTCGCCGGAAGATGATGAAGATCACTTGCGATATATCCGGGATAGCTGGAGTCCGGAAGATATACCGGGGAGTGTGGCAAGGATAGTAGGCGGCACGGTCTTCGTGCATGATTTCGAGAGCCTGATACCGGGTTTCACCGCCAAAGTAGCCGATTATGTAGCCTGTATCCGGAGCATGGGTATGGCATCCGCACTAAAATCCTTCCTCACTGATAATTAAGGTTCATAAAGCAGAAGAATGAGCGTGTAAATAGTCCTGCCTTCTCCTTTAATAAAAAATTTTTTTGAAAAAATTTAACAAAAAATTTGTTTAAAAAAAGTTTTAATTATCTTTGTGGCCGAAAATATATCACTATGTTGTATGTTTTCAAGTTAACCTAATTCATTTCACTAAAAATCAAGTAGTATGAGTATGACCTTACCCAAAAAGCTCATCAAATGGTTTTTTGCCGTGGTCCCGATATTGGCAACGGCGGCTTGTTCAAGCCAAGAAAAACCAGAAATTGTCCCGGACGCTAAACCCCGGGAAGTACTCTCAAGTTCCGGTACTATATCTACTGCTCAAGCATTGGCCATAGCCAATTCGGTAATGGCAGGTAATAAACGCGTACTGAAATAAATCCGCTTGATGTGGAATACATATTGGTTTTATCTGATTATTCCGGCAAAGTGGGAGCAAATTCAACAGATACCCTTGGCCATATCTTCAATTATGGAAACAATGGGGGATTCGTATTTGTGGCAAGTAAGACATGTGGGCCTTCAGTATTAGCATATTCTGAATCCGGGCGGCTCGATCTTGATAATGAAGCAGTAAAGGCAAATATTATAAATGTGCTGCCTGCGTATTATAGTCAGAATGTCTCTAACAATGTCCAATTGCAGGATGGAGATGAATGGACAGTATTGGTGCCCCCTATTGTAAAGACAAAACTTCATGGAGGATATCCATTTAATAAATATTGGGATGAAGCAAATCCTGATAAGCCGAAGGCTCAACTCGGTTGCGTAAGTGTGGCGGTGTCTACAATTATCTCACATTCTGTTTATAACATAACAGATAAGGGAATATACTATAATTTTTACGACATCCTGAAAACGCTAAGAAAATATCAGATAGACAATACAATCATGCCGACTAGTGTAGGGGATGATATAGCCACAGATTATGAAATAGCCTGCAATAATATGGCAAGATTCATGTGCGGTATATCAACCGACCTTCATGCTTCTCCTGAAGGAGATCAGACTTATGCAAAAACCGATAGCGCCCTGGCTGTTTTAGCTAATCGAGGGTTCGAGATTTCCGATTGGACTTCAGGTGCTAATTATGAAGCCGCAGCGGAAGCACTACTTGACAACAATATGCTATACATGGAAGGGGTAAAATTCCCATCGAGAAATGGTTGGCATGCATTTATAGCAGATGGATTATCGATAGTATCAAATCGAAATAATGAATATTCCAATCCCTATTATTATCACATAAATTGGGGATGGAATGGTCTTGGAAATGGCTATTATTATGGAACTCTGTTCGGTATAGATGCTGTGCAAAGCAGTTATCACATGGCTGGGTTTTTTAGTGTAAAACGGAAAATAACAACAAGTTACTAAGTTATGAAGAAGATTGTAATGATTGCTCTGCTGATGGTGGGGTACATGATATACGGGTTCGGTGCTTGGGCAGAGAATTATCTCCGCGCCGGCTTGAAATGGGAGATGGTAGACCTTGATTATGGTAAACCGTTGGGCGATGGAGATCCCGAAATAATTTATCATGAGCTACGCGAAGCCATAGCCGATGATGGCACTCCGGTGTTACGCGAGTACTATAATGCCGGGCCGGATTATCCGGAGTTCGGTGAAAAAATCGGTCTCGACATAGTAGTAGAGGGTGAAAAGGTATATCTTTATGATGATAAGGCTCCTGAAAAGAAAGCATTGTTATATGACTTCTCTTTACAGACGGATGACGTGATTTGGGTTGCTATTCCGTCTAAATATTCACCAAATAATGGTTATAGGTTTGAAAAGTTGATCTGCATAGGAGAATCTGCTTCAGAAGATGAGACTGGTATAGAGAAGTTGCAATTAGTTGAAAACGGATATGAAATATATCTTGGAGAACCCTTTTTTGAACCCATCGAATGGATTAAGGGACTTGGAAATATTGCCGGGATATTAACAACTTCTACATTGCATTATGCTGGAACTCTAATCCGTTTGATGTCAAAAGTAACACTTGATGGCGATGTATTATACAACGCTCCGTGGTGGACAAGTGAAGTGAAGGGCTTTAAGGTAGAGGTTAGTCCGGCTAAATACTTTGATCTTCAAGGGCGAGAGTTACAGACAGCACCGGAAAAAGGTATGTTCATTCAGGTAAGCAATGGCAAAGCAGTAAAAATAGTACGATAATATCTTCCGGCAAAACGATGCCGGGAAGAACATTTGAGTAGGGTAGCACGAGAAACTCCATTCCATGCGACCCTTCTCTTTTTTATACTTAACCGGAATCTTTTCATCTATGACATTAGGAATCAGAAAATCTGCAATGTAAAAGGAGCAAAGGATTAATCACAGAGGATGGGATTTTTCCGGATGTCAGAATATTTTTAATTCCCATCCGTTTTATTGATAATCAGAAAGTAGGTATGAATTCAAGTTGTGAAAATAAGAGATATTTACGCATTAATCCTCTTGATAATGTTGCGGTAGCGATAGCCGAAGACTTACTAAAGGGTGAAGCGATAGAAATAGCAGAGGAGCGGTTGACTTTGCGAGACGATGTGCCGACCGGCCATAAATTTGCATTATTTCCTATTAAGAAAGGGGAGAAAATAATGAAGTATGGCAATCCTATCGGGATAGCCGTAGCAGACATTGAGCCGGGCGAGCGGGTACATTCTCATAATATGGCCACGTCATTAGGCGACAATCTCACTTATTCTTACAATCCAATTCCAATAAAGCGGCTTGAATCGAGTTCAGAAGCACCGTTGGTCAACGGTTATCTTAGGAAGAACGGAGAAATGGGAATCCGAAACGACTTATGGATTCTGCCAACCGTAGGATGCGTAAACGGAAGTGCGCAGGCCATTGCAAAGAGGCTTAAAGAGGAGTTTGGCGGACTACAGGAAATAGACGATATAATGGCCTTTACCCACAATTATGGCTGCTCACAGCTTGGGGCAGACCATGTCAACACGCGCAAATCACTCGCTGCCATGGCGCGCCATCCTAATGCCGGAGGGGTGATAGTCATCGGACTTGGCTGTGAGAACAACAAGATCAGTGAGCTTCGCGAGGAGATCGGCGATTATGATTCCGAGAGGGTAAGATTCATTGTAGCGCAGGATGTGGAAGATGAGGTAGAGGCCGGCGTGGAAACAGGACGTGAACTTATTAAGAAAATGAGAGCCGACCGCCGGCAACCATTGCCAATCTCAACACTGAAAGTTGGGTTAAAATGCGGAGGTTCCGATGGATTATCGGGTATTACGGCCAATCCTCTTGTGGGACTATTGTCGGATAAAATCGTAGCCTGGGGAGGCACGACAGTGCTGACGGAGGTGCCGGAGATGTTTGGAGCGGAAACCATCCTGATGGGAAGGGCAAAAGATAAGGACGTGTTCGATAAAGAGGTAAGGCTCATAAATGATTTCAAGGACTATTTCAGGCAAAGCTGTCAGCCCATCTACGAAAATCCGTCGCCCGGAAACAAGGCAGGGGGAATCACGACGCTGGAGGAGAAATCGCTCGGCTGCGTCCAGAAAGGAGGTAATTCGGCCGTGGTTGATGTGGTGGACTACGCCGCCCCTATCTCCGCTCCGGGGCTTAATCTCCTTCAGGCTCCCGGCAATGACCTTGTGGCCTCCACTGCATTGGCGCTGAGCGGATGCCAGATGGTGATTTTCACCACCGGACGCGGCACTCCCTTCGGAACCTGCGTGCCTACAATTAAAATTTCGACAAATAGTCGACTCGCAGAGAAAAAACCAAATTGGATTGATTTTAATGCAGGGCGACTTGTGGAGGGAGAGTCGTTTGAAACCGCGCTTCAAATCTTGCTGGAGGAAATATTAAAAGTGGCCGACGGCAAGAAAGTGCGTCAGGAAGTCAACGGTTATAAAGACATTGCCATTTTCAAAACAGGAGTCACACTATGACCTATAAACCATAACATCATGACAATAAAAAAACTATTGACAGCGGCCCTTATATCGGGGGCATTTTCCATATCGGCACAGCAAGCGTTATGGAGCAATGTGCAGTTTACTTCTCCGCAGATAAATCCGGATAATACGGTGACGTTCCGGCTTTGCGCTCCGACGGCCGGGAAAGTGGTGTTGACAGGCGATTTCCTTCCATCCGCGGCCGAGATGCAAAAGAATAAGGAAGGGATATGGGAATTCACGACTCCTCCGCTCCCTTCAGAACTCTATAGCTATACTTTCGTGGTTGACTCGCTAAGAATCACCGACCCGTCGAATGTCCATCTGCTGCGCGATGTTTCGACCTTGCAGAATATTTTCATCATTCCCGGCGAAAGAGGCGACCTTTATTCCGTGCGCGATGTTGCCCACGGGTCGGTTGCAAAAGTATGGTATGAAAGTGAGGAACTCGGCATGCGTAGAAGAATGACAGTATATACCCCTCCCGGTTATGAGAGCAGTGATGAGGCTTATCCGGTGTTATATCTTCTTCATGGCATGGGCGGCGATGAGAATGCGTGGAGTGAGCTTGGAAGGGCTGCAGAGATTGCCGACAATCTAATAGCCGAAGGAAAAGCCGAGCCCATGATAATAGTGATGCCCAATGGCAATGCTTCGCAGCAAGCCGCGCCCGGTGAGACGTCCGAGGGATTGAAAGCTCCAGAATTTAATCTTCCCAAAACTATGGATGGCACATTTGAGAAGGCTTTCCCGGAAATTGTGAATTTTGTGGACAATAACTATCGGACAATACCCGCCAAGAAAAGTCGCGCGATCTCCGGCCTTTCGATGGGTGGCTTCCATTCGCTCCATATATCGAAAGAATATCCGGAAATGTTCGGGTATATAGGGTTGTTCTCCTCGGCCATCTATCCGGATAAGAAAACGACATCTCCGGTTTATGATGATTTTGAGTCAAAATTGCGGACTCAATTCGCAAAGAAGCCCCATCTTTACTGGATAGCGATAGGGGATGAGGATTTTCTGTACAATGATAATGCACAGCTCCGCGGGCTTCTTGATGAAAATGGGTATCCTTATGAGTATCTTGAAACCGGCGATGGTCATATCTGGAAAAACTGGCGCCTTTATCTCTCGCGCTTCCTGCCCGAGTTATTCCGGAAATAAGGGTTATTCGTAGCGTAGTGTTTCGGCCGGAGAGATCCTTGCCGCCAGCCAGGATGGCAGGATCAGGGAAAGCCATACCACGACCATTACACCGATATTAAGCATGGCAATGGATGTCCATGAAATTTCGACCGGCACGAAATCGATATAATAAGATTCAGGGTCGAGGCGGATGAAATGCCAATGATCCTGCGCTATCAGGAGGGCGAGCATCAGTGCGTTTCCAATCAGGAGGCCGATTGCAGTAATCTTAATGGCCAGAAATATGAATATTCTTCTTACTTTTCCCGCCTCCATTCCCAAAGACCGGAGCAGCCCGATGAAGCGTTTCTTGTCGAGGATTATTATGAGGAGTGCGGAGATCAATGTAATTATCGCCACAAAAGTCATAAGCGTCAGCACGACTGCCACATTCGTATCGAGCAGCGACAACCATTGGAAATACCCCTGGCCCTGATTGAACGCGTTGTCGAGGCGGTAAGGGCGGTAGATAAGGCCGGTGGCCAGTGCATCGGAAAGAGTGACATAAAGA
This sequence comes from Bacteroidales bacterium GP1, assembly GCA_001701105.1. Classification (GTDB taxonomy): domain Bacteria; phylum Bacteroidota; class Bacteroidia; order Bacteroidales; family Muribaculaceae; genus Lepagella. The sequence continues at coordinate 34,392 of DAAI01000050.1, forward strand.
TCGGATGAGTATTGGTCGATTTTCCTGAAATCAGGAGTATGGATAGCCAGAGATGTGCCTTGGTCAGGCCGGATGTCACCGAGTTTCTGTATGAGCGGCAAAGAGCCATAGGCATACACCTTGTCGTATGTATCGAAATGAGAGTTGAATATGCCGGCCACTTTCAACGGGCGCACACGCACATCGTTAGTGAGAAAGTAGGTGTCGATACGGTCGCCGGCTTTAAGGCCGAGGCGGTTGGCCGTGATTCGGGATATAAGGATGTCGTTGGAGATGCTGTCGGAGGGATAATCGGGAATCATACCCTCCTCAAGATTTTCGGTCATGAAATTCCTGATACCCTCACCCTGAAGACTCTTGAGGTACACGCCCTGGAAATCGGTGGGAGTCTTGAATATGGCGGGCATTGAGGCCACAAGGCTGTAATCGGCCACATAAGGAGCGTCGTCAAGAATCTTCCGCAGGGATGGAGTAAGGGATACAAGATATTCCTCATTGGCCTCATCGGCCGCGGCGTAGATGGAGATATGGGCATTGAACCCGACGATTTTTGCCGTAATCTCGCGTTTGAATCCGGCCACGATTGCGATGGCCGCAAGCATCACGGCCACCGACAAAGCTACGGCGGGCCACAGCTACCTTCACAGCCGGAGCCCCTCGGCGTTTTCCCGTGCCTATTGAGATTCTTCGAGCAAGATAGAGAGAAATATTCATCCTTCTGCCGGATTCAGATAAAAATTCTTCGCACAAAATTACAAAAAATCGGCGGATTATTTGGAAAGGTACGGCGTAAATATTAATTTTGAACCGTAAAATGTCCTGAAGGTATTTAGCTATAAAACCTTCATGGCTTAGTTTAGAAAAAAGAAAACGATCTAATATCAAAGAAACATGGAAGAGACAATCAAGACCACATGCTTGCACGACCGTCATGTGGCGTTAGGTGCGTTGATGTCGCCGTTTGCCGGCTATGATATGCCAATTCAGTACAAGGGTATCGCCGATGAGCATAACGCAGTGCGCCAGCATGTCGGAGTGTTCGATGTAAGTCATATGGGCGAAGTGCGCGTCACAGGCCCCGAAGCCGAGAAATTCGTAAACCATATCTTCGTAAACGACGTTACGGGCGCGCCCGACGGTCAGATTTTCTATGGCATGATGTGCTATGAGAATGGTGGCACTGTGGATGATCTGCTTGTCTATAAAGTTAACGACAATGAATTCTTCCTCGTGATCAATGCCTCCAATATCGATAAAGATGTGGCATGGATAATGCGCAATGCCGAGGGCTTCGATGTAAAGGTGGAGGATCAGAGCCTCTATTATGGCGAAGTGGCCATCCAGGGCCCGGAAGCAGAGGAAACCGTTGAGAAGGTGCTCGGTCTTCCCGTGAAGGACATTAAATTCTATAATTTTGAGACACTTCATGTTGATGGAGAAGATATTATCGTGAGCCGTACAGGATATACGGGTGAAGATGGCTTTGAAATCTACGGCAGCCATGCGTATACCCAGAAAGTATGGGATAAACTGATGGAAGCGGGAGTTCAGCCCTGCGGTCTCGGCTGTCGCGACACACTCCGCTTTGAAGTGGGTCTCCCTCTCTACGGCGATGAACTCTCCGAGGAGATTACCCCGATTGAAGCGAGCCTGAGTATGTTCGTAAAGCTCGACAAGCCGGAATTTATAGGCAAAGACGCCCTTGCCGCCCAGAAGGCAGAAGGCGTGAAACGCCGCATCGTAGGTCTTGAGCTTGAAGGCAATGCAATCCCGCGTCATGGCTATCCGGTGGAGGTAAATGGGGAGCAGGTAGGCGAGATCACCACCGGCTATCGGTCAATCTCCACAGGCCGGAGCGTCGCCATGGCCATGATAAACAAGCCTTACGATAAGCTCGGGACGGAAGTAGAGGTGCGTATCCGCAAGAAAACTTTCCCCGCCAAAGTAGTAAAAAAGCGCTTCTACGACAAGAGCTATAAGAAATAAGGCGATACAAATAAAATACAATACAATCAGCAAATAAATAAACGATTATACAATGAGCGAAATCAAGAAAGATGTGCGCTATGCAGAGTCGCACGAGTGGGTTAAGATAGAGGGCGAAATCGCCGTAGTTGGAATCTCCGATTATGCGCAGCATGCGCTTGGCGACATCGTGTATGTGGATCTTCCCGAGGTAGGCGACGAAGTGACTGCAGGAGAGGATTTCGGAGCAGTAGAGTCGGTTAAGGCCGCCAGCGACCTTATCAGCCCGATCTCCGGAGAGGTTGTGGAAGTCAACGAGGAGCTTGCCGATGCTCCGGAAATGCTCAACCAGGATGCCTTCGGCAACTGGATCATGAAAGTGAAAATGAGTGCGCCTGAGGAAGTAGAGGCCCTCCTTGATGCTGACGCATACGCAAAAATCTGCGAAGAGTGATGAGCAACAGATATATACCGCACACCGATGCCGACATCGCCAAGATGCTTGAACGCATCGGTGTTGCTTCTGTCGACGACCTCTACTCCGATGTGCCTCAAGAGGTGCTGTTCAGAGGTGAATATGACATTCCGGAAGGAATGTCGGAACAGGAGCTTCGCGCATGGTTCGACGAGCTGGGTAAGAAGAATGAGAAATTAGTGGTGTTCGGCGGTAACGGCGCTTATGACCATTACAGCCCTTCCACAATAGGACATCTTCTTCAGCGCAGCGAGTTTTATACAGCCTATACCCCCTATCAGCCGGAAATATCGCAAGGAACGCTCCAATATATCTTTGAATATCAGTCGATGATATGCGAGCTCACCGGAATGGAATCATCGAACGCCTCGATGTACGACGGCGCGACTGCCGCCGCCGAGTCGATGTTCATGATGGTGGCTTCGGCCCGCAAGAAGAATCGTGTGCTGGTATCCGATACGGTAAGCCATCGCGTCCGCAAGGTGATGGAGACTTATGCAAAATTCCACGGAGTCGAGCTTACAGTAATCCCCGAAAAGGATGGTATTACTGATCTTGAGTCAATGCGGGCTGAACTTGCCAAGGGGGATGTGGCCGGAGTTATGCTTCCTCAGCCCAACCGTTACGGCCTAATAGAAGATTTCACCGGCGTTTCCGATGAGATACATTCAGCCAAAGGATTTATGGCCATGTATTGCGATCCGTCGGCTCTCGGCGTGCTTCGTACCCCTGCTTCATGGGGAGCTGACATAGCCTGCGGCGATGGTCAGACACTCGGAATGCCATTGCAATTCGGAGGTCCTTATCTGGGATTCATAGCCTGCGGTAATGATATGCTCCGCAAGATGCCGGGCCGCGTAGTAGGCGCCACCAACGATGTCAACGGGAAACGCTGCTACGTTCTTACGCTACAAGCGCGCGAGCAGCATATCCGACGGCAGAAAGCCACAAGTAATATCTGCTCGAATCAGAGTCTTATGGCTCTGTATGCCACAATCTATCTGTCGCTCATGGGTCCGGAAGGACTGCGTGAAGTAAACCGGATGAGTTGCGATGGCGCCCACTATCTCTATGCTAAATTGATAGAGAGTGGTAAATTCCATAAAGTGTTCGATGCTCCGTTCCTGAAAGAATTTACAGTAAAGACCGATCTTGATATCAAGGCAGTGAATGAAAAATTGCGTAAGAACGGTATCATGGGAGGCGTGGATCTTGGTAACGGACTCGTGGAATTTGCAGTGACAGAGAAGCGCACACGTGAGGAAATCGACAAATTGGTAACTTTGATGCTGGAGGATTGATATGAAAGAATACGATAAACTAATATTCGAGCTTTCGAAGCCCGGTCGCAAAGGGTATCAGCTCCCGGCCGATAAGTACGAAACCGATGGCCTTTCCGCTATCCCGGCCGATCTTCTCAGAAAGGAGGCTCCCGCTCTTCCGGAAGTGAGTGAGCTTGAGGTGGTGCGTCATTATACCAATCTGTCGAACAAGAATTTCGGCGTTGACACTGGCTTCTATCCCCTGGGTAGCTGCACGATGAAGTACAATCCGAAGATTAATGAGGAGCTGTGCAATCATCCCGCTTTCACAGGACTGCATCCATTGCAGGACGTTAAGAGCGCGCAGGGAGCATTGGAGCTTTATTATAATCTTCAGCAGGCATTGGCCAGCATATCGGGGCTTGCAGAGTTTACCCTGAATCCCTATGCCGGAGCTCACGGAGAGCTTACCGGATTGATGGTGATGCGCCAATATCACAGGATGCGTGGCGACGACAAGCGCACGAAAGTGATCGTGCCGGATACTGCCCACGGAACTAATCCGGCCTCAGCAATGGTGGCCGGTCTGGAAGTAGTGGAAGTGAAGTCGAAACCAAACGGATCTATCGATGTAGAAGATTTGAAGCCCCTTCTCGACGATACTATCGCCGGCATTATGATGACCAATCCGAATACGCTCGGAATGTTCGAGACGGAAATAATGGAGATTGCCAAGCTCGTGCATGAAGCCGGCGGTCTTCTCTATTATGACGGAGCGAACCTCAACCCGATGCTCGGAAAGGTGCGCCCCGGCGATATGGGATTCGACATCATGCACATCAATCTGCATAAGACATTCTCCACGCCGCATGGTGGAGGCGGTCCGGGATCAGGTCCGGTAGGAGTGGCAGCCCATCTTACAGAGTTGCTTCCCAATCCACGGGTGGTAAAACTTGAAGATGGCACATTCGATGTAGTGGATGGTGAAAAGAGTCTCGGGAATGTATCCACATTCTTCGGCAATTTCGGAGTGATGATGCGTGCCTATGCATATATCCTCTCTCTCGGACGCGACAACCTGAAGCTGGTAGGCCCGATGGCTACTCTGAATGCCAACTATATCAAGGAATCGCTCAAGGATTTGTATAAATTGCCGATTGAAGGCCCATGCAAGCATGAGTTCGTGTTCGACGGGCTCGCCGACAAGAGCACAGGCGTGACAACGCTGAATATCGCGAAGCGTCTGCTTGATTTCGGGTTCCATGCTCCGACGATCTATTTCCCACTGTTGTTCCATGAATCGATGATGATCGAGCCGACAGAGACCGAAAGCATCGAGACGCTCGACGAATTTATCGACGTGATGCGCAAGGTGGCAAAGGAAGCTATCGAGGATCCGGAGACAGTGAAACGTGCGCCGGTCACTACGGCTATATCACATCCGGATGAGACAGGTGCGGCCAAGAAGCCAATCCTGACGTATAGGGCCATGAAAGCCAACAAATAATCGGATATGCACTGCGATATAATAATTATAGGCGCCGGTCCCGGGGGGTATGAGACAGCCCTCGGGGCTGCCGCCCGTGGCAAGAGCGTGACTCTTATCAATGGAGGTCGCCTCGGAGGCACCTGCCTCAATGAGGGATGCATCCCGACGAAATGCCTCGTGAGGGATGCCGCCGTGATCCGGACCTTGAAGGAGGCCCATGATTATAGCGCCGATAACGTGAGCTTTGATATAGACTATAATCGCGTGATTGCCCGAAAGACGAAGGTGGTCGATACGTTGCGAGAGGGCGTGGCTGCTTTGCTCAAGCGCGCTAAGGTGAATGTGGTGGACGGAATGGCAAAATTCAAGAACAATACCACAATCATCGTCAACGGTGAGGAATATGATGCCGATAACATCATCATAGCCACCGGCAGCCGCTCGAAGTCGCTTCCCATCCCTGGAGCAGACCAGGAATGGGTTCTCGACTCCACAAAGATTCTTGACCTGGAATTTGTGCCGGAATCGCTTGTGATAGTGGGTGGAGGCGTAATCGGTATGGAGTTTGCTTCGATATTTAATGCTATGGGAACTAAAGTAACCGTGATTGAGTATATGAAGCAGATACTGCCGCCTTTCGACAGCGACATTGCCAAGCGTCTGAAGCAGGCTATGGCTAAGCAGGGCGTAGAGATTATCACCGGCGCGGCCGTGAAGCGCATGGAGCAGAATAGTTTCTATCAGATTGAAACCACCTATGAGCTGAAAGGGGAGGAAAAGACAGTCACCTCGTCTAATGTGCTCATGGCTGTTGGACGTGCCGCAAATGTAGAAGGACTTGACCTTGAAGTTGCCGGAGTGGAATACTCGCTGCGTGGCATTGCCGTGAACGACAATATGCAGACCAACGTACCTAACATCTATGCCATCGGCGATGTGAATGCACGTATGATGCTGGCGCATGTTGCCACGGCTCAGGGCAAGCGGGCGTTGAATCATATCTGTGGCGTTGCCGACGGAATAAATCTCAATGTCGTGCCTTCAGCAGTATTTACTTATCCCGAATGCGGCATGGCCGGCTTGACAGAGGAAGAATGCAAAGCACGCGGTATGAAAGTAGAAATCGGCAAAGGATTCTATCGCGCCAACGGTAAGGCCTTGGCTCTCGGAGAACCGGAAGGACTATGCAAGCTGATATTCGATGCGGAGACAGAATGTCTTGTCGGGGCTCATGTAATGGGTGCTGAGGCGGCATTAATCACTCAGCAGTGTGCCGATATGATCACCTACCGGAAAACACGCCATGAGATAGCAGATACTATTTTCGGACATCCAACCCTATCGGAGGTAATACTTGCAGCCGTGGAGTGACCCGACCGGCAAGAATAACCTAAATTATTACTAAGCCCGTCAGCATCCAGTGCGACTGCTGACGGGCATTTGCTTTATCATAAAGTCGAACAATCCTATCGATAGAAAAAACTTCCCTTTGCCCTTAAGCTAACTTACGATATCAACATATGTTGAGACTTTTTATTTTTATTTGCTGTAACTTTGCCGTGAGAAGCATACGGATTTATAAATTGAAATATAGCTTTCCGGTTCATACGGAAAAAATAAAATTTTCCGAAAAATTCGGAAAATTTTGAAGATGATTTAATTATTTCTAACAATCAGTAGGTTAGATGAGGAATGGATTGTATTTTTGCTCTGCACCAATGGTAGTAGCGGGCCCATGACCCGGGTAAACCACTGTATCCGGGGGGAGGGTGAGGAGTTTTGTCTTAACTGCGTCGATCAGTTGCGGGTAAGATCCTCCCTGTAGGTCGGTGCGTCCGATGGAGCCTTGAAAAAGAGCATCGCCCGTGATCACAAAGCCATCCGCCTCGTCATAAAGTGCGATGCTACCGGGGGAATGTCCCGGAACATGGAGCACTTTTAACCGTCCTTCTCCTATTTCTATTACATCTCCATCGTTGAGATAGGAAGATAGTGAAACGGCATCAATTCTGTTCATCAGCCCAAACATCTGCGCCTGCTCCTTGATCCGCTGTCCCAATGGCTCGTCATCTTTATGACCATATATGGGTGCCTTGAAGAGGTCAGCGCTGAATTTATTCCCGATAGCATGATCCACATGGAGATGCGTGTTTATAATGTGGGTCACTTCCAGATTGTTGCGGTTTATATAGTTGGACATGGCTTCCTCCTCCTCCGCGTCCATCATACCGGGATCGATGATGGCTGCTTTGCCGGTTGCGGGATCAGACACCACATACGTATTTATTCCGAAAAGGGCAAAGGCAAATTTTGCTATATGCATGGCGTGTAAACAAGTTTTTTGGTTTCAAAATATGGTTCAACGAACCAGTTGGAAAGGTCGATAACTTCGCTAATCTTTGCTAACTTCCCGAGCTCGGCTCCCAAATCGCCCCCTTTTAGCGTTATTAATCCATTAGGCAAAGGATTTTGCTGGTCGGTAGAGATATTCTTCCTGCATGTCTTGAGGAGGTCAGGCTGTGGCATGACAGCGCGACTCACCACGAAGTCGAATTTCTCTTTCAATTCTGCTACATCTCCATGAAAAGTGGAGACGTTTTTAAGCCCTGCAGCTGATGCAATCTCCGAAGCTACTTTCAATTTCTTGGCAGTGCGGTCGGCCAATAGAAAGTCTACACCAGGAAATAAGACGGCCAGAGGAATTCCGGGAAAGCCCCCGCCACTTCCAAAATCAAGTACCCGGGAGCCGGGAGTGAACTTAATAAATTTGGCAATGGCCAGAGAATGAAGGATATGATGAATCTCAAGATTGGATATGTCCTTACGTGATATTACATTAATCTTTTCATTCCATTCAGGATATAGCGTCATCATCACTTCGAAAGCCAGTTTTTGTTCCGGAGAGAGCGACGGGAAATATTTTTCAATAAATTCGATCATAATATTATAACGAATAAGAAGGGGGAGGGCGTGCCTTAAAAAATAAAAAAAATGAAAATAAATTTTGGAAAGCGATTCTAAAATGGTAATTTTGCATTATAAAAGGGATATAGCACTATGCTATTCCTAATGAAGAAAAGAATAATGGAAATAGAAGGAACAATTGTAGAGGTGCTTGGTCGCCAAGAGGGAGTGTCAAAGGCCGGAAAGCCTTGGAAGAAGGATGAGTATGTATTGGAAACTCCTGGCACATATCCACGCCGGGTTAAATTCACAATATTTGGAGACCGTTGCGACACAATGCGTTGCGAGCCAGGGAAGACCTATTCTTTCTCATTCGATCTTGAGAGCCGCGAATTTAACGGCCGATGGTACACGGATGTAAATGTGTATGCCATCAGGGATATAAATTCGGCAGCTCCAGCCGCTGCTGCAACTTCTGCCCCGACATCAGCAGGAGTTCCTCCTCAGAGCACATATGCCACACCGAGTTTTGAAGCCCCGGCAGGTGATTCGTCCGACGATCTCCCGTTCTAAGCGAGAGTAAATTAGGAGAACGAAGTCAATCCGAGCCCCTCGGAGTGCGATCGGAATATTACCGGGGATAATAAATAGGAGGCCCGGAGAATAAGATAATGTCCATGCCAGATATTTTTGGCGTGGCATTTCTTATTATATAAGATAAATATCTTTATAAAATTGAAGCCCGCACCTTTTAATCAGAGCCGGGGGAGGGATTAACGTGGAAAAGAGGGGCAATATATTTCAACTTGCGCGCAATAGAAGCAATATATTGCACGCAGGGGAAATAAAATGCACAAAATAATGGTAATAATGAAAAAATTTATTAAAATCTTATGTGGAAATGAATTTTATTAGTAATTTTGTGCGTTAAAGTAAGAAACAGACGTATATGACAGTACGAAAAAATGATGTCAGCACGTCGGGACGAGAGGCATCCATCACGATAGCAAGCCAGATCGACTTACTATTCGAGACGAGTTGGGAAGTCTGCAACAAGGTGGGAGGAATCTACGCCGTGTTGTCGACAAAAGCCCGGGCTCTCGGAAGCCAGTTCGGCGACAAGCTGATATTTATAGGTCCGGATTTATGGACGGCAAACAAACCGTCTCCTTATTTCAAGGAAAGGAAGACCCTGTTGCGTCAGGCTCAAGTGAAGCTGAATCTTCCATGGAACATATCAATCCGAGTGGGTCGATGGGATATTCCCGGGGCTCCTCAGGTGATCCTTGTGAATGCCGGCGACACGGCGAAACACCTTCCCGAAATATACGGGGAAATGTGGCGGCAATATGGCGTGGATTCCCTGCATTCGTATGGAGACTATGATGAAAGTTGCGCCTTTTCAGTGGCATCGGCAATAGTGATTAAAGCTATTATTGCTCAGATGAAGGCGAATCCATCGAAAGTGATTGCCCATTTCGATGAATGGACCACCGGCATGGGGCTACTATATTTAAAGAGTACGGAGCCGGAAGTCTCGACAATCTTCACCACGCATGCCACAAGCATAGGACGCAGCATATGTTGCAACGGGAAGCCGCTGTATGATTATTTTCATCAGTATAATGGCGACCAGATGGCGGAGGAGCTCAACATGCAGTCGAAGCATAGTCTGGAAAAGGCCGCAGCCCATAATGCAGATTGCTTCACGACAGTGAGTGAAGTCACTGCTCGAGAATGCGAACAGCTTTTGCAGATTCGTCCGCAGGTGATCACCCCTAATGGCTTCGAGCCGGACTTTGTCCCTAAGACGGTGAAGTATAACCGGTTGCGTAAGGATGGCCGCGAGCGACTACTTCAATTGGCCAAGGCAATGACCGGCAAAGAATACCCGGCCGATACATTTCTGGTAGCTACATCCGGGCGTCATGAATATCGTAACAAGGGTCTTGACTTGTTCCTCGATGTAATGGCGCAGATGGAGCAAAGGATTGGTAACAGCAGTACAGTGCTGGCCTTTATTCTTGTCCCGGGATGGGTAAGCGGTCCTTCCGGGGAAGTGATTGTTAATCTCTACGATAACGGAAATGTGAGAGTGAATCCGGATTTTCTGACCCATCGCCTCTATAATGAGAATGACGATGAGATATGCGTGAGAATCCGGCAGCTTGAGGAGAAAGGGAGCTTCCGTCGCCTAAACGTGATTTATGTCCCGAGTTATCTCGATGGTCATGACGGAGTGATGGAGATTCCTTACTATTCGCTCCTGCCAGCTTTCGATCTCACCATATTCCCGAGCTATTATGAGCCGTGGGGATATACACCCATGGAGAGCGTGGCTTTCGGAGTGCCAACCATAACCGACGATAAAGCCGGTTTCGGCCAATGGATTCTCGATAACTTCAAGAATGGTCTGGATGAATGCGGAGCGGAAGTGGTGAAGCGCGGAGATTCCAATTATGGGGAGGCCTGTCACACGATAGCGTCTACAGCAATAAGCTATCTGCTGCAGGATACGAATCTGCGTCAGAAAGCCCGGGGCAAAGCATTCCTAACAGCTGCAAAAGCCGACTGGAAATTCTTTGTAAATAAATACTACGAAGCATTCAAGACCGCATTCGCGCGCAATACGCGGAGATAATGTGTAGGCGCTTAAAGCATTCAATAAATTAAAGGAATATAAACCATGAGTGATTCGCCAAGACCCAAACGCCTGCGGCGACACTTAATAAAATATTGTGTAATAACATGAAACTTAAAGTAAGCAACAGCAACACTCCCAACTGGCATACAGTGACAGTAAGCGCGGAGATACCCTCTCAGTTAAAGCCCTTGGAGGAGATGTCGAAGAATCTATGGTGGGTATGGAATAGCAAAGGGAAGCACCTTTTCCACGACCTTGACCGTGACCTCTGGCGCACAGTAGGGGAGAACCCTGTGATGTTGCTCCAACAACTCAGCTACGAGCGTTATAAGGAAATCCTCAACGACAAAGTCATGATGGCTCGTATCGAGGATACTTATAAGGATTTTAAGGATTACATGAAGCAGCCGATGGATACGTCGGTTCCCTCGGTGAGCTACTTCTCAATGGAGTATGGGCTTTGCAATTGTCTTAAGATCTATTCTGGAGGTCTCGGAGTGCTTGCCGGCGACTATATCAAGCAGGCTTCCGACTCACGTATCCCGATGACAGCTGTAGGTTTCCTATATAAGTACGGTTATTTCTCGCAGTCGTTATCAATCGATGGTCAGCAGATTGCCAACTATGAAAGCCAGAACTTCGACCAGCTGCCTATAGAGGCAGTAGCCGGAGAGGACGGACATCCTATGGTGCTTGAAGTGCCATATCCCGGCCGGATAGTCTACTGCCATGTATGGCGTGTGAATGTAGGACGCATGAATCTCTATCTGCTCGATACGGATCTCGACAAAAATTCAGAATGGGACCGTCAGATCACTCACAAGCTATATGGAGGCGACTGGGAAAACCGTATCAAGCAGGAATATCTGCTGGGTATCGGTGGAATCATAATGCTCAACAAGCTCGGAATCAAGACCGAATTATATCATTGTAATGAGGGTCATGCGGCACTTCTTAACCTGCAGCGTCTTGTTGACTATGTTCAGAATGATGGCCTATCGTTCAATGTGGCTCTTGAGCTCGTACGTGCATCGTCGCTTTATACGGTCCATACTCCAGTGCCGGCAGGACATGATTACTTCGAGGAGTCGTTGCTCGGTAAATACCTTGGTGAATATCCCGCGAAACTCGGAATCTCATGGGCCGACCTGATGAATATGGGCCGGGAGAATCCCGACACCAACGAACGTTTCTCAATGAGTGTATTCGCTCTCAACACATGTCAGGAAGCCAATGGCGTAAGCTGGCTTCATGGCGAGGTATCGAAGAAGATGTTCGCCGGCATTTGGAAAGGTTATGCTCCGGAAGAATCTCATGTCGGTTATGTGACCAACGGAGTGCATATGCCGACATGGGCAGCCACCGAATGGAAAGACTTCTATGGAGAGAACCTTAATCCGGAATTATTCCACAATCAGAGCGATCCTCAGATGTGGAAAGGAATCTTCGATGTTCCGGATGAAGCCGTATGGAATCTTCGCATGACAATGAAGAATAAGTTCATCGAGTTCGTGCGTAAGGACTTCAAGGAGAAGTGGCTTAAGAATCAGGGAGATCCCACAGAGGTAATGAGCATTGTAGAAAAAATCAACCCCAATGCGCTGATTATTGGTTTTGCCCGCCGGTTCGCCACCTACAAGCGTGCGCATCTCCTCTTTACCGATCTCGACAGGCTTGCCAAGATAGTGAATAATGAAAATTATCCCGTTCAGTTCATATTCTCCGGTAAAGCACATCCGGCGGATGGAGCAGGCCAAGGACTGATCAAGCGTATCATGGAGATTTCGCGTATGCCGCAGTTCCGTGGTAAAGTAATCTTCCTTGAGGATTATAACATGATAGTGGCCAAACGACTCGTAACGGGAGTTGACATATGGCTCAATACTCCGACGCGTCCGCTTGAGGCTTCCGGTACATCAGGCGAGAAAGCCGAGATGAATGGAGTATTGAATTTCTCGGTGCTCGATGGATGGTGGTATGAGGGCTACAGATTTGATGAGAAAGCCGGCTGGGCCATCACCGACAATCGGACCTTCACCGACCAGAGCCAGCAGGACAAGCTGGATGCAGCTACCATCTATTCAATGCTCGAGAATGAGATAATACCACTCTATTTCGCCAAGAATTCAAAGGGTTATAGCCCGGAGTGGATTCAGTACATCAAGCGGAGCATAGGTAATATCGCACCTCATTTCACTATGAAGCGTCAGCTTGACGATTATATCGCCCGGTTCTATAAACCGGAAGCCAGCCGCTTCGCGGCGCTGAGCGCACATAATTGCGAGAAAGCACGCGAAATAGTGGCATGGAAAGAGGAGGTCGCTTCCAAGTGGGACAGCATCCAGGTCATTTCATCAAGCCTTACGGCAATTGATGTCCACAATGGCGTGCTGAGCACAGGCGATAAGTTCGATGCAAAGGCTCAGATCGATACCAAGGGACTTGGAGATTCAATCGGTGTGGAACTCGTGCTCTACCGCGATCGAGACGGCCAGGATACATTTGCCGGTCGTAAAGAATTAAAGATTGTGAAGCGTGAGGGTGATATTTACACCTACGAACTTAAGGATACGGTGCGCGAGGCCGGTATCTATCGGTATGCGATGCGTATATATCCGAAGAGTGCGATGTTGCCTCACAGAATGGATTTCGCTTATATCCGCTGGATCTGATAATTATTCCATAATCCTAAAGACGGTTTTCAGACGTTACCGACTCAAAGTCGGTGCGTTTGGAAGCCGTCTTTAATACATATGGAAATAATATTGCATTTTTTTCGTTAGAAAGACAATTGAAGCAATAATGAGAAATGCGACTATATCCATAATCAAGGCTTTGGGAATCATATTCGTGGTGATGGGGCATGCCGAACCGCCTGATTTGATTTCCAATTTCATCTATATTTTCCATATGCCGCTTTTCTTCATAGCAGCGGGATATTTCTTTAGTGAAGCAAATCTCGACAAGCCGTGGGAGTTCTGTCAACGCCGTTTCAAAGGTCTTTACATACCATTCCTCAAATTCAGCATTCTGTTTCTCCTGCTTCATAATCTATTTTTCGAGATCGGCTTGATGAATGAGACTCATGGAAACTGGACAGGTGGAGTGACGCATCCATATACGGCTCAGGATTTCTTCCGACGATTATTCACCATTGTCACCTCGATGAGCGGTTATGATGAATTCATGGCCGGAGCCTTCTGGTTCTTCCGCGGACTCCTTGTGGCGAGTATCCTCTTTCTGATATTATGCAAAGCCACTTCCTCGAGAACAAAACTTTCGTTGCCATGGTGCGCGGTGATTGTATGTCTCATGGCGTTAGGGTTCAATGCCTATCGGTTCGGCTTCGGCCTGAAGATACCCGTGATTCCCAATGGAGGGCTGCGTGAGATATGGGGAGTATTTTTCTTCGGAATCGGCGTGATATTCCGCCATGTGGAGGAAAAACTCGGGAATCGTTTATGGCTTACACTCCTTTGTCTGGCTATCCTGTGCGTATGCGCATGGTTTCATACATGCGGAATGAATAACCGGGGGCAGATGCAAGATCTTGTAACACTTCCGATAACCGGTATGTCGGGCTGGATTGTAATGCGCCATCTCGCATCATTCATTGCATCTTTTGAAAATCCATTCAAACGATTGATGGTATTTATCGGTGAAAATACGCTTTATGTGTTCGTGTTCCATATCATTAGCTATAAGATTGTCAGTGCATTAAAAATCTTATGGTACGATCTGGAATGGGGGCACATAGGCAGCCATATGGTGATTCATTATAATAATCATGAAGATTTGTTCTGGCTATTATATACTGTAATAGGAGTTGCCGTTCCGCTTGGCGTGCTTTATATATTCCGTCGTTGGCGAAATGGGCGTCCAAGATTGCAACCTGCATGACCTTAAGAAATATCACTTAGACAATAAATCTATTCATCCGGAATGGGTGAGGATACAAGGTAATGACTCAGGATAATGATGTAGATTCCTGCATGGCCGTAGAGTTGTGAATATGGAGGAGAGTAAACCATATGATAGATATAATCGTTATAAACAAAAGAAATGATGTGAAAGGCATCATAATAAGGAAAGGTAACACATAAACAACAGACCGATTACACTTAAATTAAATAAGAATCATGAAGAAAGTATTTTTTGGATTCGCCGCAGCCCTGCTTGCGCTGACGGCATGCTGTGGCAATAAGACATGTGGCACAGACGGCAATTGCAAAGACGATGACAAGGATCTTGTCTACACCGGTATTCTCCCTGCAGCTGATACGGATGGAGTGCGCTATACCCTTACCCTGGACTACGATAAGGACACAAAGGGTGACTATGATCTGAATCAGACTTATGTGGCTCTCGATAGCCTCGCTCCCGGCGGATATAAGAATCTGAATTCATTCAAGAGCGAAGGTGACTTTTATGTAGAGAATAAGACCGTCGACGGACAGAATGTAAAATACCTGCGTCTTGTTCCTGAGGCAAAGGATTCCAACGGTGATACCACGACGCTTTATATGCTCGTAACCAACGACAGCACCCTGACGCTCGTTGGTGCAGACCTCAAGGTTCCTGAGAATAAGGATCTGAACTATGATCTGAAATTGCAGAAATAAGCGTAAGGCAAATATACTAAAGGGGGATGCGCCATCAGGTTGCATCCCTCTTTATGTTCCGCAGAGGAGGAGAATGAGAATCCGGCCGGATGTCCCATCGGGATATTTCCGGCCGGATATTTACGGGGCTGAATTATTAGTCTTCTGTCTGGGTTTCGGCGTATTCTTTGAGGAGTTTCTCCTGAACATCGGTCGGCACGAGTTCATAGTCGGAGAATTTCATAGAGAAAGAAGCGCGTCCACCGGTGAGTGAGCTAAGAGTAGTGGCATAAGATGCCATTTCCTTCAGAGGCACTTTTGCCTGAACTTTATTAAGACCGTTTTCACTGTCGGTACCCATGAGGACACCGCGGCGGCTCGGAAGATCGCTCATCACATCACCCATGGCATCGTCGGTGGTAAGCACCTCAATGTCGTATACGGGCTCCAGGATCTTCGGCTTGGCTTCGCGGAATGCCTGGGAGAAGGCGTTACGTCCGGCAAGACGGAAGGAGATTTCATTGGAGTCTACCGGGTGCATCTTTCCGTCGTAGATCATAACACGCACGTCGCGGGCGTAAGAACCGGTGAGGGGTCCCTGCTCCATGCGATCCATAAGGCCTTTGACAATGGCCGGGATGAACCGGGCATCAATCGCACCACCAACAATGCAGTTGTAGACAACGAGCTTGCCTCCCCATTCCAATGGAATTTCCTGCTTGTCGCGGACGTTGAGTTTGTATTCCTGATTTCCGAACTTATAGGTGTCGGGCTCGGGCATTCCTTCGGTGTATGGCTCAATTATCAGATGAACCTCACCAAACTGACCAGAACCTCCCGATTGCTTCTTATGACGGTAATCGGCACGAGCGGCCTTGGTGATTGTCTCACGATATGGAATCTTCTGCTCGCTGAATTCCACTGGCAACTTTTCATTGTTCTCAATGCGCCATTTGAGGGTGCGGAGATGGAACTCGCCCTGACCTTTTACGAGAGTCTGCTTGAGTTCTTTGGATTGTTCGATGATCCAGGTAGGATCCTCCTCGTGCATACGGGTGAGGATGGCCATCATCTTCTCGGCATCCGATTCGCTTACGGGCTTGATTGCACGGATGTATTTAGGCGCGGGATATTTGATGAAGTCGAACTGCCAGTCGCAACCCTTCTCATCGAGTGTATTTCCGGTGCGGACATCCTTCAGTTTTACTGCAGCGCCAATATCCCCGGCCATGAGAGTCTCGGCGGGAGTGCGGAGCTGACCGCAAACTGTGAAAATCTGTGCCAGACGCTCCTTGCTGCTGCGGGAAATATTCTCAAGGTCGGCACCGGCCTTAAGCGTCCCGCTCATCACCTTGAAGTAGCTTACTTCACCGATGTGAGGCTCGACGGAAGTCTTAAAGATGAATACAGAAACCGGTCCGTCGGCTTTAGGAGCAACCGGCTCACCTGCCGTATTGAGTGGCGCGGGCATATCCTCTACGAGCGGGCAAACATTGCCGAGGAATTCCATGAGGCGGCGTACGCCCATGTCCTTGAGGGCTGATAGGACAACCACGGGATAGATCGAGCGGTCCATCAGACCTTTGCGGATACCTTCGCGCAGTTCATCTTCAGAGAGGTGACCCTCTTCAAAGAATTTTTCCATCAGGGCCTCGTGATATTCGCCCTCAACCAGATGGNNGGCGGCAGCCTCTACGAGAGTGGCGTGCATCTCATTGGCGCGGTCGAGTTCTTCCTCCGGAATTTCAGATACCGTAGGAACTCCGCCATTGGGACCCCATTCATATTTTTTCATCAGGAGCACGTCGATCATGGCGTTGAAATCCGGACCCGTGTGGATAGGATATTGAATTGGCACAACGCGCGAGCCGAAATGCTCGTGCATCTGCTCCATCACATTGTCGAAGTCGGCTTTTTCGCCATCCATCTGGTTGAGGGCGAATATCACCGGCTTCTTGAGCTGGGCTGTAGTGCGGAATATATTCTGGGTTCCCACTTCCACGCCATATTCAGCATCGACTACGATAAGACCGAGGTCGCATACTCCGAGAGCTGTATAGGAATTGCCGATGAAGTCGTCGGCTCCCGGGCAATCGATGA
>DAAI01000022.1:0-526 GCA_001701105.1 Bacteroidales bacterium GP1
ATCTTTGCTGCCTTAATCCAATCTTTGAGTGGTTTGGCAGTCAAGGTTTTCTTGAATCCCACAAATACCTTTCCCGGCTGACGCTCACCAAGAAGTTCGATTGCGTCATCACATAGTGGGAGAGTGGCAGGAGTCTTTGTTTTCTGAGTTTTCAGAACCACGCACAATCCGATTCCAGCAACCTCCTGAATATTGTTCCAACGGAGATTGAGTATGTCGCTGAACCGTAAGCCCGTGAGGCAAGAGAACAGGGAAGCCCTGCGGAGTACATCACTATCGCATGGGGTCTGAGCCAGACGGATCAACTCATCTTGATTCAGAAACTCACGTTCGACATCTTCCCATTCGATATATTCCAGATAATCGTTGATGTTCTCCGTGATTATTTTCTCTTTGTATGCCATCTTCAGCAAGGCACGGAAAGTAGAGAAATATCCGGCTGCCGCATTCTGAGAAAGGCTCTTTTTCTTATGCTTCAGTTGCTTCGCATTAAGCAGGTATTCCCGAAACTTAGTGCAGAACTCTA
>DAAI01000022.1:629-1302 GCA_001701105.1 Bacteroidales bacterium GP1
TATTCAAGAAAGTCAGCTTTGAGTTGGCTGTGGTCGATGAAACCGAATTGTCGGTTGATGACTGATTCCTGACGTCGGCAACGGATGAGTTCTCCCTTTTCAAGCATAGAACGGTTGAAATCGCGTTGTACTTGATTAGTAGGATTGGCATAGAGATAGATGCCAAGATACTCATGTTGCTGCATTCGGTTTGTTTTCGGGTTGCGGATCGGTGGATAGTAGTCGAAATACAGCGTTATCTTACCCGATTTGAGAAGACGCTGCCTGAGGGTTACTTTTGTGCAGATATCCATATTGAATTTCGTTTTTGTTTTTTGATGCAAAATTCTTAAGATGCGGTGTGGTTATCAAGTTATTTGTCATATAACCAGCAGATAACCGATAACCGGTCTCATTTAAGTGTCGGAGGTCTGAGAATGGCGTCAATTTCTGACCGAAGAATGTAGGTGTATTTACCGACTTTCTTACGGCGCAGCCCGTGATACTTCACATAATTGTGAAGCTGGTCATGCGTCAGATTGTACTCCGCTCGGACGTCTGAATATGAAATCCAGTCTTCTTCTTTCGGTGTTTCTGGTTTTGCAGTAAACACCCGGTCGCAATGCGCCTTACTCCAAAGAGTTTTCCCTCTATGATACACTTTCGGGATATTATGAGCCTTCCCCTGAGCGAA
>DAAI01000022.1:1370-1936 GCA_001701105.1 Bacteroidales bacterium GP1
CCATTTTCATCTGTGGCTAATGCTGTTGCCTTCGGTTTGCGCTCGTAAGGTCGCGCCTCGATCATTTCATCTATATCACATCTTTTGATTACAGCCCATTGAGAAGAAAGGCGGTAGGCTTTGAGCGTTCCACGATAAATGAGATAATACACAGCTCTCGATGTTACATTGAGAATTTGTGCGACTTCCGCCACTGATAGAAATTCTCTTTCTGAGAGCTTACTCAATTTGCCTTCGCGTGCGATAAGCGAATCGTGGGTTTCGGTGATTTTCTTCTTCCCTTGTCTCTTGCGTTCTTTGTAAGCATGTTCGGAGCATCGCTTACAGCAAAATTGTGTTGTGGTCTTTTGAGCCACAAATTCTTTGCCACACCACTGACAGAACTTCTTAATTCTAATGTTTGAAGTTGCCATAACTTTGAGTTAAAATTGTGTCACTCATTGAGCTAATTCGTTGAACCCGTATGAATACGCCTGAATGAGCGTGAACGAGTATGAACATCATCCACTACCGAGCAGAGCGACTTGACTCGGGTAGCAGACGAGCAACAAATGTGGTTCAAAAAT
>DAAI01000022.1:2054-8256 GCA_001701105.1 Bacteroidales bacterium GP1
TAACTGCGGGTCACTTGCCGATGCAGAAGGAGGAGAAGACGGTGGTGAGAAGGGTGTCGGTTGTGATGGCTCCGGTGAGGAGGCTGAGGTGGTGGATGGCTTCGCGGACGTCCTGGGCTATGAAGTCGGCGGATAGGCCTGTTTTCAGTCCATCGATAGCACGTTCCAGTGCTTTAGCTCCATCGGTCAGTGCGGCATGATGGCGGGCGTTGGTTACGATTAGATCGTTTTCTATGTCATGGCCGGATATGGCAGTTTTATGCAGTATATCGAGTAGAGCTTTGCATCCTTTTCCGGTCTTGGCTGCAATATTCAGGATGGACATCTCTTTTTCGGTATTCCTTGTCGGAGCTCCTAATTTTGCTATTATCTCTGAGGCTTGAATTTCTTCAACATCCGTTTTATTGATAAGCAATATATTGCATATTTCCTGCGGAATTTTTAAAATAATTTCATTTATTTTGCTTACTTGGGGTTCAAGAGGCAGAGTGGCATCTATCAGCCATAATACTATCGAGGCGCGATTGATTCTATCTTCGGCGCGTCGGATTCCCAATTGTTCTATGGTATCATCTGTGTGCCGCAGACCGGCCGTATCTATAAAGCGGAATAGGATTCCGTTTATTTCGCGCGTATCTTCAATTATATCCCGTGTTGTTCCGGGGATATCGCTTACAATCGCTTTATCATCTTCGAGTAATAAATTCAACAATGTTGATTTTCCTGCATTCGGAGCACCGGCTATCGCCACCGGTATACCCTCTTTGAATGCACGCCCGGCTCCATAAGATTCCGCCAGCCGTTTCACTTCTGTTAATGTTTCAGTGGCAAGGTCGGTAAGTCGCTGCCGGTCGGCAAATTCCACATCTTCTTCAGAAAAATCCAATTCCAATTCCAGAAGAGAGGCAAATTCAATAAGCTGATGGCGCAAAGAATCGAGTCTTCTGGAAAAGGCACCCGACATTTGGGACGCCGCTAATCGGTGGGCAGCTTTTGATGAAGCGGCTATCAGATCTGCGATGCCCTCTGCCTGGGCGAGGTCCATTCTTCCGTTTTTGAAAGCTCGGCAGGAAAATTCCCCCGGCTCTGCGGCTCGCGCACCGTGGGCAATCAACTCCTCTACTACCTGCCGTTGAATCCATCTCGACCCATGCAGGGAGAGTTCCACCGTATCTTCACCCGTAAAAGAATTTGGAGCGAGAAAGGCTGTGGCTACTACTTCATCCAGCAAGCTGCCGTCAGATTGTATTAATTTCCCTAAATGGGCAGTATGCGACCCCCATTTGGAAAGATTTTTGCCTTGCCACATCTTCTGAACAATCGCCAGGGAGTCTGGCCCCGATACACGCACCACCGCTATACCTCCCACTCCCGTGGGGGTAGATATTGCTACAATCGTATCTTCTAAGCTGCCAATCATTTCCGTCTGTTCCAATCCCTGAATGATGATATCGATTCTATCCTATCCTCAATCTCATCCGGCAGATTATGAAAGAAATCGATTCCCGTAATTTTCTCTACTTCGTCAATTGTGGTGACATACTGCTCCATATTGCCCGGTGAGGTCATATTCGGGAATATAAACGCAATCCCACGCGGCTCCTCGAGATATGGGGCAATAATTACCTTATAGAACGCGCCGGGCACTTTTACCTTCGATTGGCCAATCGCCGCAGTATCCTGCCTTTCAAAGATTGGCCCCGCAATGATCACGATTGCCGAATCACGCTTGGCCCATATACGTTCTTTATTTTCGAGCGTATTCCAAGCGCCCGTGTTCAGTGCATGATCCTGGGGGCACATATTAGCCATTACGAAGCAATCGTTCATTGCTTTCTCACTCCATTTCTGGTCGGCGGCAGGGCACATATGCCCTCTGTCAAATCCGGATCTGGAATAGTCGGAATTATACGAACATCCTTCCAGCTCATCATCATGCCAGAATTTATTGGTTCTCGTCGCGGAGCCCACAGTTTCGGTGCCGAGCAATTCCCACGCCACCCAATCCGGATTTTTTGTAACAGGGTTATATGATACCCTGAATCCTTCATACTCCTTCTCGATCGATCTTCTTCCATCGGAAATTAAAGCATGATCCAGATCCTGATAATGACAAAGGCCCGATTCCGGCGCGCCGCTGTCTCCGGAATCTGCAGGCAATTCCTCTCCTGCTGTGATGTCCGCGACAGAGGCTTTTGCGTCGCCACATTTCGTGATTCCTATCACCCCTATTGCAATAAGGGCAATAAAAAACACAATTAAGATAATTTTCTTTGCATTCATGGCTTATTGCTCCGCCTCGTTATATTTTTTTGCACATCTCGCAGCCACGATACAGCAGCGATTGCAATGTTCGCGTCCCTTACCCTTCATAGCTCCACATTCCACGGTCCCGAACGCGCGTTTAAAATCCTCGAATGTATATTTCGCACGGCGCGTTATGGCATTCCGGTCACCTCGGCCGGCCAATCCCAAAGCCACCACGGCTCCTGTCAAAGCTCCGCACGTGCCCTCATCGAAAGTTGCACCGATTCCTCCGCGCAAGCCTACTGATGCTGAGCGCAGCATCTCCTCAGGATAATCAAGATTCCATTCGCGTGCCAATGCCACGAGGGTCGCCTCGGAGCAACTATAGCCTTCTCCGCGCAATTCCAATATCCGATCCTCTAATTTATCCATTATTATTGTATTATGCAATTGCTTCTTTAAATTTATTTAACTCAAACGCTTTTCTGCTCCCGAGGAGAATCAGAATCGCTTCATCTGCAAAATTAACAATAATTCCCGAAATTCCAGCATGAATCCTTTATCCTGTTGCGTATTAATTTATTTCACTCCATTCAACGCATATACTCTCATAAAAAATGACTATATTTGCAACGGAATAATCCTATGTATTGATCATAAATCAAAATGATGTAAAGCACATGAAAAAACTTATAATTTTCCTTATGCTGTCAGTGTCAGGGCTGTGCCCGGTATATGGACAGCCCCCGGGCTTTGAAATGCCTCAGCCAAACCCGACTTTGCGAACCTCAACTATGCAGGCGATTCGCTTGAGGCTCATACCCTTGATGTCTACCTTCCCAAAGACGGCAAAGACAGCCACAAAGCTGTGATGCTAATCTATGGCAGCGCATGGTTTGCCAACAATATGAAACAAATGGCATACATGGCCTTGGGTAAACAGCTTACCGATGCAGGATTTGCAGTGGTAAGCGTAAATCATCGGTCGAGTACTGATGCCAAATATCCGGCACAGATCCACGACATCAAAGGGGCCTTACGATACATCCGTGCCAACGCTGATAAGCTGGGTATCGACACGTGTTTTGTGGGGATAACAGGATTCTCCTCCGGAGGTCATCTCTCGGCTATGGCGGGAGTGACCAACGGAATGAAGTCTCGAACGGCAGGCAATACCACTATAGATATTGAGGGAAACATTGGAGGCAACCTTAGTCACAGCAGTAATGTGGATGCCGTGGTCGACTGGTTTGGCCCTGTCGACATGGCAAGAATGGAAAATTGCTCTACAGTCAAAGATGCTTCTTCACCCGAGGCGGTGCTTATAGGGGGTGTCCCGGTTGAAAATCCGGAAATGATTGCTCTGATTAGTCCGATCACCTACATTAGTCCACAGACTGCTCCCATGCTCGTGATTCACGGCACAGCCGACAATGTAGTGCCTTTCTGCCAGAGCCAATATTTCTCCGATGAATTACAAAAAGCCGGCAAGCTGGACAACTTCATTTCGGTTGAAAACGGCCAGCACGGTCCGGTTACATTCAATCCCGACACATTCAAGGCCATGACCGACTTCTTCCTCCGCCGGTCGGCTGCAGAAAAATAAGGCCCCTCGCCTTCAATTATTCATGGATGGATTCGGTTCGGATCCATCTTTTTCATTCCTCTTCCAGCGCTTGCCGCAAGACTATCGCGTTATTTCTTTCAGTATCTTGGGATGAATAGAGCAATGTCACCATCGGATGCACTTCCACTATTTGCTTCAATGCCCCGAGTGCCTGATTATTGGCCAATTCTTGACGGTATCGCTTCACAAACTCATCCCAGTTGGCCGACGGATTCTGATGGTACCACTCCCTTAGCTCCGTAGAAGGAGCTATTTCCTTGTCCCAGAGGTCATATTTGAATGTGGCATGCGACAATCCCCGTGGCCAAAGCCGGTCAACATATATGCGGAATCCATCATCGGGCGAGGCCGGATCATAGGCTCTTTTTAACGCTATGACATTAATCCTGCTCATTTTCTTATGATTTACATTTCCCGACCGGTGGCTCGGTGAGCGTGATTTTTACAACAGTGGTCCGCTCGAGACTGCGCGCAATGGCTTCATCGAAATGATCCATATATCCCGGAAGGAAGCGTTCACATAAGATGCGTAGCGCGTAAATCTTCTCTTCCGGATTCATCACAATTTCCGTTCTTCCCACAGCTATAGCTGAATTATAATGCTCCGTGAAATTATTCTTGCCTTCCTCAAATTTCGGAGTGCAGCGGCTTACGGCGGAGAGGCTCACAACCGGATTGTGCTTCAGACAATCGAGCTTTTCCCCTTCCGAGGCACAATGAAAATAAAATGTCGAGTCATCACTTCTTACCAGCGACAATGGCACGCCATAGGGAGTGCCGCCGGTCCTTACCATGCTCATCGTGACATACGGAGCCTTGTCAAACACTTCCAATGCCCAGGCAGCGTCTCTCTCCCTCGCAATCTTTCGCATTTTTCTCATAATTCAGCTTTTTAACCGTAGCTTTTTCTATACATAACAAATGAAAGAGTCAAAGCGTATGCCCTGACCCTTTCATTAACTCTAACAACTATGAATATGTAAGCCTATTGATTATGCGTTTCTCAGTGCTGCGGCTGCTTTGCGCTCGCCATGACGCGCGGACATTCCTTTCTTATTATCTTTGTGGCGTAAAGCCGCCTGGCCATTCTTTGAACCCTTCTTTTCCTTGAAATTTTTCTTATGCATGCCATGCTTCTTCATATGCTTTGCATGATTGTCGTTTACCATGAAGTTGCTCTCAAGGAATTTGGTATATTGCTCGGGAGTAAGGATTGCTTTCAATCCATTCAGGAACTCTTGCTTCGATTGCTCGCGCTTAGCTTTCATCTCGGCCTTAAATTTCTCCTTCTGTTCTGAAGTAAATTCCTTACCGCTCTCCTTCATCTCGCGGGCCTTCTTCATCTCGGCCTCACGTTTGGCCATGGTCTCTTTGCGCAGGGTCTCCAATTTGGTTTTCTGTGCATCCGTAAGATTCAACTCTTCGAGCACCTTCATTCCGCGGTCGCATTTTTTGTCCATTCCCTTGTCGCACCCTTTCTCCTTATGTTTGCAACATTCGGTTCTTGTACGGTTCTCCTTTTCGTCGGGATTATTATTGGCTGCGAAAGCAGGCATTGCAAGTGCGCATGCAAGAGTGGCGCCCAAAAATATTTTCTTCATCATAAATCTGATTTTTAGATTGGTTTTTGTAATTATTTTATCGTAAGTAAACCGGAATATGGCTATGAATCATCTTCAGATTTTCTGCCCTTTTCCGGACGGTTACGACTATATGACCCGACAGCCCCATCATCGGTTTAATCGCGATTTTGAAGTTTATTATTTGTTAACCACTTTGTTAATAAACCTTTATATATCAACATCCTTTCCTGGAGCAAAATATTCGCTACTCCTTTCGCCTAAGATCGCTCAAAAAATATTAGAATTTTAATCATATCTTCCTTAATTCGCATAACATTCATACGCTGCCGGGCGTTAATGATAAAGGAGTGGTATATTCATTCCTCGGATATTAACCAACATAAAACGAAAAGTATGCATCTCACACCAAAAGAGCAGGACAAACTAACGCTCCTCACGCTCGGCATGATAGCTGAACGCCGCCTTCAGAAAGGGCTCAAACTCAATTACCCAGAATCAGTGGCTTATATCACGTCGTGTGCGCTTGAAGGCGCCCGCGAGGGCAAGACAGTGGAAGAAGTCATGCACGATGCTGCTAACGTCCTCACAAAGGACCAAGTGATGGAAGGCGTCGCCGACATGATAACTCTTCTTCAGGTTGAAGCCGTATTCACCGACGGCAGCCGTCTGGTGAGCATCCATCATCCTATCAAATAATTTTAATTCAAATTTCGCTTGCGAAATTTGAGGTTTATAGGTTATAGGT
>DAAI01000022.1:8371-20037 GCA_001701105.1 Bacteroidales bacterium GP1
GCCGATGGCGACCTCACATATAACGCCGACCGCCGCACTATCTCTTTGAAAGTAAGAAACACCGGCGACCGCCCCGTGCAAATTGGCTCTCACTTCCACTTCTTTGAAGTGAACAGATATATGGAATTCGACCGAAAGGCGGCTTTCGGCTATCATCTCAACATCCCGGCCACAACCGCCATTCGCTTTGAACCGGGAGAGGAAAAAGAGGTAGAACTCGTAACCTTCGCCGGAAAGCAAAGAATCATCGGCTTCAACGACCTCGTAAACGGCTATTCAGGCCTCGAGGATACGCCTTCCTACTATCCGCGCGAAATCAATGCTTTCCGCCGGATGCAGGAATTCGGATTCAAGAACATAACGCAGGATGAAGCCGACGCTGAATATACTTCCAAATCATAACCTCCACACAAACTATACCACAAATGGCAACTATTTCAAGACAAGAATATAACAACTTGTTCGGGCCCACCGTAGGAGATAAAATCCGCCTGGGGAACACCGACCTATATGTAGAAATAGAAAAAGACCTCCGCGTCTTGGGTGACGAAATCGTATACGGTGGAGGAAAGACGATACGCGACGGTATGGGCACAGCCAATACCATTACTTCAAAAGGAGGCTCCGTCGACCTTATCATAACCAATGTGACCATCCTTGACCCCGTACTCGGCGTTGTAAAAGCCGACGTCGGCGTGAAAGACGGTAAGATTGTCGGAATCGGAAAAGGTGGAAACCCAAATATCATGCAGGGTGTCACCCCTACCCTTTGTACCGGCCCTTCAACCGATGCCATATCAGGCGAACATCTGATTCTTACAGCCGCAGGTATCGACGGACATGTACATTTCATCTCTCCCCAGCAGGCTTACAACTGCCTTAGCAATGGTATCACCACGCTTATCGGAGGTGGCATTGGCCCGACCGACGGCTCCAACGGCACTACCATCACATCCGGCCCATGGAACCTCCGCAAGATGCTTGAGGCATCCGAAGGACTTCCCATCAACATGGGATTCCTCGCCAAAGGAAATTCATCCGTGGCCGAGACGCTCGACGAGCAGATCGTATCCGGCGCCTGCGGATTCAAAATCCATGAGGACTGGGGCTCGACCCCGGCAGCAATCCGCGCCTGCATGACTTCTGCCGATAAATACGACGTTCAGGTAGCAATCCATACCGATACCCTTAACGAAGGCGGATATGTGGAAGATTCAATCGCAGCCATCGACGGCCGCACCATCCACACATACCACACCGAGGGTGCCGGCGGCGGTCACGCCCCCGACCTTCTGAAAGTGGCTTCCATGGCTAATGTCCTTCCATCATCCACCAACCCCACATTGCCTTTCGGTATCAACTCTCAGGCCGAATTATTCGATATGATTATGGTATGCCATAATCTTAACCCACTGATTCCCTCCGATGTAGCGTTCGCTGAGAGCCGTGTGCGCCCGGAGACTCAAGCCGCCGAGAATGTATTCCACGACCTGGGTATCATCTCCATGGTATCGTCCGACTCGCAGGCCATGGGTCGCGTTGGCGAATCGTTCATGCGTACATTCCAGATGGCTTCATATATGAAGCAGGTACGTGGCAAACTCCCCGAGGACAGCGATACCAACGACAACTTCCGTGTGCTCCGCTACCTCGCGCAAATCACCCTCAATCCGGCAATCACTTACGGTATCTCCGATCTGCTTGGCTCAATCGAGGTGGGCAAGATGGCCGACCTTGTACTCTGGGAGCCCGCTTTCTTCGGAACAAAGCCCAAACTCGTTATCAAGGGTGGTCTGATCAACTGGGCGAACATGGGCGACCCCAATGCATCGCTGCCGACACCGCAACCCAAAATCATGCGCCCGATGTTCGGAGCCTTCGGAAAAGCCTTGCCGCGCACATGCGCCCGGTTCGTATCGCAGGCTTCAGTGGAAAACGGCATGGTGGAAAGCATCAAGTCCGACAATATATTCTATCCCGTGCATGGTGTCCGTCAGCTCTCAAAAGCCGACATGGTCCGCAACACAGCCCTGCCGCATATAGAGGTCGACCCGGAGACATTCAATGTCTATGTCGACGGAGTCCTCGCAACCGTGCCGCCGGCTAAAGAGCTTCCCTTGTCGCAGCTCTATTGGTTCAGCTGATATATTCATACGAAAATTGAAACGGGGCATCCCCCGGGCCATGCCCCGTTTCAACTTTTATTCTATCTTCACCAAGCATTAATCCTTCATCTATGGAAGTCATTACCGAAATTATCGGCAACATCCATCAGCCCGAATGGGCAGAACGCCTTAAAGGGCTGCACATAGAAAATTTATTCCTCGATCAATGGACTGCCCAGAAAAGCCGCTTCCTTGTCACAAGCGACCATGGACATGAATTTCCAATCGCCCTCCGACGCGGCTCTCGCGTTGTCGACGGCGATATTGTTTTCCTCGACGAGAAAGCCGGAAATGTGGCCATTATCCGTCTCGACCTTAGCAATGTCCTTGTTATCGATCTGAACGGACTTACCGGACGCGACCCACAGGAAATAATAAGAATTTCTGTTGAACTCGGCCACGCTCTCGGCAACCAGCATTGGCCTGCAGTAGTGAAAGGAACGAAGGTATATGTGCCCCTTACCGTTGATAAAAAAGTGATGCTGAGCGTAATGGAAACCCACAACATCGATGGCATCAGTTACGAGTTTCAACCCGGCACGGATGTAATCCCTTACCTTGCTCCTCATGAAATACGCCGGCTTTTCGGCGGAGCTTCGCACGAAAGTCATTCTCACGTCCATTGATAATGATGTCCCTGATGAAAAAAATGCACCTTCTCCAGATGACAGACTCCACTTTTCCGGTGGGCACGTTCTCATTTTCCAACGGTCTGGAGACTGCATCTCATATGGGCATTGTCCGGGATGCACAAACGCTGGAGCAATACACTCGGTCGGTAGCCCGTCAAGGGGCATTCTCCGATGGCGTGGCTGCTCTCATTGCATTCCGGGCGGCCAATGCCGCGTCAATGGACCGCATCATGGAGATCGATACCGGCCTGATGCTTTTCAAGATGAACGATGAGGCAAGAATGATGCTTCAGCGAATGGGTAAAAAATTGGCCGAATTATCTGCAAGCCTTTTCCCGGAATCGACTATCATCAATCAATGGCTTAATGAGATCAATGCCGGACAATCGCCGGGAACATATCCCGTGGCGCAAGGGCTTGCCTTCGCTGCCGCCGGCCTTGACGAGGAGGATTTATTTGCCTCCCATCAATATGGAGTAATCAACATGGTGCTTAGCGCGGCATTGCGCTGCGTGCGCGTATCGCATTACGACACTCAATTGATTCTCCAGCGACTTTGTCAGGAATCAGATGCGCTATATCAGGAAGCCAGAAATATGACATTCGACGATATGAACGCATTCGTTCCGGAAATGGACATCTTCGCTTCCCTCCATGAAAAGGGGAATATGCGGATGTTCATGAATTAACATTTATCAATACCGCAATCATATAATGTCAACTTGCAGAATAGGCATAGGAGGCCCGGTAGGCTCGGGCAAGACTGCCATTATCGAAGCCATAACCCCGCGCCTGCTCGAGCGCGGAATGAAAGTGCTGATCATTACCAACGACATCGTCACAACTGAAGATGCCAAACATGTACGCAAAACGCTAAAAGGAATCCTGCTGGAAGAGATGATTATGGGAGTGGAAACCGGAGCCTGCCCGCATACGGCCGTGCGTGAAGACCCTTCCATGAATATCGCTGCTGTCGAAGAGATGGAGGCTAAATTCCCGGATGCCGACATCGTGCTTATCGAGAGCGGAGGCGACAATCTTACCCTCACTTTCTCACCGGCACTCGTAGATTTCTTCATCTATGTCATAGACGTGGCAGCCGGCGACAAAATCCCTCGTAAGGACGGACCGGGAATCTCCCAAAGCGATATCCTGGTGATAAATAAGACCGATCTTGCCCCTTATGTGAATGCATCGCTCGAGGTGATGCGTCACGACAGCGAGCTTATGCGTCCAGGAAAACCATTCGTCTTTACCAACGCCATGACCGGAGAAGGGATCGGTGAATTGGTCGACCTCATCTTCAAGATGGCCCTTTTTGATAAACAGTGACCGGATGGCTTTCCCAGAAACATACGAGTATACCGATGTGGAGATCGTGAGCTTCGATAAAGCCCGCGAGATGCAGCCATATCTCACAACTCCCCGGGCGATGTATGTCGGAGCGCCGGGGAAACACGGATATCTACGCCTCGGCTTTGAGCTGAACGCCGAGGGAAAATCTATCCTGCGCGACCTTGACCGACGAGTGCCGCTGATTGTCCAACAAGAGCTCTATTTCGATGAGGAACTCCCGGAGATGCCGTGTGTGTATATATTATCGTCCGGGGGGCCGAACATCGATGGCGACCGCTATCGGCAGATATTCACCCTCAAGAAAGATGCCATGGCGTTCATCTCTACCGGCGCCGCAACAAAGCTGGCAAAAATGAACGACAACTATTCAGGGCTGAGGCAGACCATCGAACTCGCCGAGGGCGCATACCTTGAATATCTTCCCGAACCTATCATACCATGCGCCCATACCCGCTTCATCAGCGATACCACTATGACCGTTGATGCCACAGCAACGGCTTTCTATTCGGAAATATTCATGGGCGGTCGTAAATATTTCGGTAATGGCGAGTTATTTGAATACGACATTCTTTCCGTCTGCACACACGGCGAACGCCCCGATGGCCGGCAACTTTTCAGGGAAAAATTCATTATCGATCCAAAGAATTCCCCGGTACGCGACATCGGCGTGATGCATGGATTTGACGTCTTTGCCAACGTATTGGTAATGACACCCGAAGAAAATATTAAACCAATTTATGACTCCACCGAGGCCTTTTATGATTCCGACGCCCGTCTGGCGGCAGGCATAACACATCTACCTAACGGAGCCGGCCTACTCTATAAAGTACTCGGAATGGAGCCAGGGCCCGTAAAACGCATTGTCCGCGAATTTTGCTCCAAAGTAAGGATGCAGGTGAAAGGAAAACCGATCCCTCCGGAATTCCCCTGGCGTTAATATTTTTAATAGAACTTCTAAAAATGAAAAATTCAAAGATTTTGAAACCCATCACAGCCACTCTCGATGGTGCGGGTCAGGTAATGTTCCAACAGAGCCCTTGGACCGGCTTACTGTTTATCGCCGGAATTTTCTGGGGTGCTTATGAAACGCATACTCCGGCAGTGGCTTGGGGCGCGGTTGTGGGTCTGATTGCTTCTACTCTGGCAGGCTACATCACGGAGCGAGGCTCAGCCGCCGGCAGTCAGGGACTCTGGGGCTTCAACGGAATCCTTGTCGGGTGTGCCTTCCCCACTTTCCTCTCCGACACTCCGCTCATGTGGGCAGCCTTGATTTTCTGCGCTATGCTAACGACGTGGGTGCGCACAGGAATGAACAATCTCATGGCGCCTTTCAAAATCAATTCGCTGACATTCCCTTTTGTCCTGATGACATGGATTTTCCTTTTTTCCTCAAGGATCCTCACCGGAATCGAGCCCGCCGGTCTTTCAGTGCCTGAATTGACAGAACATATGTCGGCAGGGATTAACACATCTTTTGGATCTATCGTAATATATTGGCTTAAAGGGGTTGCGCAAGTATTTCTGATTAATTCGTGGGTTACGGGCATTTTCTTCCTCGTCGCGCTTGCTGTTTGCAGCCGCTGGGCTGCGCTATGGGCTGCCGTTGGTTCTGCTGTCTCTCTTGCCCTGGCATTCTTATTCAAGGCTGACCCCACCGATATTGCCAACGGCTTATTCGGCTTCAGCCCGGTGCTTACCGCCATTGCCCTCGGATGCACGTTCTATACACCCAACATCCGTTCCGCCCTATGGACACTAACAGGCGTAATAGCCACTTTCTTCGTGCAAGCCGGAATGGACGTTTTCTTCATGCCATTCGGACTGCCTACTTTGACAGGACCTTTCTGTATCACCACATGGCTCTTCCTTCTTCCTCTCTATAAGATGCACAGCATCGATACCACCCATCCGGAATGGGATTCAGAATGGGATAAATTTGTGAATCGCCTGAGAACCAAAGACATCGACAATAATAAATAAGCCCTCCCATGCCCGTCTCAGTAAAGACTTCAGCCACCGTCGATATGTCGACTATGCCCTTGGGCATACGCCAGATTTATATCATGCTCGTAGCCTCCTTAGGCCAGTTTATCGGTCAAGGCTTGGCCACTCTTACGGGCATCGTGATCCCCCTGATGCAATTGTCGCTGCATCCGGAACTCCCGGCTGCCATACAAGGATTAATGGGATGTATATCTCTGATCGGCATTATGATAGGGACAGTAGTGTTCGGACGTCTAAGCGACCGGTATGGCTATCTTTTCTTCTTCCGTCTTTGCCCCCTGATAATTCTCGCAACCTCCCTCCTGGCAGTATTTGTCCATGCCGTGCCTGTGATTCTCGTATCCCTGTTTCTAATGGGATTCGCGATCGGTGGAGAATATAGTCTCGACCCCGATTATATTTCCGAACTAATGCCCGTGAAATGGCGCACATTCATGGTAGGACTCGCCAAGGCTCTTGCCTCGGCAGGGAGTGCGGTGGTGGCCCTGATATGCTATTTGATCATTACCAAATCCGGAAAACCGGAAGTATGGCCCGACCTTTTCCTTATTACGGCAGTGATAGCAGGATTGATGTTCTTATTCCGCCTTCGATTCGCACAGAGTCCGCAATGGCTGATGAGCCGTGGGCGCACGGCGCAAGCCGAGGCTGCCGTAGAGAAATTCCTCGGCCCGAATGTGCGGATGGATGTCGTGCAGGCCACTACTCATGCACCCGTGAAACAAAGTATGGGAGAATTTATCAAGACCAATATCCGGAAGATTATTCTTACCGGAGTACCATGGGCCTGCGAAGGTCTCGGCGTTTATGGAATTGGCATATTCCTCCCGGTCCTTCTGATGAGCTTCAATATCGACAGCCTCCTCGCATCTGCTCCGGCAATTGATCATGTCACTCATTCCGTGGGACTGACTTTCGTACTATGCCTTGTGATGATGGTAGGCTTTGCAGCCGGCTTGTTGATGATGAAACGCTTCAATCATATCAGAATGCAGATTGTCGGATTCTGGGGTAGTGCGGCCGGACTCGGCCTTCTGATGGCAGCCTACTTATGTCATTGGCCTTCATGGATTGCGATTGCCGGATTCGTGGTGTTTGAGTTATTCCTCAATGCCGGCCCTCATCTTATTACGTTTATCCTCCCCAGTCAGACATTTTCCGTAGAAGAACGTGGCACAGGCACAGGCATCGCCGCCGGTATCGGCAAGACGGGGGCTGTGGCAGGGGCATTCATAATTCCCGTACTC
This sequence comes from Bacteroidales bacterium GP1, assembly GCA_001701105.1. Classification (GTDB taxonomy): domain Bacteria; phylum Bacteroidota; class Bacteroidia; order Bacteroidales; family Muribaculaceae; genus Lepagella. Next base: position 15,776 of record DAAI01000022.1, read on the forward strand.
CTAAGAGAGGGGGGACCAACTACAGTACTGATCGTTTCAATAGCAGTAATGGTGGCAGGTGCCTTGATCACAGCATTCTCTTCACGGAAAGCCAAGGCGGCACCTTGAATCAACGGATAGGCCGGAGCACCTTCCCATTGCACTCACAAGCTATGCTTCCTTTCAGATGTTCCTCCATCTCAGCAGTAAGTACAAACGCCTTTGGCACGATTGATTTACGCAATCGATTGAAGTATGGGTCCGTGGAATATACCCACTTAATATTCCGCACCCGCGATTCGGCACTGAATGCGCGGTGGATTTCAAAAATTCGCGTCCGCGCCACCAGCGTGAGACCCCGGTCACCATTGGTCCATTCAGTGAGGCATATGATGTGGAGTTTTTTATGATTATCGGAATCAAGCTGTTGCTTGCTACTTCGATGAGATATGTCCAGATGGCGCCCATACCGCTCATTGATCGCCTCCATAATTCGTCGGAAAGCCGGGCCATGAGCCGATGTATCCGGCACGCGCCGATACCAGATATAGTAATGAATCATCTCATGGATGATGACATCTTCTATTTCGTGCTCCGGAAGGTCGAAGCGGTCGGAAATCCGCATATGGCACTCCCCTACTCCTCGAGGCGCATTGGAGGGATAGCGGGCCGGCCGGACAAATACTCCGATTGCCCGGGCGCCCCTCGACATCCGCAACGGTAATTCCGGTAACATCCCTGAAAAACACATTTTATTGAATTCCCGGAATTTTCTCCTTACATACTCCAAATCAGCTCGCATTCTCCTCCTCCCTTACGGTCACTATGATGCCCGGCTTCGCACCGGTAGCCTTTATATAGTCCGACGGATGCATCTTGAGCTGCAATCCTCTTCTCCCTCCACTCACATAGATGTACTCACGATCCGGAAATTCATCGCTTACTATAACCGGAGCCATATGGCATTTTATTCCTATGGCCGTGCAGCCACCCCGGATGTAACCTGTTAGAGGCTCAAGCTCTCTCAATGGCACCGGCTCAATCTTCTTATCGCCTACTGCCTTTGCCGCGAGTTTAAGGTTTACCTCTTTGTCGGCACTTACTACAAATATCACCGGACCCACACTTTTCCCGCGCATTACGATCGTCTTATACACAACTTCGGGATCCTCCCCTACCGATTCCGCCACATGGGTGGCCTCGAGATTATTCTCATCCACGGGATATTCCACCACCTCATAGCTAATCTTAGCAGCGTCGAGCAGTCGCATCGCGTTAGTCTTTTGTACTTTAGCCATCCTTATACATCTTTGCCGGCCTTGCGTTCCCTCGCTCTATGTGCGAGACGTTGCCATCTCTCCATTTCCCTTTTACAATATTCACGTTCTTTCTCCGGATAGCTTTCATCCTTATATCTTTCCTCATACATCCCGGCTATTGCATCTGCACCCTCGATAATACCCGTATCGAAGGCATCTTCATAATATTTGGTTCCAAGCCGGAACGATCGGTTGCAACCTATCCCTTTGTCGAGAATATATCCCATCCGGAAGGCATATCCATGAGGATCCATCTCAGCGGCCGCAAGAGTCCATTCATATAATTTCTTCCTAATCTCCTCGGCAGGGGTAGCCGAATCCGTGTACTTGCTCCAATATATGTCGCTCAATTTTCCTGCTGCTTCTCTATTGTTCTTTCCGGTGGCCTCGAGATAGGGCAACGCCTTATCTATATTATTCCCTGATTCCAGATAATGATTGGCCAGCCAATTGTTCGCATCCTCTGCCCAAACGCTGGGGGTCTTTGCAGCAGCCTCCATCCAGAGTATGGCATCCTCCTTGTCGGGCAGAAGCATCTTCCCGTCCTTATTAACCAGAATCAGGCCTTTATCGCACATCGTCCCCATTAGATATAACGCAATTCCCTCATTATGCACCGCTGCCCTGCGTGCATATTCCTCGGCCTTGTCATAATCCTGACCTCCTCTCCAGCCCGTGTAATAAAGCAACGCCATAAGGCCATCGCGTTCCGGACCATCAGGAGCCGTTTCCACCAGTTCGGTAGCCTCAGCCTGAGCATCCCAGTCCTCCGGATCTGCCATTATTTCCCAAAACCTCTCCGATAACCCTTGATGCATCTCTAATCCATGTTATTGTGATATTATTTCTTCCATAAAGCAGATCATTTCGTGGGGCAATACGATTCTTTCCTCACGCTGATTCACCTTGATGGAATAATTGCCATCTTTTCCTGCCCACTCGACAAGATATGTATGGCCATTCTTTTCTAATTGGAATGCGTGTTCCAATTCTCCTTTGGAATCATAGAGCCGGTAATCCTTCTCATCCATTTTTTGATTGCGACACATATTTCTCAGATACACAAGTACCGGATCAAAGCAATGACTGTCTTTTGTTTTTCTCTGAGCCAGAATCACATGCCCATTTTGATTGAATATTCTTTTATTCCATGCCTCATCAAGAATAGCCGGATTCTTGATTATACATTGAATCCACGGAGCCGATGAATCTTTAAGCGATGTTGTCAAGGCTGTCAGGAATTCCTTAGCCGACATTCCGGCGTAAGAATCAATCCAGCAGTCGAGTAGTGCCTTTATATGAATTCCATATGCCTGATCCTCTTTTGTATGCTCCCGTAGATAGCGTTTGAAACTATTATCTCGGTCTTTATTATATTGGAAAAGCCGGTTATTATCTTCCCAACACGAAGGTGAGAATGCAAGCATGGCCGTGTAATAAGTCTGATTATCGTCCCTTATTGTGTTTAGTAATTGCAATAACTTGTCGCTGTAATCTTTAAAACTATTTAGATCATTACCCGACCAATTGAGAATGCAACGGATCTGGCCCCATAGATAAGGATGTTCCTCTGCTTTTGCTAAATATTTCTCCCAATCCTCCGAGTTATCGAGCACTAAAGCGGCCTTTAATTTTTCCTCTGCCAAGGATTGATTGTCGAGACGCTGATAGGTCTTATTTAGTGATTTCAGAAACTTCTTTACAATCTTATCATCAGTTTCTACATCCAGACGTTTCTTTTTAACAAAACTCACAAGATCAGCAGCCATTTGCTGTATGCTAAAAGTTGCCTCCCTTGAATACTGTATTTTGTCAATGCGCTGGTTATTATTATCATTCAGGAGAATATTACGTGTGGAGCGCACCCAGTCATCTAAATTCCCAAGCCATGCAGAATGGGCTGTTTTATCGAAACGCCACTCCTCTTTTCGGGGATGGAATGCCCGTAGGAAGAGCAACATTGAATAGAATGTTAGTTCCACATCGTTAGGCACTTTCATTTCCAGGAAAGAATCGAAAACGGAACGTTCATCTTTCTCAATATGACTTATCTCAGGCAGCAAATATGATATTTCATAGCATATATCATTGGAATCCTTATAGATCAATAGATTGATATCATCCATCAAACGCTTGAAGTTTATCGTCGGAGTGCCGTCCGGAACGGTTTCATGGTTCTCATCGCTCCTTAACTCGATCAGGGAGTCAATATATTCAAATAATAGATTGTCGATTTTAGCATCTTCCAGATTATATGCGGCTTCCGCCAATTTTTCCGGCAGATTCTCATACTCAAACAATTGAAGCGCAATTAGACGCAGCAATAATTTCCGGAACTGATGTTCTGATAATTTTGCCGCCGCCAAGCAAACATTCTTACGTTCTTCGATAGGAATAGCATCGGAATGTTCAATTGTCCCTCTTGCATATTTATGCCAAAACAAATCATTCCATATACCGTCCATCAATGTGCGCCATCTCTCCTCATCTTCTTCCGATGCTAGCGGTTTGCCGGCCTCATTCTTTTCACTCTGCTGAATCTGCAATTCTTCCTCAAGAGTGGATTTGAGTTTATCAAACTCTGAAAGCTGCTTTCCACGAGCATTCATCTTGATGAAGAGTTCATTCGACAGCCCAAAATCGCCCAGGTTAAGAAGATTGAAAGTGATGTTTTCCAAATTCTTCCGGTAAGGTTCTGGATTCTGTTCCCAGTCATTGCCCATCTCATTATAAATAGAATCTATCATTACGAGCATTGAGAGTATTGTAGGATCATACTTCCATTCCCATTTGAACCAATCTCGGCCTTTTATTATATCGGATGGAAGGATTTCTTCCTTCTCATCTTTGGTCCTATTCCTTTCTTTCTCCTTAGCTTCTTTCACAAATTGCATGGCGTCATGCTGAACAAGCTCATCGCAGAATTCATCGGATGTATTTGATTATGCGCAGGGCAGGCAAAAT
>DAAI01000022.1:20065-34497 GCA_001701105.1 Bacteroidales bacterium GP1
CCAACATCCAATGCAACAAGAATAGTGTAGTGAGACGCTGCTGACCGTCAAGGGGTTCAAAGGCATTGTTCCGAGTGCTTCCATACACAAAGTCGAGCTCCGTGGCCGGACGATTGCCCTTTACCACCAGCAACAGAGTATGGACGAATACCTTGCGGATCTCATTCACTTTCTGATTTTGCCTGCCCTGCGCATAATCACGCTGAATCTTGGGAATCCTTACCTTCCCGATGCTTAATAGATCCGTAAAACTATACTTTTTTAAGTTGTCACTCATCGTCTTTATCTTCCTCCTTTTCAATTACAGAATCAAAAATAGGATCTACTGCTTCATGCAAAGCCATCAAATAGCCTTCCCTGTCAGCACTGTTCCAGCGCATATTATCGAGATATGAGGACTCGGCATTACTATCGGTATAGTATTTGAGGAATAGATTCCTTGTGCATATGGGTATGAACCGATCACCGAGTCGGTCTAACTCTACTATACGATATCGTTTATATGCAAATGGCGCATCCTTATACTCTCGGTTGGTCGCACTATCAAGCAATGTTAGATTACTTAGATAATCTTTCTTCTTTGTAGTAAGGTCGACATCGGTGTCATTCTCTCCCGATTGGGTGGCGTAGAATTTATTTATCTCCTGATAAAAGTCGCGATACCTTTCCACATTCACCTTCTCACGCTCCGTAAATTCATATATCAGGCTTTCGCAGAGTCCCATAAGTTCCTTTGCCCTTTCTGTATGCTCCATGCCGAGAATGAATTTTACATTTCTCAGCCATCTCATGCGGTCGTCATATTCCTGCAACGTCGCATCGTTTTGGGAATCGATGTGCTCTACATCCCAGTGTTCTTTTTTAAATCTATCGAATGCAAATCTTATATTGTGTCCTTTCCTACAGCATTCTACATTAAACAATAGAAGTATACGTTGGATAAACGCATATTCCGGCTTATATTCAAACTCATCTATTGCGTCTTTGCCTAAATAATTCCGATTATCCTGTTTGAATCTCTCCATCATTTTTTTCCATAGAGAATGCTTGGTATCTTCAACTGTCCATTCATAATGAGGGTGCTTTTCTTTACGTCTCTGTTTCTCTTCCTCAAGGTAATTGTGTATCTGCAAAGGCGTGAATCCCACCGCCACGAGATAGCCTATGTAATGATAATACATATTATCCTCATACCATGCTACAAGGCGGTCGAAGGTTGTCTTTACCTGTTTCCACGCATCTTCCATACTTTGTATATTATCCGACCATTCCCTCTCAAATTTATTATCGCTTTCGTTACGCTCCCGATCACGGCAGAAATCATAAAGTTTTTGGAATTCCCGATATGAATAATCTGCATCTTTTCCTTCCTCACGTCGGGTCACGAAATCGAATAGTACATCAATGCGCGTCTGAATGTCACGGTTATCATCACTGATAAAATACCAGAATTTATCGTCCTGGAATTTCTTTTCCATTTCATTCCATTCCATCGACAATTGCTCGGCCGGCAATTTATCTCCCTTTGCACGTAGATCATAATCCATTATGAAAAGGGCTTTTATCAATTCTGAACTTGTCAATGAGATCTTACCCTTATTGAGCCGGTTGAAGATATTGATACTCATCAAGGTCTTGCTATCCGAATTTAATGCGTACCAAATAATCTTTACCTGCCGCTTCTGATTATAGAGCAAAGAGCCAGTGAAATCATTGAGGTTCTGTTTATTATTAATTTGATCTTTAAACCATTCGTCAATCACTCGTTTCGCTTCCGCCAGATAATAGCTGTCTATATTATCCGCAGGATTAGGATTATCGAAATTCAATTGCGGCCGGTTCTTGTACGAAATTTTATACAACGAATTGCCATAGATCTCACGCTCTTCCTCTCCAAGCCGTCTCACAAGGCGTTTCAAGAGCAGGAGCATAGTGGTAAGCCGCTGTTGGCCGTCAAGCACCTCATAGGCATCCTCACCTTCATATTTGCATGGCTTTACGACTATAGGTTGAAGAAAATAACTGTTGCTCTTTACATTATCATCGTTCGCAAATTGCTTAATGTCTTCAAGCAGATCATTCACTTGCTTTTCTTCCCATCTATATCCCCGCTGAAACGATGGGATTACAAAATGACGTTTTCCATCCAAAAGGGTCGCTATCGGCATCGGGGCAAAATTCTCATTATATTCAAATTTCTCATTCATGCTATTTTTTTTAATGCTGGAAGGTAATAAATTAAGAATTTAGCAATGAGCATTGTCTGAACGTCTCATGTCTTCCCTTAAGACGGGAAGAGCATTATTTCATCGCATATTAAAACTTTTATGAAATTTAAGAATCATAATATCTTCTGTTTAATTCGAATATATGTATATATGTACCATAAGTTAACATAATAGATTTCTATTCTCTCTCAGCATATAATTTACAATAATACAAAATTAATCAATTTAATCTAAATATGAAAGGTTTTCATTGTGTGATTTGGAGAGTTCAGGCATTTCAATTATCTTTGTATTGTCATAATATTATCGTATTGCCAAAAAATTATCCCCGGATAATTAGTCTTGTCAATGCATTCTATCATTAACCCTATTACCGACATTTCGATTCCAAATCAACTACCTATACCACCATGACACCCATAAGTCTCCGTTTAATGGCAGCCTCCTTCATGCTTATCGGAAGCTCGTGCTGCCTGCTGGCCCTCGACAACCCCGGCATAACACACAGAAGTCTCGCTCCCGAACGGTTCACGCTATTGAAGGATTCTCAACCCGTAAGCATCGGCATTGACGGCTCGGATGACTCTGCCGTCAGAATAGCCGCCGGCAACCTTTCGGCCGATTTCGGGAGAGTATCGGGTAATGATGCTCCGCTTTCCACGATGCCAAAAGGTCGCCCGATTCTGGTGGGAACTCTTGGAACTCCCTTGATTGACAATCTTATCAAAAGGAACCTCCTGAATGAAAGCGATCTGAAAGGAAAGACCGAGAAATACATAATGACCGTAGTGGCGAATCCAATGCCGGGTATAGATGAAGCTCTCGTGATAGCCGGTTCCGACCGACGCGGAACTGTATATGGCATTTACGAACTGTCGGAACAGATCGGGGTATCACCTTGGTATGACTGGGCCGACGTTCCAACTCCTAAAGCTACAGACCTTTCAATCGAAAAAGGCACCTATACTGCCGGAGAGCCGGCCGTCAGATACCGTGGAATATTTCTTAATGACGAAGGTCCATGCCTTATGGACTGGGTAAACAATACATACGGCACGGATTATGGCGATCATCGTTTCTATGAGCGGGTAAATGAATTGATACTCCGCCTGCGGGGTAATTTCCTATGGCCTGCCATGTGGGCCTGGGCATTCTATGCCGATGATGAGGAGAACAGCCGTACAGCCGACAGAATGGGCGTAATCATGGGGACATCTCACCATGAGCCGATGGCACGGAATCATCAGGAGTATGCCCGCAACCGTAAGAAGTACGGTGCTTGGAATTACGCCAAGAACAAAAAGGGGCTCGATAGATTCTTCGCCGAGGGAATCAAACGAATGAAAGGCACCGAGGATGTAGTGACAATAGGTATGCGGGGCGATGGAGATGAGGCTATGGGGCCCGATGCTGATGTCAAACTATTGAAAGAGATAATCGGCGCACAGCGCAAAATAATCAGTAAAGAAACTGGAAAACCGGCTGAGAAAACGCCGCAAGTCTGGGCCTTGTACAAGGAAGTGCTCGATTACTATGATGCAGGGCTCAGAGTGCCCGACGATGTAACCATCCTTCTATGCGATGACAACTGGGGAAATGTCCGACGCCTTCCGGACGCACAGGAGCGCAGGCATCCCGGAGGCTGGGGAATGTATTATCATGTGGACTATGTCGGCGCACCTCGGAATAGCAAGTTGCTCAACTGTACCCCAATTCAAAATATGTGGGAGCAATTGTCAACCACTTATTCCCACGGAGTCGACCGGCTATGGATTCTGAACGTGGGAGATCTGAAGCCTATGGAATACCCAATTACCTTCTTCCTCGATATGGCATGGAATCCCGAAAAATACGATGCAGGCAATTTCCTTAGTCATTCAGAGGATTTCTGCAATAGTATTTTCGGCGAGGAGCACGGTAAAGAAGCTGCAAGAATCCTGAATCTACTATGCAAGTATAATGGTCGGGTCACTCCCGAAATGCTCGACGCTAATACTTTCACATTGCACGATGGTGAGTTTAAAAGCGTGGCTGATGATTATGCGCGGCTCGAAGTCGAAGCTCTCCGGCAATATATGTTGCTGCCTGCCGAATATAAGGACTCGTATAAGCAGTTGATTCTCTTCCCGGTGCAATTGATGGGAAATCTCTACGAAATGTATTATGCGCAAGCCATGAACCGTAAATTCTTGACAGAAGGTGATCCGCAGGCCAATGCATGGGCCGACATCGTGGAGAGGTGCTTCAATCGTGATGCGGAGTTGATGGCCGACTATAATAAAAATATTGCCGACGGAAAATGGAATGGCATAATGACTCAGAAACATATCGGATATACGACATGGAACGACAATTTCCCTGCCGACAAGATGCCGGAGATCGGCAGGATTCAAGACTCTGCCACAGGATTCACCTTTACATCGGAATCCGGAAAAGCGTGCGTGATAATGGAAGCTCCCCATTATGCTACGGCCACAGATTCTGATGCCGGGGCACGTTGGACGGTGATTCCCGACATGGGGCGTACGCTCGGCGCGATTGCTCTCTGGCCTTACGACCTTCCCGTGGAGGGAGCCTCCTTGAGATACTCCTCTACATTACCGGCTGAAATAGATTCAGTTGAGGCGATTGTGGTGTTGCGCTCAAACCTCGCTTTCAGAAATCCCGACGGCCATAAATTCCAGATCGGTTTCAATGGCGCGGATTCAAGGACAGTCAACATCAACGACAACCTGAACGAGCATCCCGATAACATTTATTCCGTGTTCTATCCCACCGTGGCTCGCCGTGTGATTGAGAAGCGCGTAAAATTACCCCTGCCGAAACATAATGCCGAAAATGCTCTCGACTTGATAATCACTCCTCTTGATCCGGCAATAACTATAGAGAAAATCGTGCTCGATTACGGCGGTTTCCAACCTTCATACCTCTACGGCGAGGAATCTCCCAAGACAGCTATAAAATAACAATACAACCTTCTTATAATCAAATGAAAAAAATAATCTTTATAACATTCATCCTTTGTATGTCGTTGCCGTCATGGGCACGCTGGACAGGCACATGGGCCACGGCTCCCGAATACACAGGCTCGGGAGATATGCCACAAACCGAAACTCTCGCCGGTAACGCCTTACGTCAGACAATTCATGTGTCGCTCGGAGGCGATAACCTCCGGCTTAAACTATCCAACGAATTTAGTGCGGAGCCTGTGGAGATTTCTTCCATTTATATCGCAAATCCGACAGAAGGGAGCGAAATCGACGCGTCATCCGCGCGTTACCTCACATTCAACGGAAGCAAAAGCGTGACCATTCCGGCGGGACAAGCTATCTATTCTGACCCTTTAACATATCCACTCCAACCTCTGCAACTCCTTTCCATAACTACGAATTATGGTAAAAACACCCCCGTGAATGCCACATCCCACCGAGGCTCACGCACATCAAGCTATATAATGAAAGGGGAATCGAAACCTAAAAAATCGTTCAAGCCGACGGAACGGTTGGAGCATTGGTACAATATCGCCGCTCTTGAAGTGGATGTGGAAGGGAAACCCTGCATCGCCATAATCGGCAATTCGATTACCGACGGTCGCGGTACTACTACCGACAGGCAAAACCGCTGGACCGACATTCTCGCTCAAGGACTCAATGGAGAAGTGGGAGTGCTTAATCTTGGAATCGGTGGCAATTGCGTGATTAACGGAGGATTGAGCGAACCGGCCATGAAACGCTATGACCGCGACATCCTCGGCCAGAACGGCCTCACTGCAGTGATGATTTTTGAAGGTATCAACGACATCGGCTGGTCGCCTGAAAGCGAAAAGACAGCCCGGCAGCTTATTGAAGCCTACAAGACGATGATTGCAAAAGCTCGTGAGAAGGGGCTCAAAGTATATGGCGCTACTATCACCCAACTCGGCAATACGGATTATTACACTCATTTCCATGAAGCAGCTCGGCTGACTGTGAACGACTGGATTCGTAATTCCGGAGCCTATGACGGTATTGTCGATTTCGATGCCGTGATCGCCGATCCCGATAAACCCGGCACTATGAATCCGGACTACCAGTTTGATTGGCTTCATCCTAATCCCGATGGTAGGGAGCGGCTTGATAATACGCGCNNGAGCTTTTGCAATCATCGTCTTGACTGCCACAGATGTGCTCTATCCCCTTTTCAATGGTAACTGATGTGCTTGATAATTGAAAGCCTTAAAAAGTAACCGCGAGTGATAATAGCGATATCCTCGCATCAGGAATTGCCGCAAGGATAGCCTCAGCGGCCGCAGTAAGCGTAGCCCCGGTGGTGCATACATCATCAACCAAAAGGATATGCCGGTCTCGAAGATCTTCAGCTTCGCTGAGCCGGAAAATTCCGCGCGTATTATCAAGCCGCTCCCTATGACTGAGGCTTGTCTGGGTCTTATGCCCTTTGATAGCCTTTAGGGAGCGGGATACACGGATGCCGGTGGCCTCCCCGATTCCATAGGCCAGATATGCACTCTGATTATATCCTCTCCCGGCCTCTTTCAACCAATACATTGGAACCGGCACAATTACATCAGCATCTGATAAAAAACCACTTGTGAGTATTTCCCTTCCTACAATCCTCCCGAGGCTATGGGCGAGTCCGGGGAATCTCCTGTACTTGAAATCGTGAATCAACCCGGCCAACTCCGAATCATGGGTGTAAAAGAAATGTCCTGACGCTCTTTCAAAGGGGATAAGGCCCGCAAATCGCTGTTCCATCGGATTATCTTTCCGCGTATGATACAATGTTCGCGGAAGTGAGGCTATACACCCCTCGCATATGAATTTTTCACTCTCCGCTAACCTTCCACCACAGCAATGACATTCACGGGGATAGAGTAAATCCAGCATATTTCCAATAAAAGCGGGGATTTTCATTGCTCCAATTGTTTCCGGGTCATTGCCTCCGTTATCTTAACGCACAATCCGGCTTCAAATCCCTTGCTCCCGAGATGGCGTATCAATTTCTCCCGGCCCTCCCTTGTGGAAAGGTCAAGCCCACGGGCCTTCAGCTTCGCCCCCCTTACCAACGCTTCTTTGTAGTCTTTTGGATCGATTGCAGAAAGAGCCTCCTCAATTATCACCCTTTCTATTCTCTTGGAGTAAAGAAATGCCGATATTTTCCGCTTTCCCCACCCTGAGAACCGGACTTTATCACGAGCCACGGCCTCGGCATACCGCCGGGAGTCGATGAATCTATCATTAAGAAGCCGTTCTATAATCATATCCCTTTCTGCGGAAGGGAGGCCGGCCTTATATAGTTTTTCTTCAATGTCATGCCGGCATTGCTCTGAACGCGCACATAGCGCTGCCATTCTCTGCAACAGTTTCTCCGGATCTGCCGGTTTCTTGTTAAGACTCGCCATATGTTGCCGTGATGAAACGTTTCTTCCCATGTGCATCATTTATGATGCATATATTGCCAAAGCCCTCTTTTGCGATGTAATCTTTCAATTCTCCGGCGCAACTGGGATTGATCTCAAGATATAATCTCCCTCCCGGAGTAAGGCCGATTCTGGCGATTCCTACCACAGAGCGGTAAGTGATCAAGGGATCCTCATCCGGTACGAAGAGAGCCAACTCCGGTTCATAATTCAATACATTAGCCTCCATATGCTTGCGCTCCGACTCCAGGACATATGGCGGATTGCTAACCACAATATCCATACTTTCCGGCTTCGGAACCCAATTGTGAAAATCTGCTCGGATGAATTTTATCCGCACTCCACATACCCGGGCATTCTCCTTTGCCACTTCCAACGCAGCTTCGGAAATATCCACTGCCGTAATGTCGGGAAACCTGAGTGATCTTGCCAAAGCCACGGCTATAGCGCCCGAGCCGGTACCGAGGTCGAGCACTCGAAGATCGCTCTTCCCGGCCGCTTCATCAACAATCAGATCCACAAGTTCCGCTGTCTCCGGACGCGGGATGAGCACTGCCGGTGACACTTTCAGGTCGAGACCATGAAAATAGGTTGTGCCGAGAATATATTGCAATGGCTCGTGATTTTCAAGTCTTCTTAAAATTCCGTCCACACGCTTTATGAACGAATCGCTTACAGGCATATCGCCATGAATAATCTGCTCTGTAGCGTTCCAACCTTTGAGGCTCTGAAAGATTAGACGCACCATTGCCTTAGCCTCCCCTTCACCGTATTCCCCGGCGAGGCGATGTCTCAATTCCCGAGCCATACCATCTACAGTCACCATATCTGTTCTTCTTTGCTTATCCTTTTCTGCTTGTCTTACCTGATTCCCTTATCGGGTGGGATGCTCTTTCTTGCCCTTTGCAAAATTACTTTTTCTTCCCCTTTTACACAAAAAAAATGGCACCTTCCCCTGTTTAAAACATTTATATGAACTATGAGAATGATTATTTTTCCACTTTTTCCAGAGAAAGATAATATGAACCATCTTTTCATCATGTTTGTTTTAACCTTGATGAAAAAGATCAGCTTAATATTATTCGGGTTCATAGCCTGTCTGTTGGTTGCGATTGGTTTCATCGAGTCGCCTGAGATAGAGGTGATAAAACTATTGAATCCAACCGTTACTGTACGGGCATCCGTAAAGGCGGAATCAAATTCCGTCGACCCGTTCGAGAAAGCGGTGGCTCTTATAAAGAAATATGAGACACTCCACCAGCCACGCCATTGGCCGCTTGTAGGCTATGGCCACAAAGTGTTACCGGGAGAAAATTTCCCAAGAAATAAAGCATTGTCTGAATCGCGCGCCGATGCATTGCTACGCGCCGATTTAAAGAAAAATTGCGCCGTATTCCGTGAATTTGGCGCCGACTCGCTCTTGCTTGGTGTGCTCGCCTATAATATTGGTTCAGGAGCCACAAAGCGCAGCAGAGTTGTTTCTTCGCTTAAATCGGGTAATCGTGACATCCGCGATATCTATCTCTCCTATTGCAGATATAAAGGCAAGGAGCATAAGCAGATAAAGCAGCGACGAATTGAAGAATTCGATGCTCTCTTCATTACAGAAACTTCATCCCCGAAAGAATCTGCCGAAGTCATCCCCGACAGCAAAATCAGCCTTAAGGATAGCCTCCGGCAAAATATTAACAGTCTGACAGCCGTTCCAACACTATGCAATTTCAATTTATAGCAATATTAATGTTAGGGCTTCTGGGTCTGTCGACCGCTTGCGGGCGAGAGAAGAAAGTCCATTCCGCTGTTGACGATCTTCAGCATTCAGGTGCCGTCGCGGCCCCGGTCAAGAAGCTTGTTCAGGCAGTGGCCGATAATGATTCCGCTGGTTTTGCAGCGCTCGTGAGCTATCCGCTTGCACGACCCTATCCGCTGCACGACATTGAGGATTCTGCTCAGATGCAGAAATATTATCATATCCTTGTCGACGATTCGTTGAGGGCTGCATTGACACAAAACGGCCCGGAGAAATGGGATCATGTGGGATGGAGAGGCTGGACTCTGCAACCCGACCATCAGACTCTTTTATGGATCGATTCGCTGCTCTACGATGTGCCTTATATGTCGGAGTCCGAGCGCGTGCAACTTATCAAAGAACAAAAACGCGATATGGCATCCATAGAGCCACATTACCGCGACGGATGGGAGCCTTTGGCCGCGCTGAAAGCATTTGATGGCAGAATCGTAAGAATCGACCATAAAGTGAATTGCGCCCACACCGAGCAGGGAAGCATAAGGATGATGATATTTGCCCCGGACTCCGATCTATCCGGAGAGCCCGTGAATATTTATACCGGTTCGCTTTCTACCGAAGGTTCGGCGTTGTCGCCGGTGTACGACTTCTCGGATGAAGAGGGAAATACGGCAATATGGGATGCCGATCCTGTCGACTGCACGGAGAATGCACCTATCACATTTAATACTCCCGAAGGAAACCCGTCAAAAATGTCAGCCATTAAAATTTACTGGCTCGACCTCCTTAATGTACGTTAATTTGTAAATAATGGATAGAAAATTTACGCAGACTTTCTTCCTATCGGCAGGCGAGACTGATGCCGAGGGGAGACTGTCGGTGCCATTCCTGACTTCTAAAATCATTGACATCTCCACGGCGCATGCCAATTCATTGGGGATCGGAAATCCTTCCATGGAGACAAAGGGATGCGGATGGGTGCTGTCGAGACTGGCTCTCGATATGCAACGATACCCGGAAGTGAACGAAACATACTCCCTAACTACATGGATTGAAGGCTGGAACCGACACTTTTCGGAACGTATCATTCAGGTCACCTCCGCCGACGGGCAGACATTCGGATACGCCCGCACCGTATGGATGGTGCTGGATACTACAACGCGCGAAAGCGTCGGCCTCTCCCATCTTTCGATTCCCGAGGGGCTCGAAATTCCGGGAGAATGCCCGATTCCAAAACAAGGACGCCACATATTGGTCCTTCCTGCCGATAGTCAGGAAGAACCCGGCAAAGGGTACATAAAGGCTAATCAGGATTCGTTTAAATATTTAATAAAATATTGCGACCTTGATTTTTATCGTCATGTAAATACCGTACGCTACATCGCCTTGTTGCTCAACCGATTTCCTCTCGATGTATGGGACAAGACTGAAGTTAGCAGGATGGAATTGGCCTTCATGCACGAGCTCCGGTTCGGTCAGGAAGTCACGGTTCGCCGCCATGATGAAGGAATGAATTCATTGTTTACAATTGTGGATAAAAACGGATTGCCCTCTCTTTGCGCGAATCTCCGGAGGAGAGAGCGAAAAGAATAGCCTTGGGTTAATTTGTTTTAGAGGAAGGGTGAAATTTTATTTGGAAAATTCGTCCTGAACGTATATATTTGCAGATTCATACGGTGTCGCCGCGGTCAATCCAGGCCACGACTCCGTGAGCAAAACCTAAAATTCTGATGATATGAAGAATCCAGATCGACTGCTCGCTGAAAAATTGTTGAAAATCAACGCCATCAAACTTCAACCGGAGATACCTTTCATATGGGGTTCCGGCTGGAATTCCCCCATATATAACGACAACCGCCGCATTCTTTCATATCCGGATGTGCGTAATTTTGTAAAGATTGAACTCGCACGAACCATCATAGAGAAATTCCCGCAGGCGGAGGTAGTGGCAAGTGTATCGGTCGGGGCGATTGCGATAGGCGCGATTGTGGCCGAATCACTGGGACTTCCATTCATATTCCTGCGTGATACCCCCAAAGATCATGGCCTCGAGAATCTTATCGAAGGCAATCTGAAACCGGGTCAGAATGTCGTGATGGTCGACGATATCGTCTCAACGGGAGCAAGCACAATCCGGGCAGCCGAGATAATAACGGAGGCTGGTGGCGTGCCCCTGGGCGGAGTAGCTGTGTTCAATTATGAATTCCCTATGGCTATCAAGAGGCTTCGCAATGAAAACATCGATTTTGAATCGCTGTCAACATATTCTGTGATGCTTGATGCCGCCCTCGATCTTGATTATATCTCCCTGGAAGATACAGAGACTCTTAAAGAATGGCGTAAAGACCCGGCCAATTGGGTCCCGAACAATAATAATCACCAGTCATAATGGCATCATATAAAAGTAATCCCGTCACTCTCTCCCAAAATGCAGAAAAGGTATATGATAAATTGACCGATCTGAGCAAACTCGCCGGCTTCATCAAGGATATCCCGGCCGACAGCGTGCCTGAGGATAAACGTCAGCTTCTTGACCAGATCACCGTAACGGGCGATTCCATCACGATCCCCGGAGGTCCGACCGGCCCGATCACCCTGACAAAAGGCGACTGCACCCCTTATTCAAAGGTGATATATATCGGTCAAGGCACTCCCGTCCCCGTTTCTTTGGAATGTAGCCTGGTGCCTACGGGTGCCGACACCTGCGAAGCAGTCGTTATGGCCGATATCAAAGTGCCGATGATGCTAAAGCCAATGCTCAATGGCCCGATGAATCAGCTTGTGGCTCAAGTGAGTCAAGCCTTAACTCAGATAGCCAGAAAAGGTATAGATGCGTGATTACCGGCATACATGGTTAAAAAAAGGATATTTGTCCTTTGTACTCGCAGCCGTCGTTATGGCCATATTATTGGGCGGCTGCACAACCATTGATACCGGCCGGATACCTTCATATCCGGTTTATCTGAATCTAAGTCCACTTCCGGTATGGGAGAAATATGGTGTAAGCGGATTTTCGGATACCCGCATATTCATCAAGGAATCCCGCATACCCTCCGATTTTGCATGGACCGAGCGTGACCGCACGGGCTACGGAGGACTCCTGATAGTTTCAGGAGTCGATCCATTTACCACAGAGGCGTGCGTACCGATAGCCTATGATTTGAGTTGTCCGGTGGAGCATAGCCGCGACATCAGGGTTGAAATGGTGGCTGCCGACCCGCTCCCTATAGCCCGATGTCCGGTATGCAAATCGGAATACGATGTAATCGAAGGTGGCGGGCGTCCGATCTCCGGGAAAGCCGCCGACCACGGATATGGACTGAAAATGTACAGATGCCTTCCCTCGGCTGACGCCTCCGGCGGGTATCTCCTAACTAATTGAACGTGGATTTCATCGAAGGAATATTATACGTCCTCTGGAGGGGGTTTGCCATAGGAGTCATCATTTCGGCTCCGATGGGACCCGTGGGCATCCTTTGCGTGCAACGCACCCTTGATAAAGGCAGGAAAGCCGGCTTATTCACCGGTATCGGGGCAGCAATATCCGACCTTTTCTATTGTCTCCTTACAGGGTTCGGGCTCTCATTTATCGAGGAATTTCTTGAGGAAAATCAGAATATCATTCAGATTATCGGTTCGGTTGTGCTGATTATATTCGGCATCTATCTATTCAGGTCAAATCCCTCCCGCACAATCAAGAAGCCCGACGAAATACGCATCTCCAAAAAAGAGAATATCATCAGCGGCTTCATTTTCACAGTGTCTAATCCACTGATTATCTTCCTTATTATCGGACTCTTCGCTCGTTTCAACTTCCTTTTGCCGGAAATTGAATTTTATCATTACATAATCGGCTTCGGGTGTATTATCTTCGGAGCGTTATGCTGGTGGTGGATTGTAACATATCTTGTCGATAAATTAAGGGCTCATTTTAATCTGCGCAGCATGTGGTTGATCAATAAGCTCACCGGAGGCATTATCATGGTTTTCGGCATAGTTGGCATAATCACGGCTTCAATCGCTCTCGCAAAAGCCGAGACTCCGCGGCAAATACATATCAACTCTGCCATATCCGACCTTGATTCGCTGCCCGCCCTCGATCTGCCGGCTGCCGATTTTTCATTAGAATTCCGTGCCAGAAATATTAATAATGAAGCAGGCAAGAATTACTCGTCGGTTAACGCAGCCTCCCCGAAGACGCGACATCCCGGATGGGCTATGGTATTTACGGATTCCGGTGGAGATTCTCTTTATTATTCCTTCGTAACTGTCGACGACATTCTGGATCCCCTCGCCGATACGCATATGAGAGTTTCCGTAACTTACGGAGACTCTCTTTTGTTGACCGCCGGCCTTAGAACCGGCTTCGATCTATTTACCGGTTGGAATGCGTTCCGCTTAATCCATAATGCTTCAGAATGGATTCTTGAAGGTGGAAACCGGGAATATAATCCCATCGTAAGAGTCCCTATTCCCGGCTTTAAGCCTGCCAACCTTTATTTTTCCCAATCTCCAGGAGCCGACCTGAGAGTCGATTGGCTGAAAGCAGTTTTCTCCGGCCCTCCGGCCGGCAGGCGTGACTTAATTAAGAATCCCGATAGCCTTAGAGCCTATATGGCCCGCTCATCCGATCCGGTGGAGGGGATATGGGAGATATTTGATCGATCGCTCGATGAAGATTATCTAAGACCGGGAGGAAAGTACCGGCTGGCCGCCATTGCCGATGCCAATGGATATGACCTCGTCTATATCGATGGAGCTACGAAAAATCCCGGCCTATGGCAGCCGGGAATGTTAAAAGTGCGACTGGATAAGACTTCTTTTAAGAATATTTTTGATGTGGTCTGGTATGATGTCCAAGGCAATCCTGTCGAAACTGAAACAGCGGCGGAATTTACTCAGCCGGGGATGCTGACTTTTCAATTCCCGCATTACTCATCCACTCTAAGGATGAGAAAGGTGGCCTTTCATTGAGCGGATGAATCCTTCACCATGATCCTCCGGCACCTCCGCCTCCTGTGGCTCCTCCGCCGAGCCCACC
>DAAI01000022.1:34532-48274 GCA_001701105.1 Bacteroidales bacterium GP1
TCCTATTATTGCTCCGGCCATTAGGGCGGCCGTCGGATCTTCTTTCTTCGGTAGACGGTAACGATCGCTCTTGCGGTAATGACAGAACTGGCATTCATATATCTTCTCTCCGACTCCTTCGCGCCGGGTGGTAGGAAGAACGGTAATCCGGTCTTCTACAAGGCTCATGGCTATTGTATGGCAGTTCGGACATTCCGTATATTTAGATTGATCTATCCTATAGGGGAATCGTTCTACGGTGCCGCATTGATCGCATTCCCATACATCATAATCCACCGTATTGAGCCGCTCCTCCAAGTCTTGAGAATCATTCAGGAGCTCATTATCCTCCTCCTCCCCGAGACGCCGCATCTTCGCTCCGCATGTAGGGCATTTTATTCTGCGAGTCCGCGTGCGCCGGTAGATGACCAACGCCAGCAAGAAGAATATAAGTCCGGCTCCGGCTGAAAGGACTCCGAGCCAGAAATAGATTTTCAGATGACGCCGCCACAACATAGCGCTATGGTAATTGTCATATCGATGCGAGGTATATAGATCACGAATGAACACACCGAGCGCAAACAGCCATACACATAAAGCTACAATCCATATGAAATTCCGGATCACATCAGGCTCCAGCGTCTGTAGTGTGCCCGAATAGTTGTCGGGCTGTTCGGATTTTAATTCTCCGGCGACGGAAGGATCGGTCAAGGCATCGTATAATAAAGACGTGGCGGCATCCACAGCTCCGTTCAGATTCCCTTCCCTCATATTGGGAATCACGGTTTTACTAATGATATTGCTACATGAAATATCAGGCAGAACCCCCTCCACGCCATAACCCGTCATTATGAAAGCTCTCCTCTGCTCAGAGGCTATCACCAACAGGACTCCATTATCCTTGTCTTTTTTGCCTATTCCCCAGGAAGTAAACAATCTCTCGCTCCACTCCTCGATAGGGGTATCGCCTATATCCGAAGGAACTGCCACCATCAACTCCACCGAAGTTTTCTGCCGCAGATCATAAAGACGACGGTTCACATCACCTTTTGTCGCGTTATCCATTAGTCCATCCGGATCAGCTACATACTCATATCGGTTGGCGATATTGGGATTCACCATCTCGCCCGGTTCCCATGACTTTGCCGGGGCCGGGCATGCCCAAAGCAAGGCTGCCATTATAATCGCTATTGCTGAAATATATCTTTTCATTTTCGTCCTTTCTGTCTTTATTATCAACCCTGATTGAGCCTGAATTATTATCATGCCATTTGATTATATAATCACACGGCCGGCAATGAGTGACCATTGAGTTTACGGTAAAGATCGAGTGCATATACGTCGGTCATTCCCGATACATGGTCGAGAACACCCTGCAGACGGGCATACTTCGACTCGGCATATATGTCGTACTGCTTTGGAATCATGTTAAGTACAAGCCTCGATGTATTTCGGGATGGTGTAAGCACGGCTTCAACCATCACCTCCATCAGATAATTGAGAATCCTATTGCCGGCAATCTCTATGTCCTGAACTTCCGGCGAACAATATATCCTTGATGCAGCCGTATCGGCACAATCGTCATATGCAGCGCGTAAAGCCGAGTCAACTCCCTGAAGAAGTCCCCCTTCGTAACCTCCGTTTAGAATCTTTTCCTCATTATCGAGGAATACTCCGGCACACGCTTCCACCAATGCTCCTATCACGATGCTACGCATGTAGGCCACCTTCTCATTGGGATCGTCGAGACGCGCCATGTTGCGTTCCATCTTTTCACGTTTACGCTCATTGAAAAAGCCGAGGAAAAGCTCTGTCACTCTGCGCGTGTCGAGAATACGCAATTTATGTGCATCCTCAATATCCATGATCTGATAGCAGATGTCGTCGGCGGCCTCCACCACATATACGAGGGGATGACGCATGAATCGCCCCTCCTTCGTCTCCGGGATACCGAGCCAGCCGGCCACGCGCCGATAGATTTCATCCTCACTCGTAAAGAATCCGAATTTACCTTTATCGCCTGCATGCAGAGATGTATATGGATATTTCACCACCGAGGCGAGCGTGCTGTAGGTCATAGCCATTCCGCCATTGCGTCGGCCCTTGAACTGATGCGTAAGCACCCTGAATGAATTGGCATTTCCCTCAAAATGTATAAGGTCGGCCCATTGTCGCCCTTCAAATTCAACGTGCAGTCTTTTTCCGGCCCCTTCGCTGAAAAAAGATGATATTGTCTGTTCGCCGGAATGACCGAAAGGTGGATTCCCGAGGTCGTGACAAAGGCAAGCCGCCGCCACAATGTCGCGGATATTGTCGAAGATTCCCTCCGACTCTCCATAACGGCTGCGGAGAGCGAGAGCTATCTCATGTCCCAGTGAACGCCCCACGGATGATACTTCAAGCGAATGGGTCAGCCTGTTATGCACAAAAATGCTCCCCGGCAGAGGAAATACCTGGGTCTTGTTCTGAAGCCGCCGGAAAGGAGAGGAGAAAATCAGACGGTCGTAATCGCGCTGGAAATCGGAGCGAGTATGATGCCGCTCATCATGGAATTCCTCAAGCCCGAGACGTCGGTCGCTTATCAGTTTTTCCCATTCCATCGGTGCAGTGGGATGTGTTTCCGTTTTCATACCACAAAATTAATATAACAATAATAATTATCCGCATTTCGTTTAATAAAAGATTCAACTTTTCTTCCGTGAAAAGAAAAATAACTTTATCGGCAGCTTCAAGATAAGCATATGGGCAGATTTGAAAGAGATAAATTTTTCCGCAGCGCCACCATATTGATGGCCTCACTCCTTATATGCCTTAGCGCCGGTGCGAAGCCAAAGGATAAAATTCTCAACAGGCCATATGCCGACGGCAAGCTGATACATCTGGGGTTCTCAATCGGACTCTCCATGCAGGATCTTACTTTCACCCACAATGGTATTCCGGCCTCCGACGGCCATGAATGGTACGTCGATGTGCCCGACTGGTCGCCCGGAATCAATGTCTCGATGCTCGCCGACCTTCGTTTGCATGAAAACTTCAATCTCCGGTTCTGGCCCGGAATGTCGTTCGGCTCAAAAAACGTGGAGATGATTTCCCCCACCTCCGATGAACGCCTTCACCAGGATGTGAAAAGCATATATGTCTTGCTTCCCTTAGACATTAAAATCTCCGGAGCCAGATATTATAATTCGCGCCCCTATGTCACAGCCGGCGTGATGGGCTCGTTCGATGTGGGCAAGAAAAGCCATGAGTACCTCCGGTTCACAACTGCCGACGCATATCTCACCTTCGGCTTAGGATGCGATTTCTACCTCCCCTTCTTCAAATTGAATCCAGAGGTGAAATTCTGCCTTGGCCTTACCGACATCCTGCAGCATAAGCGGCCTGACCTTGAGGATGATCCCGCTACCATGCGCGTGACGCAAGCTCTCAAGAAGGTGAAGTCGAATATGATAATGTTTACTTTCTTCTTCGAATGATGCGCCGCCTACTGTCAATATTTTTCCTCGTTCTTGGAATCATTCTGCCGGCCGCGGCTCAGAATGATCCTCAGTTCGTACAATACTGGGCACTCCCGGCATTCTATAATCCGGCGTATGCAGGCCAGATCGATTATATCCGCATTCGCGCCGGATACAATATCCAATGGCTCGGAATCAAGAACGCACCCAAATCGCTTGCGGCAACAGCCGATATGCCCGTAAAACTCGGCAAAAAGCAGCGTCTTGGCGTCGGGCTTAATGTGATGCAGGAGAGAATCGGCCTTTACGACAATCTTCTTATCGGCGCCCAGGCGGCCTACAAACTACGAGCCCTGAAAGGCGTA
The DNA here is from genome assembly GCA_001701105.1 of Bacteroidales bacterium GP1. Taxonomy (GTDB): domain Bacteria; phylum Bacteroidota; class Bacteroidia; order Bacteroidales; family Muribaculaceae; genus Lepagella. The sequence continues at coordinate 38,335 of DAAI01000022.1, forward strand.
TTTTCTTTCGGAATCCAGCCCGCTTATTACAACACTAAATTCCGTGGCTCGGAGGCATATATTCCAGAAGGCGACGATTACCATCAGCCCGACGACGTTTCAATACCAAAGCAAGACATCACCGGGCAAGCCTTCGACCTTTCGGCCGGAATATCATATACTCATAAATATTTCTCTGTGGGAATATCTGGGCTACATCTCCTTGAGCCGACTGTCGAATTGTCGGAAAACAATGAAACAAGCGCCGGTGACGAGACCTCACAATTCACCACAACCCTCCGCCGGCAACTCTATTTTACGGCCGACGGCAATATTCCTATCCGGAATTCGTTATTTTCATTGCAACCCTCCATGTTGGTGCGCACGGATTTTAACTATTTCTCCGCCGAGCTGACAATGCGGGCCACCTTCAAGCGTTTCCTCTCTTTCGGCGTGGGCTATAGGTGGAAAGACGCCGTGAGCGCCATGATTGCCGCCGAATTCAAGAACTTTTTCCTCGGCTACGCATATAGCCTTCCCCTCTCGCCGATCAACAGGGCGTCATCGGGCAGCCATGAATTAGTGGCCGGATATATGATAAAACTCGATTACGGGGAGAAAAACAAGAATAAACACCGCTCCATTCGAATAATGTGACGACCAATGAATAAAAAACTAAATACGCAGCTATCCGAAAGCCGCTCCCTGCTGATGGCAGGAGTGCTTGCTCTGACATTCTCTCTCTTCATCTCTTGCTCCGGTCTGCGGCGCGGAGGGGCCGGCGGCGAAGTCACCGGCGTTGGGGGCTCATCTTTTGCCGAGCCTACACCATATGGAATGGTGCTCGTGGACCGCGGCAACATCGCCATGGGGCCCGCAGCGGATGACTCCGTGGCCGGAATCCGCAAAAATGCAAGGGGTGTGTCTATCGATTCTTTCTGGATGGATGAGACCGAGGTGACCAACTCTAAGTACAAACAATTTGTGTTCTGGGTGCGTGACTCCATCATCCGAGAGCGACTTGCCGACCCTGCTTTCGGAGGAAACGAGGCTTACAAAATCGAAGAGGACCGCGAAGGCAATCCGATAAAGCCATATCTCAACTGGACAAAGCCGATCCCTTGGCGAAATGCCAATGAAGATGAGGCTCGCGCAATCGAATCCGTATACCGGACAAACCCAATCACCGGCAAACGTGAGCTCGACCCCACCCAGATGAACTACCGTTATGAAATCTACAACCACACGGCGGCCGCTAAACGCAAAAACCGTCTGGATCCGGCAACCCGAGAATACAACACCGACCTTCCGGTGCCAACCGATATGCCGGTGATTTCAAAAGATACAGCCTATCTCACCGAGGAAGGGCAGATTGTCCGCGAGACAATAAGCCGCCCGCTCACCGGCGATTACGATTTCCTCAACACTTATATCGTGAATGTGTATCCCGATACGACATGTTGGATCAACGATTTCGATAACGCCTACAATGAGCCATATACAAGGATGTACTTCTCTCATGCCGGTTATAATGATTATCCGGTGGTTGGGGTAAGTTGGGAGCAGGCAAACGCATTCTCCAACTGGCGCACCGATTATCTGCGTCGTTCGCTCGGACGCGAGGGTGTATATGTGGAGCCTTACCGACTCCCCACCGAAGCTGAATGGGAATATGCCGCCCGAGCCGGTAATTCCGAAAGCCCGTATCCGTGGGATGAGATCCTTCCTATGGATGAGCGCGGATGCTTCTACGCAAACTTCAAGCCCAGAGAGGGCGATTATGTCCGCGACGGGCATGTGATCACATCGCGTGTCGGCACATATAGCCCTAACGATTTCGGAATCTACGATATGGCTGGAAATGTGGCGGAATGGACATCTACTGCATTCACCGAAAGCATCGACAAGCTCACCTCCGATCTTAATCCGGAATATCGCTACGATGCTGCAAAGGAAGACCCCTACAAGATGAAGCGGAAGATCGTGAGAGGCGGCAGCTGGAAAGACGCCGCTCGTAATATCCGGTCGGACCTCCGCACCTGGGAGTATCAGAACGAACAACGCTCTTACATAGGCTTCAGAAATGTCCGCTCGCAGATTGGTTTCGCCCGCGGAACGCAGAAGAAAAAGAAATAATCCACACGAATCTCAAAATCCTACCGAACACTCTGGAATATGGTAAAAATCCGTAAATACGCCAATATAATCGAACGCTTTCTGCATGGCGAAAAAGGTCAGCGATTCTTTAATTTCGCATACTCAATTGGTGCGGCTATCGTGATATGGGGAGCCCTGTTCAAGATTCTGCATCTTCCCGGCGGCAGCGTGCTCCTCTGCATCGGTATGGGTACAGAGATTGCTATGTTCATCCTTACCGCTTTCGACCGTCCTCCCAAAGAATACGCCTGGGAGGAGGTGTTTCCGGTGCTTGACTCCAAGTCGGAAGACGATCGCCCAGATTTTGCCCACAGCAATGGCGGAGTGGTAATCAACGGCGGAGTACCCGGCTCCGACGGTCAGAACGACGCGGTGATTAATATCAACGCCGCAGGAGCGGGGAATCAGCTTCTACCCGTAACCGACGACCAGATTTCTCGCACTGCCGACCTTGCAGATGCTTCGCGCGATTATCTCGAGCGAATGCAGGGTATCGCCGAGCAGATGACTCGCCTTAACGAAACAACAGAAGCTCTCAACGATGTGAGCGCGACGCTGCTATCATCATATAAGGCAATTACTGAAAATTCGGCTAATATTTCTGAAAATTCAAAGGGTTATGTAACCCAGATGGAAGATCTCAACCGCAATATCGCCGGACTTAACACCATCTATGAGATACAGCTCAAGAGTATCGCCTCGCAGCTGGAAAGCATCGACAGAGTGAACCGTGGCTTGAAGGACATCCGGGATATGTACGAAAAATCGGCCCGCGAATCATCAAGATATTGCGAGGAGACCGAGAAGATGGCCCGGTATATGAAGCAACTCAACTCGGTGTACGAAAAGATGATTACCGCTATGACCATCAATATGCACAATCCGATGATGGGTGGTGCCGCGCCGACCCCAAATCCATTCGAGCAGCAAGCAGGAAACACAAATTCATAAGGCATCGGCCCCGACTAATTTAATGCATTCAACACTGACAGAATATGGCAGGTGGCAGTAATAATGTGGCGAGAATGTCGCCGAGGCAGAGGATGATCAACCTCATGTACATCGTGCTTACCGCGATGCTCGCGCTCAATGTATCGAGCGATGTGCTTAACGGCTTCAGCCAAGTGCAGGAGGGTATCGACCGTACCAACCGTAACCTGACGGAGCGTAACGGCGTACAATTTGATTACCTCCGCGGCCTTTACGAGCAGAACCCGGCCAAGGCCGGATCAGCTTATGCAAAAGGAGCGGACCTCAACAAACGCTCTGCTGCTATTTATAATGAGATTGAGGAACTTAAAACTGCTATTGCCCGTGCCGCCGATGGGAAGGACGCCGATTATCATAATATCCGTAATAACGACGATCTTGAGGCAGCTTCCGTGACAATGCTCAATCCCGGCTCTGAAAGAGGCAAGAAACTCCGCGCCGACCTGGCGGACTACAATAAATTTGTGACCTCTCTCATCGCCGACACGGCCAAACGCTCTGCCGTGAAGGAGATGCTCACTACAAAAGACTCTCCGGCGCCCGGCTCTGTTACGCCTCTCCCCTGGGAGCAGAGGATGTTTGAGAATATGCCCGCCGTGGCTGCCNNATATTATGATAATCGGCGTCCTTCCTGACCCTTCTGACTAAATTGCAGAACGACATCCGGCAGGCCGAATCCGAGGCTCTGGCGTCAATCATTACAAGCGTCGACATCGGCGATGTGCGCGTTAATGAATTGAATGCCTATGTAATTCCCAACTCCAACATGATTATGCGAGGCGGTAAATACTCCGCTAATATAGTGTTGGCAGCCATCGACACCACGCAAAGGCCGACAATCTATGTGAACGGTGCAAAGCTCAACAATCCCAACGGAATTTATGAATTTGTACCCGGCTCGACAGGAACACACGATTTCTCGGGATATATCGAAGTAAGCCGCGGCGATGGCACTGTAGATCAACGGCCTTTCAAATCCTCATATACCGTGATCGAACCGATGGCCACCATTTCGCCCACCATGATGAATGTGCTCTACGCCGGAATCGCCAATCCTATTTCAATATCAGTGCCGGGAGTGCCGATGAATGCTATAACGGCGACAATGACCAATGGCACCCTGTCAAGAAACGGCGACACATGGGTGGCTCGTCCCGGTAAGGTAGGTTCGGAAGCCGTGATTTCCGTTACGGCCCAGTTTGAGGGACGTTCTCAGTCCGTGGGCTCCATGACATTCCGGGTGCGCAAACTCCCCGATCCGTCGCCCTACCTTGCGGTAAAGGATGGTTCCGGGAACACGGTGCACTATAAAGGAGCACCAAAAAGAATCTCCAAAGCCGCCCTTATGAATGCCGATGGCCTCGGCGCGGCCATAGATGATGATATCCTGAACGTGAGCTATCAGGTGGTTTCGTTCTCCACCGTGTTCTTCGACCAGATGGGTAACGCCATCCCGGAGGTGTCGGAAGGAAGTCGTTTCTCCGGACGCCAGAAAGAACAATTCAAACGGCTTAAAGCTGGCAAATCATTCTTTATATCCAATGTGAAAGCAAAAGGTCCCGACGGCATCACGCGCGACATATCCCCCATGGAAGTGGCTCTCAATTAACTTGACATCCCAATTATAACGATATACGATGAAACCATCCATTAGAATATTCACAATAATTATGGTAGTCCTCACCTCCCTGTCGGCGACAGCTCAGGTGGAGGTCAACGGCGTGATACGCAAGCGCACCGAAAGAGACAAAAAGGCTGCGAAAGCGGCAAATCAGCAGGGTGTCACCGACCGTATGCAGGATTTCTTTGAGGTGAAATCGCCACACGAGGCCGATATGCAATATATGCGCGAGATATATCGCCAGATCGACCTTACCGAGCAGCAGAACGCTCCTCTCTACTTCCCGGAAGACATAATCGACGGACAAAAAAATCTTTTCCGCACGATACTCGGGCTCGTAGTCGACGGACGCGTTCCCGCTTATGAATATCTCGATGGCCGGGAAGTATTCACCGACCAGTACAAGATGGATGTGGCCGAGATGCTCGACCGTTTCGGAATATATTACACCACCGGGAAAGGGGGAACGGAGAAGAATCCTAAATTCGTGATAGAGGAAGCAGACGTGCCCACGGGCCAGGTGCTGAATTATTATGTGATTGAGAAATGGGAATTCGATCGCCGCACCAACGCGATGAAGACTCGTGTTGTGGCAATATGCCCTGTGCTTAACCGCACCGGTGATTTCGGCGGCGAAGCCCGCTATCCCATGTTTTGGGTGAAATACGATCAGATTCGTCCCTGGCTGGCGCAGCAATATGTGTTCCTTTCCGACGACAATAACCTCGCTCAATATTCGCTGGATGATTACTTCAACCTCGGGATGTACAAGGGCGACATCTACAAGACAAAGAATCTGCGCAACCTATCGATGATGCAGATGTACCCGGATCCGGATGATCTTGCCCGTGCTCAGGACAGCATCGACAATCGTCTCCGTTCCTACGGCAAGGATATGTGGGTGCCCACCCGTGAGGAGTTCCTCGCCCAGAAAGAGAAAGAGGAGGAGCTGGCCAAAGCCATTGCCGCCGGCGATACAATTCCCGAGCGCACGCTCGCTTCGGCCGATGAAGTGAAGAAAAGCTCTACCCCTGCAAGGAAACGCACAGCCGTTAAATCCAAGCGCACAAGAAAGCCGAAAGTGTCAAAGCCATCCTCATCATCATCCTCTCCGGCTAACGCGGAGCGCTCGATACGTCGCCGCCGTCGCTGATTTCCAATGAAATAATATCATCGCAACATGGTAAAGTGGTTGTTGAAATTGATGCTGAGACTGGTTGCGCTCATTCCATTCAGCGTGCTTTACCTTATTTCCGATTGTCTCTACTACCTCGTATACTATGTGATAAGGTATCGCCGTAAAGTGGTGCATAAGAATCTGAGGGAATGTTTTCCCGAGAAAACGGATGCGGAGAGAATGAAAATAGAAAAGGGATTCTACCGCTTCTTCGTCGATAATATCCTTGAGATCTGTAAACTCGCTTATATGAGCAAAGCCGAGATGAGCCGGCGGATGAGGTTCACCAACATTGAAGCGGTCAATAGCCTCCTCCGCGAAGGGAGATCGGTATCTATGTTCCTCGGACATTACGGCAACTGGGAATGGGTTTCATCAATGCCGCTTCATCTTCCGGGCGAGGCGTTGGGAGTGCAGATCTATCATAAGCTCGATAATGAAAGCGTCGATAGCCTTATGCTTGAGATGCGGGGCCGGATGGGAGCCACGAGCGTGGAAATGCGGCATACCGCCCGGTTTATCACACGCCTTAAGAACGAGGGAAAAGTCTGCATCGTGGGCTTTATAGCCGATCAGTCGCCCTGGCGCTCAGAATCGCATTATTCATTGCCGTTCCTGCACCATATGACCCCCGTGCTCACGACAACCGAAAAAATCACCAAGCATTATGATTTCGAGGCTTTCTTTCTACGCGTGATTCGAGTAAAGAGGGGATATTATGAAGCAGAACTCGTAAAAATGAGCGATAATCCAAAGGATCTTCCCGATTACCGGCTCACCGACATCTATTACCGAATGCTGGAGAAAGAGATCATCGGGAAGCCGGAATTATACCTTTGGTCGCACAAACGATTCAAGCGGGCAAGGCTTATGAATGAAGACGAGGAACGCGAAACAGCCGATAAATTTGGATTGTAGAGTATTAATCATTAACTTTGTGCGAGCAATGTAATTTCGCGCAACGCGTGATTAAACATACTACTTGACGCTATGGATATAGATTTTGTAATCATCTGGGTCGACATGAACGACCCGGAATGGAAAAAAGAATTTGCCAAGTACTCGGGTAAGGCCCGGACGGAAAGCAATAGCGTCTCCGATGCCCGATTCAGGGATTATGGTTTCTTGAAATATTGGTTCCGTGGGGTGGAGAAATTCGCTCCCTGGGTTCGCAAAATCCATTTCCTGACCTGCAATCAAAAACCCGATTGGCTCGACACTTCCAATCCTAAGCTGAATCTTGTTAATCATGCCGACATAATCCCCCCACAGTTTCTGCCGACATATAATTCAGGAGTAATCGAACGCTATATCCACCGAATCCCGGGACTCGCCGAGCATTTCGTTTTTTTCAACGACGACTTCTATATCATCAATAAGATCTCTCCTGAACGCTTCTTCAGAAATGGACTTCCATGCGACATAGCCGCCTTCAAATATAATCTTTCATGGTCGCAATGGTATAAAATGCTGGCTAACAACATCCGGATCATTAACAGGCGTTTCAATAAGAAGGATGTGATGGCAAAGGATCACGACAAGTGGTTTGACAAAAGTTATGGCTCAAGGGCAAGATGGAATTATATTCTCAAGCCTTATGGAAAATTCATAACACTGCGCACACCCCACAATGCACAGCCCTATCTCAAGTCAACTTTCGAGGAAGTCTGGGACTATGCCGGAAAAGAATTGACGGAGACGTCGGCCAACCGGTTCCGTGCCACCACCGATTATACCCAGGAATTATTCCGCACATGGCAGATATGCGAGGGCAATTTCATGCCCTATAACACATATGTGGATACCAAGATGTTTCCGCTGATGGTTAAGCCCAAGCAGGCTGTAAAGGCCATCTACAATCAATCATATTCCCTTATCTGCCTGAACGACAATATCCATATCCGCAACTATAATGTGGTGATGGAGAATATCCGCAAGGCTTTTGATAGCATCCTGCCCGACAAATCGAGCTTCGAGCTATAGACATCGGTTATGGCAAAATCACCCGCTAAACGCAAATTGACCGCTTTATTAAAGCAGTTTCAGTTCATGCAGCATCCCCTCAAGGAATTGCGCTGGAATCTGAAATATCTTAAATTCAAGCCCCGGTCGGCGAAAAAGAGAATAGGCGTGATGCGGGTTGACGGCAGGGCATATCACGGCGGCCTCAACGACCGATTCAAGGGAGCGATATCATGGTGGAATTATTGTGAGAAGAACGGTCTTGACTTCCGCCTTTATTATGTCTATCCGTTTAATCTTACGGATTATGTAGTGCCGAATGAATACGACTGGAGGATTGATGAAAAGGATATTCCCGACAGCATCCATGACACCCGAATTTTCTATGGGCGTGGCGAAAACGGAAAGCGGCTCGACCGACTCCGCACCAATAAGAATGTCTGGTATTACGGCAATATCGATGTAAGCAGAGTCCTCCCTTTTTATCCATATAACAGGCCGTGGGGAGAGATATTCAGAAAATTATTCAAGCCTTCGGAGCTGCTGGAGCGCAATCTTGAGGTATGCCGTAAAGAAATAGGAGGAGAATATGTGGCGGTGGTGTATCGGTTCCAACAGCTATTAGGCGATTTTAACGAGTTTAATTATAGCAAAATCACAAACCCGGAAGATGCAAAGCGCCTTATTTCAAAAGCCCTGGAAGAACTTGAGAAAGTCCATAATGAGAACCCGGGTTTAAAAGTTTTGGTAACATCCGACAGCGCACGCTTTCTGAGTGCCGCTTCAGAGAAGCCGTATGTATATGTGATTAAAGGGAAGGTGGAACATATGGACTGCACGGACGGCGATACCAATCACACTCAGCTTAAATCCTTCCTCGATTACTTCATGATTTCAGAGGCTCAGAAAGTCTATTCCATCGTTATCGGCAAGATGTACCGCAGCGAATTTCCCGAATACGCCGCCAAGATTCACGATGTGCCATTTATCAGGCGTACATACGACTCCTGACCTCTCTATTTCTCAAAGCTCGATTTTTCCGGGAAACGTTGATTAAGAAATTCCTTCGCGATTCTACGATGATCGTAGTTGGCATCCTCACCCATCATTGATGCAAAAGAAGATCGGATTGTGTTTCTTCAATCTCTAATTCCGACACAGCCTCGTGTCAAAGCGAGGGGCGAACATCTCAATGTCGCGTTGAGGCAGTCCGAGCCTTCGTGCTTCATATAGCCATGACTTCATAGCTGATTTTACTTCGTCCATGATAGTCTTAGCTATTTTGGTAGGCAGAATATAGTCTCCGGCTGATTCCAAAAGAATCTCAAGGTCTGATTCGCTTGTCAATCGGTTAATCAACAGACTTTGGTTGGCTGCCAGTGTCGGGTTGATATCATATGCAGGGGAAAGCTCCCAGCCTTTGCGGGTCAATAGAAAGCCATGATTGCGGAAGTGATCATCAGAGTTGCCGACAATGATATAGAATGCGACGCGACGATATAATTCCTCTAAGTTTTGCTCGACATTGCTCCCGTTTTGGATAATGAAGTCAACAATATCGGGATAACCAAAGCCGGTCGATGCGTTGTCGCCATCGGTCAGCCCGAGGAGGGTCAACGCTGATGCGAAATGTATTCTCTTGCCGCTATCATTGCGGTCAAATCGTTTTGATAGCAGGATATGATAATCTTCTCCCGGAATTGTACTGGTTTCCGCGACATTCAATCCGGCTTTACGTCCCATGACGTGACAGAAATGCTCCCACAAGCCGACATCATAATCATCTTTACGGGAAGGAAATTTAGCGACGGTCAATCTGCCATCTTCATCAATGACAGATGCTTTCGGTCTGGCACCGCCAAGCGATGTGCCCGGATGCAATAGTTGGGCAAGCCATTTTTTTGAGGGTAAGAGATGCTTTTCCTCACTGGCTTCTATTTCATGTGCAGCGTGCATCAGTTCTCTTACACTTGCCAACGGTGGAACCCGTAAACTTGCCTCGCAATTGATAAACTTACCGCCGGGAGTCTCGGCAAATCGAAATCCGCCCATTC
>DAAI01000006.1 GCA_001701105.1 Bacteroidales bacterium GP1
CGCTAACCGGACTGCGCTACGCCCCGAAATCTGATGCAAAGTTAAGTATTTTTTTTCAACCAGCAAAATCCTGTATCTTTTTTTGTGTGGCGGGAGTAATTTTTTCTGTTTCTAAACTTTTTTCATTAATTTTGGGAGATGAATCATTTAAGGCGATTTATTATCTGAGATATGGAATATAGAAGGATTTTGTTGAAGCTCTCGGGCGAGAGTCTGGCGGGAGGTAGCGGACATGGCATTGACGTGCCTCGTCTTGATGCTTATGCGCGTCAGATAGCCGATATCGTATCGGGGGGTGTGCAGGTGGGTGTTGTGATTGGAGGCGGCAATATTTTCCGGGGTCTTTCGGGCGCCGGTAAGGGTTTTGACCGCGTAAAGGGGGATCAGATGGGGATGTTGGCTACGGTGATCAATTCGTTGGCGTTGAGTTCGGCTCTTGAGGCCATCGGTCAGCCGAGCGAGGTGTTTACGGCGGTGGCCATGGAGCCGGTGGGGGTGCATTATTCCAAGTGGAAGGCAATAAGGGCTATGGATGCCGGCGCTGTGGCGATCATTGCGGGAGGCACCGGCAATCCTTATTTCACTACGGATACGGGGGCGGCTCTTCGTGCGATAGAGATTGAGGCCGACATCATGTTGAAGGGCACGCGCGTTGATGGTGTCTATACGGCTGATCCGGAGAAAGATCCTGAGGCCAGGAAGTTTGATAGGATTACTTACGACGAAGTCCTGGCTCGGGGATTGCGTGTGATGGATCTTACGGCAACGGCGCTATGCAAGGAGAATGGAATGCCTATCGCCGTGTTCGATATGGACACGGAGGGGAATCTGAGCCGCATCCTTTCGGGCGAGCGAATAGGCACGGTGGTAACAGCCTGATAGTTATGATATATTAATAATACCCTAAATATATGGAAGTAAAAGAATATCTTCAGAATTGTGAGGACGCGATGGCGATGGCTGTGGAGTACCTCGACGAGACGTTGCAGCATATTCGTGCGGGCAAAGCCTCTGCCAAGTTGCTCGATGGGATCCGTGTAGATTATTATGGAAGCCAGGCTCCTATATCTAATGTAGCTAATGTTAGCGTTCCCGATGCGCGGACGATAGCGATCACGCCGTGGGAGAAGTCGATGTTCCGGGAGATCGAGAAGGCTATTATCAATTCACAGCTTGGCATTACTCCGGAGAATAATGGCGAGGTGATACGCCTGAGCATTCCGCCGCTTACGGAGGAACGCCGCAAGCAGCTTGTGAAGCAATCGAAAGGGGAGGCCGAGAACGCCAAGGTTTCCGTGCGCAATGCGCGTCGTGAGGCCATCGAGGGTCTTAAGAAGGAAGTGAAGCAGGGTCTGAGCGAGGATTCCGAGAAAGATGCCGAGGGCGAGGTTCAGAAACTTCACGATAAATATATGAAGAAGATCGACGCTGTCTTTGCAGCGAAGGAGAAGGAGATTCTTACCGTATAAATCGTCAGGCTAAAGCGGCCGAAGCTACGGAAGATATATGACAATCTCCGTGATCATCCCGGTTTATAATGTCGAGGCATATCTTGGTGAATGCCTCGACTCTCTCATTGCGCAGACGCATGAGAGCTGGGAGGGGATTATCGTGGATGATGCGTCGGCCGACGGCTCGTTGAGAGTGGCGGAGGGTTACGCCCGATGCGACTCGCGGCTGCGGGTATATCACAATGCTTCCAATCTCGGGCCTTCTGCCGCCCGTAATGCCGGCCTTGACATGGCTCAAGGGGAGTATATCGTATTTCTTGATAGCGATGATGTGCTTCATCCGCGTTTCCTCGAATGGATGGCCGGGGGGCTGGAGGATCATGCAGCCGACATATCTTCCTGTGCATTCAAGACCTTTGGAAGACTATCGGATATAAACTACCGGCGGAAGGCTCCTGAGTTCTGCATTTCCGGAGCGGAGGAGGCAATCAGGAGGATTTTATTTCAGAAGGGGGGAGATCATTGTTCGGTAGATGCCAAGATCTATCGACGGGAGATGTGGGAGGGAGTCAGGTTCCGGCCGGGCGTTATATATGAGGATCTGGATGTGTTCTATCGGGTCTATGAGAGGGCTCACGCCATTGCCTACACTGCAACACCACTCTATTATTACCGGCGGAATCCGGCGAGCATCACTCATGTCTTCACTCCGAGGAGGGCAGATGTCCTTGATGTCACGTCGCGCATAGAGGCCTGGGCGACGACGCGGCGTCCCGCGCTCCTTGCGGCCGCGAGGTCGCGCAGTCTGAGTGCGGCATTCAATATTCTTATGCTGATGAAACGCAATGGCTTCCGGGATCCGGAACTTTCGGCCAGATGCCGGACCATCATCCGCGACCGCAGGAGAGAATGCCTCACGGGCTCCGATGTAAGGCTGCGCAATCGTCTGGCCTCTCTGGCCTCGTATGCATGGCCGGGATTCTGAAATTCCGCCGCAAGAGGAGCGGGAGAAATTCCCGGTGGCCACGGGGTGGAATTTGGGTAATTGAAAAAAATTAACTAATTTTGCAGTTGCTATTTGCACCCGGTCGAGCCGAAGATGAATCGTTGGCTCGACAAAGGGGATTAAGCCTCTGTAGTTCAACGGATAGAATAG
>DAAI01000018.1 GCA_001701105.1 Bacteroidales bacterium GP1
TATTCATAGGAATCGAGTATAATTTTACGAATCCAAGCCGGGATCAGGGCAAAATCCTTTTTAATTGTTTCAAATGGTATGGGCTTGACCAGGTTGCGGATATGTGCAAGCTGACTTTCTGTGATATTATTTTCTCCTATTTCACGCAGAGCAAATGTGAGAAGCATTGCGATTTCATTCTGAAAAGCCATATTTTTTTTCGCAGTATGTTTGAACTGGATGCTCCTGTTCCCTTCCAGCTTTACTTTACGTGGTGACCCATCTGTCAGATATACAACATTCATCGGCAACTGGGTTGACAGTCCGAGTTTATTAAGCGCATACGTCCCTGTCGGAACAATCTTAGCTTTGTCACGCTTTGCAATAGCGGCGGCGATTTCCTCAATGGTCGGATAAAGAATACCTAACCCCAAAACCTTATCCATCTTTGGATAACAGTAGATACCACGTGCCACTCTTATCAATTTTCCTGTTACAGTCAGTCGTTCAAAGGCTTTTTGTACTGCCTTTGAATCTCCATAGCCTGCATATTCAAGAGGTGATACGATCACGCCCCTACCGCGTTTAGATATACTTGTAATTATTCTATTTTCAATAGATTGCATTTGATTTTTGGAGTAATTTTGTCGCAAATATACGATATATCTGCGACAAAAACAAATCCGGTTTGAATTAAGATTAGGATAATACTCAGACCCGTGCATATGTGATACGACTCCACCACGAATCCAAATCTAATATTATCACACCCCATCTGGATAAGCGATCTTGCTATAATCTATTACTTATCCCGCCGCCACAATCCTCTGATATTTAGAGGGGATGTTTTCTTTTATAAAGAATATAAAGCAGCACGATCGGGATTCCTATTCCTAAGCCCCATTTCAGGACGGGGAGGAAAGGAGCGACCATGGACTTGAATATCTTTGCGCCTAATCCGGATGTCTTTCCTCCGGAATTTAGTTTTGAATTCCACCCCGAAGCATCAGCGGGAGTCTCGATTATTTTTGTTATTGTATCCCGGAGAACTCTTACGGAGAAGACTGTGTCGATTTTCTCCTTGACCCGGATCCTCCATTTTATCTCCTCGACGCAGATGGAATCGCCCTTATGGAAGATTCGGATTGAATCACGGAGAATCAGGCTGTCGGAACGCATGGAGCAGAGGCGCACCGTGTCGGTCCTGATGCTTGTCTGCGCCACCGGTACATACACCACAGGCTTCCGCGAGCTGCAGGCGCTCATGGCCAAAATAACGGCCAGGAAGATTATTCTATATGCTTTCATATTCTTTCCGGGCATCAAACGACGGACAGGCTTTTGCCACTCCTTTTATGTCACGGTGGCCGATTATTCTTGCATCCGGGTATCGCGCGCGGAGGGTGCGCAACAAAGTAAGCAGACGCTTTTTCTGAGCAGGGGTGCGGGTATCCTTAGGACTCTTACCATCTGCATCGAGCCCTCCTACATAGCAGAGGGCCACAGCGCGGTTGTTCATATTCTCCCGGGGCTCATGTTGACCACGATGGGAATCGGGGCGCAGACGCTCGAACCGGCCGTCGAGGTGTACGAGCAGATGATATCCGGCATAAGTTCGATCTCCCGATGGAGCGACATAGGGCTCAAATTTTGCTGCCTTGTGCCATGAATCAAGTTCCCGGCGACTCACCTCCCTGCCCTCGGGAGTGGCTGTGCAATGCACCACAATTGCATCGATTGCTGATTTTCTTAACATGATAAAAAATATTGATTGGGAGGCAAAATTATGGGTATCCACGGCAATAGGATCCTTATCTGTTGAAGAAGGCTCAACGAATCGGGCCGGATAGTCGTTATATCATAAAGAAACTATAAAAATTATAGATTATGAAAAGGATAATGGCCGTTGTTGCGACGGTAATGACATTGGCAGGGGGCGCAATGGCCCAGAATCTGCATTACAAAGTGATTTATGATCTCGGATTCATCCATGAAGTGGCCGGTCATGCAGACATGACGCTTTCCGGAGAAGGCAATAATGTGACAGGTTACCTTTCAGGATCGAGCATTCATTGGGGAGGCCGGGTATACTGTGTTAACGATACGCTTGTGGCACAGCTTGACAAGAGCGGGGCCGGCACGATGCCTGGCATGAAGGTGAATTACAGAAGCGGATGGTACACCAAGCCGACCGTATCGGATCTTGAGGCCGGAACCTATGACCGCTCGAATCCCATAAATTACAAGACAATTTCAGGGGCCGGCCAGCTTGATGCTTCTAATGCCACAATGGAGGCAGTGACAATCACGGCCGACATGATCGGACTTTTCCGCGTATTCCAGATGGTGGATTTCAATACTCTCACTCCCGGAAAGAAATACACGCTTCCAATGACCCTTTCCGACGGGAGCAGTCAATTGGTATATTGCACATATCTCGGTGAATCATCGAGCGATATCAACGGCGTCCAGACTCCCACATACGATGTGAGATTTGAATATACCTATAATGGCGCGCCATCGAATTATCCCGTAAAAGCACTGATAGCACGAGATACGAAAATACCGGTGCGTCTTAGCGCCGACCTTGCCATCGGAAAAATGGAAATGGTCTACAGCGAGGAATAATCCGGTCAGGCCAGCACGGGCAATAAATATTTGCTCATGATAAAGCCTCCGACAAGCAACCATACATATATTATGCCGGCAAGAAGGAAAGGCTTCGGGCCGGCTTTTTTAAATTTATCGAAGCTCGTTTCGGCTCCGAGCGCGGCCATGGCCATCGTCAGCAGGAACGTATCGAAATAGTTTATCCATTCCACCACCTGCCCAGGCAGCAAATCAAGAGAGTTAAAACCGATCACTACCAGGAAGCCGAAGGCAAACCATGGGATCTGCACTTTCCCCTTCCGCGCTTTCTCCCCGGAGCTCTTTTTGGCTCGGGCCGCAACCCACCATCCTAAAATCAGAAGCACCGGCACGAGAAGCATTACGCGGATCATCTTGACGATGATGGCAATGTCGGCGATCTGATCTCCCATAGCATTGCCGGCTCCCACGGCGTGGGCCACTTCGTGGAGCGTGGCTCCGGAGAAGATCCCCATCTGCTCCGGGGTGAGGTTGATTATGCCCGTGCGATATCCAATAGGATAGAGGAACATCGACAAAGTTCCGAAGATCACTACCGTCGCCACGGCCACTGCCGTCTTATAAGGCTTGGTGTTCATGGTCGCCTCCGCTCCCAGCACGGCGGCCGCCCCGCAAATTCCGCTACCAATGGAGGTGAGCAATGCGATGTCGCGATCCATCTTCATCAATCGGCCAACCCACGCGCCTCCGAGGATTGTGACCGTAACCACTATCGCATCAATCGTTATGCCCGGGAGGCCGACAGCCACCACATCTTGAAATGTGAGCCGGAATCCATATAGTATTATGCCAAGGCGCAGGATGGTCTTTGAACAATATTTGATGCCGGGACCCCATTCCTCGGGCAGGTGATTGCGCAGGGTATTGGCATAGGCCATACCCAAGATAATGCCGATGATAAGGGGGGAGAACGATATTGCTTTCAATACGTTCCATTCTCCGATATAACACGCGGCGCAAGCGAAGAGCGCCATGAAAAGAATGCCATGATAGCGGGCGGCGGTGGTTGCCTTCATAGTCTTTACGGATGGGTTTTAATACCGTGCAAAATTAGATAAATTTTGAAATTTGTGCAATAGCACGGAAATGACTAATTTTGCCGGAGAATCAATAGAAATAATCAATGATAGAAATAGGAACCCCCGGCAGCGTATCGGGGAAGAAAGCCATGTTGCTCGGCAGCGGCGAGCTTGGCAAGGAGGTCGTGATCGAACTTCAACGCTACGGACTTACCGTCGTGGCTTGCGATAAATATGCCGGAGCCCCGGCTATGCATGTGGCCGATAAGGCGTTGGTATTCTCGATGCTCGATGGCGAGGCGTTGCGCCGTGCCGTCGAGGATGAGAAGCCGGATTATATAATTCCCGAAATAGAAGCCATTGCAACCTCCACCCTCATCGCTCTTGAGGAAGAAGGCTGGAATGTGGTACCTACAGCGAGAGCTACATTCATCACCATGAACCGGCGGGAGATACGCCGGCANNTCGCCGCCGAAACCCTGGGGTTGCCTACCTCGCGCTATCGTTTCGCAGATTCGGAGGAAGAATATCAGGCGGCTGTCAAAGAGATTGGCCTCCCATGCGTGGTAAAGCCGGTGATGTCGTCGAGTGGCCATGGTCAAAGCATTGTGCGCGAGCCTTCCGAGATAGAAAATGCATGGAAAATGAGCCAGCAGGAGGGGCGTTCCGGTGCGGGAGCGGTAATCGTGGAAGGATTTGTGGATTTCGACTATGAAATAACCCTTCTTACGGTGCGCCATATCGGTGGCACCGGCTTCTGCGAGCCTATCGGGCATTTTCAGGAGAATGGCGATTACAGGCGCAGCTGGCAGCCTCAGCCGATGAGCGACGTCGCAATAGAGAAAGCACGTGAGATTGCGGCAAAGATTACGGAGGCTCTCGGAGGATGCGGCATTTTCGGAGTAGAATTATTCGTCAAGGGAGATGAGGTGATATTCTCCGAAGTTTCGCCACGACCTCATGATACAGGCATGGTAACCCTTATCTCGCAGGAGCTGTCGGAATTTGCACTCCATGTCCGCGCACTCCTCGGATTGCCGATTCCGGAGATAAAATTTTACGGACCTTCGGCCTCACGCGCTCTCCTTGCAGAAGGCCATAGTCGAGAGATTGTGTTTTCGGGTATGGAAAAAGCCCTTGCATATCCCGGAACGGATATGCGGATTTTCGGTAAGCCGGAAGTAAACGGCCATCGCCGTGTCGGCGTACTGTTGGCAAGGGGAGAGACGGTAGGGAAGGCCGTGCGCCTTGTCGACAAAGCCGCCGAGGAGCTTACCATCGAATGCCGGTGATGTAAGGCAATCCGGCGAACCCGGATTATAGAGCAAGCTGAGACTTGGACGAGAAATAAGGGTGTACCGATTCACATTGGCACACCCTCTTCCTTAATACAACCTCATAAAAGTACAACCTTTCTAACTAACCTAATTATTCTAACTACTATGCTCGGAGTGACCGGGAAAATAGGTCGCTTACAAGGGTAACTATATAAATTTTACAACATTATCTTTTTCACTTTGGTGGTATTCCCATCGTTTACCGCCACCAGATGAATGCCTTTCCTATCCAGGTCGATGCTTCCGGAGGGGCTGTCGGCTTTTCGCTCGCAGATTTTCATGCCGGAAATGTCGTAGATACTGATGATGGAGGGCACAGGGACATTGTCATATATCACATTGCCATCTAAAGAAAACACTTTGAATTCATGGTGTCCAGCCCAAACTGAATCCACTCCGGAGCCATTGGTTACGTCCAGGTTCCAGCCTTTCAATGATTTTACCATCATCTCGCCTTCGGTGAAAACACTCGTATTCTCAGAGGATTTCTCATGAGCAAACACTCTTACCGACGATGCCCAGCGATCGTTGATGAAGATGTCGAGAATCGAATGATCGAAGAATATGTTCAGTTTGATTGTCTCGCCTTTGGCCAATTGTTGCGGTAGCGTGCTGTGGTAATAACCGTCGAATACGCCGGCATCGTTTACAAGACGGCTGTTTCCCCGGGCATCTATTACGATTTCATTCATAGCGCCGTCGTAATATATCTTCAGGGCGTCTGTTCCATTGTCAAGCAGATTGAAGCCGCATTTGCCGGGACCGATAACGAATTCCCCGCATAATTCCACTGCACGCCCGGCCACGCCTTCAATTTTCAGGTCTCCGTTGAGAGTGAAATCCGATTTTGAGAAACCATTGCTTCCGCGCATGGCTGCCAGACCCGAATAAGGCTTCTGCCAAAGATTCCCCTCGCTGTCGAGAGTCCATTCGCGGGGTAATGAATAGGTATGGGCATAGCCGAGATTATAATTATCCTGCCCGGAAAGTTTGTCAGGCACGATTCCGAGCGCGATAGTCTTGCCGTCGTGTTGAAGGATTGTGGGTGATAGAAGGCCGTAACCATCGCGGGCGAAGCCGGGGAGTTCCACCGTGGCGGGAGTTGTCTTGTCGGGCGAGAAAGTGCCGTCGGCATTTACTTTGCCCACCCAATACAGGCATGCCACACCCTTGGATGTGTTCTGTGGTGTTGTAGTGAAAAGCCATTTATCGCCTATTTTAGTGATGTTCGGCATCTCCCAGAAAGTTCCGCATTCGGCGACATTAGTGCCGGAGAAAAAGAGCTTCCCGTCGTTGCTCCATGTCTTAGAGGAAGGATTATAGGCATGGAGAGTAGTCGCTCCGACGTTTTTCGCGCTTGTTCCTACGATGATATAGGCGTTGTCGCCATTCCGGAAAAAATAGGGATCGCGGAAATCATCGGAAAGTCCACTCGGACGCCCGTTGATTATAGGCATGGAGCCTTTTTCCCATGAGATGAGATTCTCGTCAAGGGGATTGGCCTGAGCAATTACGGCCTTGGCGTAATCCACGCCGGTGTATATGATAGAGGGCTTTCCCTGCGTAAGTTGATCATCGGTAAATACGCATCCCGACCAGCATCCCTTTATGTCGTAGTAGGCTCCGGGTGTAATGGCTATTGACTCCTCCCTCCAGTCGAATAGGTTTTCGCTTGAGATATGCCCCCAGTGAAGGCGAGCCATATACGGGCCATTGGCATTCTTCTGGAAAAAGACATGATAGCGGTTGTTGGAATAAGCCATTCCGTGAGTCTCGTTAGTCCAGTTTGCACCCGGCATCCCGTGGAAAGCCGGGCGCAAAGGATCGTCGGCAAATCTTGAGGCCGGGATTGAGAGGTCGGCTACATTATCCGGCTGCCAGGAATGAATCTCCGACGGCTCAATAGCCTCATCCCATACGGATATGTCATCGATAAGGCCATTGAACGATGATATGCAGAACGGGCCGATAAATCGCTCGTTGAAGCTGCGGCCTATCCTTAGGTCGCTGTTTTCGAGTTTAAGGGTGCCGTTGGCTTTGGAGGTAGCCACGGCCGTACCGTTGTGGTAAAGTGTGGCGACTTTGGCTTCCGCATCAATTACGGCAGTAAGATTAATCCACTCATATTGGGGAAGGGGGGTGTCTACTTTCATTTCAAGCGGCCAGCCGCCCACATAAGTCTTGAATGAATATTTCCCGTCGAAGCCAAGGAAAAAGCCGAAGCCGGTTTTGGAAGGCTCATTGATGCAGGATGCTATAGCAATCTGCTCTGAAGTATTTACATCCAGTTCAACAATCGGATATGTCTCTATGGCGAACCATATTGATGCCGTCATTTTCTTTGAGCCATCGGCAAGAATGTCGCCAATTTTGGCATCCACATACGTGGAGTATCCGTCAAGGCGGAGAGCTTTCCCTTTTGCTCCGGCAATGGCCTCGGCCGGGTGAACACCTTTCACCTGATAAGACGCTCCGGATACGGTCTCCTTGATAACGCCATCTTTATCTATTTCATAAAGTGCGATTTGCTTTGCGTTTATGGTGATTGAGCCAAGCAACATGAGTGCCGGAAGAAGAAATCTATGAGTCATAAAAGGCTTAATGAATAGGTTGTAATGTAGGTTCATATTATGGATATATAAAGATTATTTAATAACAATATCGCGAAAAGGATATTGTATGAGGGAGTTAATGCTTATGAAAAATTAAGAATTGAAGTTATGGATGAAGATATGCGGTCAAGTGGTTGAAAATCGCGCTCAACCGCACATCTTCATCAATAGTCAGAATATGTCACTTAAGATAATCGAGAATATTGGCAGTGAGCTGCTCGATATTGTGCTGATAAGGATTCACTCCTGAGTTCTGATTCCATTCATATGCTGCCAGACCCATCGCGATGCAACGACCATGCTCGGCAGAGGCATAGAAATCAACAAGACCGGCCACACAATGATCACGTACATGTCCCCATGTAGCGAGTACCATGGAGCCAGTAGTAGCTTCAAAGTTAGCGATTACATCCGGATATTGTCCTTTGCCATAGATATTGCAATCCCACAGGCAGTTATGGTCCTCACGCTGGCCCGGACCGATGAGCGGAAGATTGCTGTAGCCGTAATTATTCGGGTCTTCGAGGGTCAGGCCTTTGTATATTGCGTGGATGGTACGGTCGTAAAATCCCTGATCAGAGCCGTTGCGGAAATCCCATCCGAGATAAGGATTAATCACCCATACATCATCACCCGAACCACCTTCACCATTACCATAAACCGTTGGAGCCATATCATCGGGTACGAATCCCAGAGGCACTGTGAGCTGTACTGCCATATTCGAGAGGAAGAAATTACCGCCGTTGGCAGTATAGGCTTTGAGGGCTGCGATGGAAGCATCTGACGACACTTCGGAAGGAAGATTTTGCCAACCCCATTCAGTGCCGACGCGGTCGATCTCAATCCATACCACGGGATAAATATCGGGATCAAGGTCAGCGAGCCGGTCGACGGTTATAAATTCAGCATCGGGCAGGGATGCGAACCAAGCTGCCGCTGCGCGTTCATCATCATCGGGAAGATCATTCCAGCTTGCTGCGGTCAGGAGGTAGGCCACCTTCGGAGCGATATATGGCACAGTAGTCTTCACATTCTGAGCCACGGAAGGATAATATGTGTCGTACATAGCCTCGATCGTGTAAGTGAGCTCCTGCTCCATCGGCTGCGACTTGAAGGAATAGCTTGTAGCGTCGGCAGGCAGTTCGATTGCACTTGCCACATTCCCGTCGCGATACACGCGGATTCCGGTAACTCCCTCAGCCGAGGGAAGAGTCCATGTAAGAGTAACAGTTCTGCCGTTTACGATGGCCTTTTGATTTGATACTCCCGGAAGCTGTTCTTCAGGAAGGGTGGCCGACGTTGTCACTCCTTCGGAGATATAACGGTCGTCATAGCATACTTTCACGGTATAATACCCTTCTACTCCCATAGGCTGACCGATCACAATGTAGGATGTAGCCGAAGCACCGAGGCTTATAGGATTATTTACGTTTCCATTGAGGATTATCTCTACGTCGGTGATATTGCCGGCCGTGGGAAGCTGCCATGTTACGTTGATGTCGTGGCGGACTATCTCGGCCTTGAGATTCATTACCGTAGGGAGGTCGGGCACCGGCTCATAACCGGTAGGCTCAAAATCTCCGCATGAGGTGAGGGTCATGCCCATGCAGGCCATGATTGCCCCGAGTCCGTATTTATAAATTGCTTTCATTTTGTCTGGTTGTTATAGTTGACTGATTAGTTATAGAGGTCGCCGGCGTTGTCTTTCTGATTCAGAGGAATCGGGAAGTACAGCTCATTGGCGGAGAGATTGGCTGTCGAATAGTAGGGCTGGTAAGCCTTCTCGAATTCGTAATACTTATTGACTACCTCCACAGCATTGCCCCAGCGGAGAAGGTCGAACCAACGATGCCCCTCCATTGCCAGCTCTACCCGACGCTCGTGGCGTACGGCTTTGCGGGCATATTCCTGATTCCAGGCCGTAGCGGAATATTGACCTACCGCATAATTGGCTATCATCGGATTGATGTCGATCGGAGTGTAGGAAGGATCAATCGAGCGGGCGGCTTTTGCACGAACCATGTTGATGAGATTGCGGGCCTGGTCAAGATCCTTGTTCTGTTCGATAAGGGCCTCTGCCTTCATCAGCAATACGTCGGCATATCGTATGATGATATAATTGAGCGAAGAAGCTCCCCAGGGTACGATACCGGTCTTAACTGCCGGGTCGGTGGGCGATGGATAAGGTTTCTTGCCTGAGTACTGGCCGTAAAGCTCCAGATTGCGGCACCATTTCTCGTTGTAGGTGTATCCACGCCATGGCATTCCGATGCGACCGAGTGTGAAATCAAGACGTGGATCCACATTCCCGGCATAATCGGCGCTCTCCACGCTCTCTGAATTCTGCGACCCGTCAAGGTAGGGAAGTCCTGTCGCATCCGTGCGGAATGCGTTTACAAGATCCTGCGAAGCCAGATAGAAGTCATCGCCATTACCATAGAGGTTGCCTTCCGACCATGTGCAGTTCAGGCAATTGCAGAAATTAAACTGATCGGGAGAATTGGCGGATGAGAATTGCACGGCCATAACCGATTCATAACGGTTGTTCATCTCGGGCTTCGAGATGTCGAGGAAGTTGGAATAAAGCTCATACTTTCCGGAGTTGATCACATATCCCGCATACGTTTCCGCATCATTCCAGTCGGAGTTGAAGAGAGCTACCTTAGCCATGATTGCGGCGGCCACATATTTGTTGAACCGCCCCACCTCAGTCTGGTTTTCGGGAAGCACGTTGTAGGATTCGCGGAGATCATCCTTTATGAAGTCGAGAATCTGGGCACGGGTATATTCATCAGCACGGCATTTTGAAGGATTCGCTACCGTTTCGTCGAAATATGGGAATTTCTCAAACAGGCGGTACATATCGAAGTAATAGTACGCACGCAGGGTCTTCATCTCGGCGATAAAGGAAGCCTTAGTATCCTCATCAAGATTTCCGGCACTACGGAGAGCCTTGATGGCAGTGTTGCAACGAGAGATGGAGAAGTAATTGTTACGCCATTTAAAATTGATGATGTCGTTGTTGCTTTCCACGTTGCCGACTTCAAGCTGATGCATATATGCTTCCATCGTCACGCCGTCGCCACCCTTGAGGGCATCGTCGGAACGGAGGTCGATCACCCAGTTGTTGAGCGGTCCGGCAAAGGATTCGTTGTTGCCGAAGTAGTGGCATAGGAGCGTGGCATATGCGGAGGTCATCATATCGACAGCCTCATCTTCTCCAATCTGCTCGGATGTGAATACACCCTGCGGCTTTGTATTGAGCATATCGTCGCAAGAAGTGGCCGCGATACCGAGAGATAGCATTACGGCGGTTAAAGCCGAAGCCTTTATTATGCGTTTGATAGTTTTCATTATGATGTTTTATGATAGGTTAGAACTGGAGGTTGATACCGAAAGTGAAGGTACGCGGTCTGGGATATGCTCCGCCATCGTAGAGCGAGCCATAACCGCCCGGGAGGATTTCAGGATCAAGCCCTGTGTATTTGGTGATAGTGAAGACGTTCTCCACTTGTCCGAAAATATCGATACCCTGAGCGCCGATGGCGTTGGCAATTTTATTGGGGAAGGCATAAGAAAGACGCAGATATTTCATCTTCATGTAAGAGCCATTCTCCACATAGTAGCTTGAGAAGCGGGCCTCGTTGTTATCGTCCGTAAGAGAGAGGGCCGGAATGTTGCTGCCGGAGTTCTGCGGAGTCCACGCGTTGAGGATATCTTTCGCACGGTTAGTTGCCAAATTGCCATAACTCATGGAATATAGCTGGCGTTTCATATGATTTATGATATCCTGACCGAAATCTCCGGAGAAGAACATATCCAGCGACAGCGATTTGTAATGGAAAGCGAGATTAAGGCCGACAGACACATCCGGATTAGGATCGCCGATGATGCAGCGGTCGTCGTCGTTGATCACGCCATTTCCATCGAGGTCACGATAGATAAGACGCCCGGGAGCGGCTCCATTCTGAATGGCGTGGTTGGCCACCTGCTCCTTGTTTTGGAAAATACCATCGCAGACATATCCGTAGTACACGCCCATAGCTTCGCCCGGAATAAGACGCACGTCGCCTCCGATGAATTTCTGAAGATTATTGAGCTCAAGGAGTTTGTTCTTGTATTGAGAAACGTTCACTGATGCGTTCCAAGAGAAATCACCGTAATTCGGGCTTGAATATCCTACAGAAAGCTCCCATCCTATATTGCGCATAGAGCCGGTGTTGAGCCACATCTTTGCATTCTCTCCGGCCACATCGAGTGCCGGGGGGTCTGTAAGCATATCAGTGGTTTTCTTGATATAGAAGTCGCCTGTAACATTGATGGCTCCATTCAGGAATTGCAGATCGATACCGATATTGTTCTGAGTCGTTGTCTCCCATTTCAGGTCGGGATTCCCGGTAGAGGCGAGGGTGATGCCGGCTGTAGTCTGCGAATTTGTTCCGTTGATGTCGTATGCGCCATTGCCGATATTATAAATATACGTTGAGTAGGCAGGATATAGGGTAGGAATGTTGGCGTTACCGTTCTGTCCCCATGAATAGCGGATCTTGAGGTCGGTGAGCACATTATTTGCGGGCCAGAAACTTTCAGCAGAGGGGCGCCATGCAAGCGAGAAGGCCGGGAAGATGCCCGCACGGTGCTTTTTGGCGAATCGTGAGTTTTCATCTCGGCGAATGGTGAAAGATGCCAGATAGCGGTCGCTGAAATTGTAATCGACCTTTGCGAAGAGAGAGAACACGCTCCACTGGGTTTTGCCGCCGCCGTTGTTCTTCGTTCCGGAGCCCGAACCGATCTGCATGAAATCGGTGTCCTCGAACATATAATCCTCACGCGATGCGGAAAGATCCTTGAAGGTGTAAGCGATAGCCTCCGTCCCGATGAGGGCCATCAGGTGATGATTCTCATTGAAGGTTTTGTTATAATTGGCGGTGTTTGTCCATGTCCATGTGTCGCCCTGACCGTAAACGGAACTCATGCTGTTCATATCGCCCGGATTGGTGCGACGTCCCAGAGTATTGTTGAAATATTGGCTGTGCTCGATACCGATATTGGTTTTCAAGATCAGTCCTTCGATAGGCTTAACCTCAAGGAATGCGTTGCCGAGGATTCTCCAGTTGCTGAGGTCATTGTCCTTGGCATTGTTGATAAGCTGCACGGGGTTGGCAAGGTCGGATGCTATCAGCTCCATGGGGTGTGCCCAGTCGCCGTTGCTTCCTTTCACGGGGATAGCGGGATGCTGGCTCATCGCGGTGAAGGGGATGCCACGGTCGCCACCGACGTCGACACCACGGTTCTTCCAATTGGCCACAAGTAGATTCTCACCGACAGTGATGTATTTGCCGAAATCAAAGCGGGAATTGATACGCGCTGAATAGCGACGATAGAAAGAAGATATGATGTTACCCGTCTGGTTTATATAATTGGCCGAGAAGAGCACGGAGCTTTTCTCCGTGTTGCTCGAAACAGACGCGGTAAGATTGTTGGTCCAGGCCGTGCGGTAGACTTCATCCTGCCAGTCGGTGTTGGTGGTGGCGTAGTTGGAATTTCCGTTCACATACTGCAGCAGGGTCGGTGCTTCGCCATTGAAAGAATAGAGCTGAGGAAATGATGGTGCAAGTCCGGAGTTAATTGAAGCCCGCGCGAAAGCGGTGCCCCATTCCTGAGCATTCATCATGGAATATCTCTTGGCGATGGTCTGCGACGAGAGGGCATAATTGACGTTGATCGACAGCTTGTCGCCTTTTCCGTGCTTTGTTGTGATGATCACCACGCCGTTGGCTGCTCGCGAACCATAGATAGAGGCCGAGGCAGCGTCTTTGAGCACCTGCATTGTTTCGATGTCGCTCGGATTGATGCAGTTGATATTATCGGTGGGAACGCCGTCAATAATATAGAGAGGGTCGTTGCTTGAATTAGCCGTCGACATACCGCGTACGCGGATAGAACCGGTGCCACCCGGGGCAGCGTCGGGCACTACATTCACGCCGGGGAGCTTGCCTGCCATGGAACTCATAATGTTTCCGGAATTTTCGGAAAGCGGCTCCTTCATATTCATTACCGATACAGCTCCCGTGAGGTCGGCTTTGCGCACTGTCTGGTAACCCACCACTACAAGCTCCTCGAGCAGACCCGCGTCTTCATCAAGGTAGATTGTCATTTTTGGCTGTGCGATTACCTCTATGGGTTGATAGCCGATATAGGAAACACGCAACGCAGAGCCTTCCGGCACTGTAAGAGTGAAGTTGCCATCGATGTCGGTGGCTACTCCCTTCTTGTTGACTTCACAAAGAACGGTAGCCCCGATCAGAGGCTCATCGTCAGTCCGCGACAGCACCGTGCCCGTCACAGTGATTTCCTGTGCCTGAGTCATGATTGCTACGAGGAGCATCATCAATGCGATGAAAAAAGATTTCTTCATGTTATACGCTGTTAGAGTTTGTTTTTGCCACAAAATTATATATGGGGCAAATTACAGCATATAACAAATGGGGCAGGGATTATTAAAAATCGGGCGGTGCAACAAATTTCATAGCCTTCGCAACAAATGTGCAAAAACAGCAATGAATTTCAAAACTTCAAGGCCGACCGTGTCTCCGACGGAGTCT
The DNA here is from genome assembly GCA_001701105.1 of Bacteroidales bacterium GP1. Taxonomy (GTDB): domain Bacteria; phylum Bacteroidota; class Bacteroidia; order Bacteroidales; family Muribaculaceae; genus Lepagella. Next base: position 14,202 of record DAAI01000018.1, read on the forward strand.
CTCCGAATGCTTCACGGTAGCACCTTGTGAAATAGGCCGGAGTGGAAAAGCCGGTGGCGTAGGCCACTTCTGAAATGCTTATATCCGTAGACTGCAGCATATGCTTGGCGCGTTTGAGCCGCATATTTTTCATCAGTTCGACGGGCGACATATTAGTGAGCGATTTGATTTTGCGATAGAATTGCGAGCGTTCCAGCCCGAGTTTGCCGGCGAGGGTATCTACGCTTAATTCCGAATTGCCCATCTCGGCTTCAAAAATGCTGAGGAATCTATTGTAAAAATCATTGTCGATGTCGGATGCCGGCAATTGTCGAGGTTCCGATTTTGGAGTGGCTTTCCAGATGTCGGTTATTCTTTTCCGGTTGGCGATCAGCGATGCGCAGCGCGCTTTCAGGACTTCGTAACTGAAAGGCTTCGAGAGGTAGCCGTCGGCTCCGCTATCGTACCCCTGCACGCGCTGCTCGTCCATAGAGCAGGCCGTGAGCATCAGCACCGGAATATGCGAGGTGACGGCTTCCTCTTTAAGACGCCGGCAACATTCAAGGCCATCCACTCCGGGCATCATTACATCGCATATTATCAGGTCGGGCACATATTTTACGGCTCGTTTGATTCCTTGTTTAGCTCCGGAAGCCTGAATCACATTATACTCTTTTTCCATCAGCTCGGCGAGAAGCATCCGTATGTCACGGTTGTCGTCGATCACGAGCATCAGCGGCTTATTACTCTGGATGGCCGGTTCGGACTCTATCACATCCAATTCAGCCTCCACTTCTTCTTTCTTTATCGTTGCTTCGGGGGTGGCAGGCATGACATCGATATGGGTTACGGGAATCTCCACCATGAAGCGGGAGCCTTTATGGAGGGTGCTTTCCACGGATATGCTTCCTCCGTGTAATTCCACGAACGCCTTGCAAAGCGACAATCCTATTCCGGAGCCATTGTGATGCACCCGGTCAACCTGGAAGAAGCGGTCGAATATATTTCCGAGATCCCGCTCAGAGATTCCTTCACCGGTATCGGTTACAGCGAGGAAAAGTTTTTCCCCCTCTATGCCATAATTGATTGAGATATGGCCACCGTCGGGGGTATATTTAAAGGCATTTGATACAAGATTGAAGAAAACGCGTTCAAACTTTTCAGCATCGATAGCCAGCACCACGGGGCTTTCAGGCCTATCGAGCGTAAGGGAGAGGTTTCGTTTGCGCGCCAGGGCGTAGAAGCCCTCAAGCCATTCGGCGATGGCTAGATTGAGATCCACTTCTGAAAGGTTGAGACTCATCTTGTTGTTCTCATATTTCCGGAAATCGAGAATCTGGTTGATAAGGCGGCGGAGGATTCTGACGTTTTTATCGGCTATCTTCATAAGCCGGCGTTGCTGCTGCGTGAGATTGGGAGCATCGGCAAGCTGGGCCACGGGTTCGGAGATCAGCGTGAGCGGGGTGCGGAGGTCGTGTGAGACGTTGGTGAAGAAATTTAGCTTCGAATGGGTGGCCTCGGTGAGTTTTTCGTTGAGCTCCTGTAATTGGTCGCGTTGAGTAGCCAGTTCATCGCGTTGTTGGCCGAGCATGAGATTAGTATCGAGAAGCTGGGCCTGATGGCGGCGGCGTTGCCAATAGGCCCGCAGGATGAGGAAAACGGTAACAAAGAGCAAGACGATTATCACTATGCTGGCATATAACAGAATGGTTTGCGAAGTATGCTTATCCCAATATGCATCAAATTGGGTCTTCAGCAATTTCACCTTGCTTGTCTCTTCCTTCAAACCCTCGTCCTGCAGCAGAAGGATGTCGGCGTTGGAAAGATCCACCGGCGATGACGAAGGCAGCAGCATCTCCTTCTCATATTCCTTCCCTTCGAGGATGTCGAGAGCGGTGCGTATAATCCTGTGGCCCTCTGTGGGGTATAGGAAAGTGGCATCGATAATAGAATCGGCCACTGCGCGTATGCCTATTTCCGGAGCTGCGTCTATGCCGATGATCTTGATTTTGTCTCTGAGTCCGAGCCGTGATGCCACTTCCGATGCGCCTATCGCCATGCGGTCGTTGTGAGCATATATCACATTCACGTCCGGATAAAGATGTAGAAGAGAGTCGGCCACAATCATGGCGTCTTCCATCTTCCAATTGCCCGGTGCGCTTGCCACTATGTTGCCCCCTCCGGAAGAAAATTCCTGTAAGAATCCCTCATGGCGACCTATGGCCGGAGTCGAACCCGGAAGGCCGTATATTTCAATAGCTTTGGCCTTGTCGCCTCCCATATGCAGCGCGTAAAGGGCAGCCGCTTTCCCAAGGCTTCTGTTGTCAGCGCCGATATGCACCGTGTAGGTATCTCCGATGATATTGCGGTCGAATATGATTACGGGTTTCCCCGATTCGTAGATTTCCTTTATCACCGGCGTAAGGGCTTCGGCCTCGTTCGGGCTCACTATGAGCATATCAAAACCATTATCGGCGAAATATCTTATATCTTCTATCTGCTTATGGTTGTCGTCGTCGGCCGAGCGGATTTCCACCTCCACATTATCCAGAAACATCACCTCGCGCATCAGCTCGTCGTTGAGTTTCATTCTCCAGTCGTCGTTGCTGCATTGCGACACGCCGATACGTAATTTTTCTGATTGTCGGCAGCCGGCCGGAAGCAACATTGCCAGCAGAATGGATATCGTGAATAAGATCGATATTTTGAAAGGGTAGCGATTCATGAGTTCAATTGCCTTATATCTTCGTGGAAATTAACTTACAGTGTTGCAAAGATAATGAATTATTGTGAAAATCGGGCATTAGATATTAAAATTCATTCGTTGCATCAAAATTAATAGTGAATGCACGGATTCTTATACGCTTGCTTATTTTTTATTATTAGTTTTGCGATGCGAAATCGAATCATTAGCCAATAAAATAGATAAACCATGATAAGATTAAAGAGAAGAATGAGGATGATTGCTATTGCCGGGAGTCTTACGGCGGCACTCACGGCTCAGGGTGCCGACGGAGTGCGCATCGATCATCTCGGGGTAGACAATACCCTGGTGCGCGTTAACGGTCCGGAACGATATCTTATGATTCCGGTGCAAGACAGCAACGATGACGCACGCATCAACGTCTTGGTCGACGGACAGCTCGCCGAGACAATATATGTGCGGCTCGCACGATCGAAGACCGATTTCTCTGTGCCCTACGATCTTTCGTCATATCAGGGCAGGGAGGTGATCTTAGAGGTCATCACGCCGCAGAGTCGTGGCTCTGTGCGCGAGGCTAAGGACGACGTATGCTGGAAAGGATTCGTGCTTGCCGATTCCATCGACATCAGCGACAAGGAAACGAAGTATCGTCCTGCCTTTCATCATACTCCCCTTTACGGCTGGATGAATGATCCTAACGGAATGTTCTATAAGGATGGAGTATGGCATCTTTACTATCAGGCCAATCCCTACGGTTCGAAATGGCAAAACATGACATGGGGACATTCCACCTCCACCGATCTTGTCAACTGGAAGCATGAGCCGATAGCCATACGCCCCGATGGTCTCGGTACAATCTTCAGCGGCAGCTCGGTTGTGGATCATGACAACACGGCCGGCTATGGCCGCGATGCAGTGATAGCTCTCTACACTTCTGCGTCGAAAAGCCAGATGCAGAGCATGGCGGTGAGCCACGACAATGGCATGACCTTTGAAAAATATCCGGGGAATCCGGTCATCACCCTTGAAAGCGAGGCCCGCGACCCGAATATGTTCTGGAATTCCGAAACAAAGGAATGGAATCTTGTCCTTGCCCATGCCCTTGATCACGAAATGCTATTCTTCACATCGCCCGATCTAAAGACGTGGACGCTGAAGAGCAGTTTCGGAAAAGGTGAAGGCGCTCAGGGTGGAGTATGGGAATGTCCCGATCTGTTCGAACTTCCCGTGGCCGGGACGGGCGAGAAAAAATGGGTTCTAATCTGCAACCTTAACCCCGGCGGACCTTTCGGCGGTTCGGCTGTGCAATATTTCGTTGGCGACTGGGACGGCACCACTTTCACAGCCGATACGGATGCCTCCGGCAAAGTGCCGACAAAATGGCTTGACTATGGCAAGGACAATTACGCGTTGGTCAGCTGGAGCGATGCTCCCGACGGACGTCGCACCGCAATCGGATGGATGAGCAATTGGCAGTATGCCTCAGAAGTGCCTACCCTGCAATATCGAAGCGCCAATACATTGCCGCGTGAGATAGGGCTGTTTAAAGATAGCGACGGCCAGATTTATGCTTCTTCCGTTCCTTCCCCTGAATTGCTGAAGATGCGCGGGAAACTCTCTGCATCCGCATCAAATAAGATTATCGGGACCAAGGCCGGGGTTTTCTCCCTTCCTTCGGATAATTCAGGAATATGCGAGATCGTAGCCTCCATCGATGCTCTCCGCTCTGACTCCGTTACGTTAGAACTAACCAACAACGTTGGCGATATGTGCGTGATGACGTATAATCCGGCCGAGCATACATTCAGCTTCGACCGCACAAAGAGCGGAATCGTGGATTTCAGCGAGAGCTTCCCTGCCGTGACAGTTGCACCCACCCATGAGAGCGACGGGACCGTTTCACTCAGAATCTATGTCGACCGTTCAAGCGTCGAAATTTTCGGAAACGACGGCCGCTTCTCGATGACTAATCTCGTATTCCCGAATTCGCCGTACACCACTCTCTCCATATCCGCCCGCGGCGGCAAAGCGCGGCTTGATGAATTGAAGATATATGCCTTGAATCCCGCCCACGGGAAATAAACAAAATTCTGAATAATAATGTCAACACAATCAATAGTCATGGACAAGAAATCATCAATGGTTCAGATGATACCGGTGATGCTCTGCTTCTTCGCAATGGGCTTCGTCGATCTCGTAGGCACGGCCTCGAACTACGTACAGAAGGATCTTGGCCTCAGCGATTCGCAGGCCAATCTTTTCCCCTCGCTCGTGTTTTTCTGGTTTCTCATCTTCTCCGTGCCCACAGGGCTTCTGATGAATAGGATTGGGCGTAAGAACACAGTCCTGATAAGCCTCGCAATCACGGCTGTATCACTGATAATCCCCATCTTCGGCGATGGCTACGTGACAATGCTTCTGGCTTTCTCCCTTCTTGGCATCGGCAACGCAGTGATGCAGACGTCACTTAATCCTCTTGTCACCAACCTTATCAACGGCGATAAATTGGCATCGACGCTTACTTTCGGCCAGTTCGTTAAGGCTATAGCCTCGTTCCTGGCGCCAATCATCGCGGCCTGGGGCGCCACCACCTTGTTCCCCACCTTCGGACTCGGCTGGAGATCACTCTTCGTAATATATGCCGTGATATGCCTCCTTTCGGTCACAGCCCTCGGAGCCACTCCCATCAATGAAGAGCGTCCCGACAAGGCAAGCGGAGTGGGTGAGTGCATCCGGCTCCTCGGCCGTCCGTTTATTCTCCTTTGCTTCATCGGTATCATGTGCCATGTGGGCATTGATGTCGGCACCAACACCACTGCCCCGAAAATCATCATGGAGCGTCTTGGCCTGCCGCTTGAAGAGGCCGGATTCGCAACGAGCATATATTTCATTTTCCGTACTGCCGGATGTCTCTCCGGAGCGTTCATACTAAGGAAAATGTCGGCGAAAATCTTCTTCTGCATAAGCGTCGTGATGATGGTGCTTGCCATGGGTATGCTCTTCGTATGCGACACTATCACGGGAATCTATATCGCCCTTGCCCTCGTCGGATTTGGAAATTCCAACATCTTCTCGATCGTGTTCTCGCAGGCGCTTCTCGACTCTCCGGATGAGAAGAACGAAGTTTCCGGCCTCATGATCATGGGCTTGTTCGGGGGCACTATATTCCCGTTGGCAATGGGGTTTGCCGCTGATGCCATCGGCCAGGCCGGCGCCGTGGCTGTGATGACTGCAGGAGTGGCATATCTGCTCTATTATACGCTCAAGATTAAGAAAGTGTGACTTAACGCCTGAATTTTAACCTAAAAAATCAAATCAGAATGAACAATATGGTAGTAGGAATGGGTGAGGCACTCTGGGATGTGCTCCCCGAAGGTAAGAAAATAGGCGGTGCTCCGGCAAATTTCGCCTATCATGTGAAGCAGTTCGGACTGCCGAGCTGCGTGGTAAGCGCAGTCGGCCCCGACAACTTAGGCAAAGAGATTATAGAAAATTTCAAATCCAAGGGGCTTAATCAGCTGATTGCCGAAGTGCCGTATCCGACGGGTACGGTGCAAGTTGAGATCGACCCCGCCGGCATTCCGCAATACGACATAAAGGAGAATGTGGCATGGGACAATATCCCCTATACAAAGGAGCTCGAGGAGCTGGCGCGGAAAACGAAGGCTGTATGCTTCGGCTCGCTGGCTCAGCGCAATGTAGTGTCACGCGAAACTATCAATAGATTCCTCGACGCGATGCCGAAGAACGATGATTCTCTGGTGGTTTTTGATGTTAACCTGCGTCAGGGTTTCTATACGAAGGAGATTCTCACCAATTCGATGGAACGCTGCAATATCCTGAAAATAAATGATGAGGAGCTCGTTACGGTGAGCCGTATGTTTGGCTATCCCGGCATTGACCTCCAGGATAAGTGCTGGATTCTCCTCGGCAAGTACAATCTGAAGATGCTCATTCTCACATGCGGCATCAACGGCAGCTACGTCTTCACTCCCGGAAAAGTTTCATTCCAGCCCACTCCGGTTGTGGAAGTGGCCGATACGGTAGGTGCCGGCGACTCATTTACCGGAGCGTTCATTGCATCCATCCTCAAAGGGAAGACCGTAGAGGAGGCCCACAGCACGGCCGTGCGCACCTCGGCATTCGTATGCACAAAAAAGGGAGCGATGCCCACCCTTCCGGCCGAAATCACTGCCTGACCTTATCACGCGAAATTTTATCTCTCGTCTTGCGCCCGGATCCGACAATCCCGGGCGCAAATTTTCTTGCCTTATGCTCTCCTCCCCGGGCCGGAGCATTAATATATGGGGAATTTTGCTTAACTTTGCATTTGCGTTGGAGAAAAGTATGTGTGCTCCCGCGCTAATCGACCTTAACACCATGAAAAATAAGATAACAGCCCTCTTGCTGGCAATGATGGCGAGTGTATTGCCGGCATTTTCGGAGGTGGAAAGCTCCGGACAATTATTGAATCTCGACGTGCAGGCCCGCATGGATTATCAGTATGATATCACCGATGGCCATAAAGTGAATCCCGAGACAGGGTTCAAAGGGAAATACCTTGTGCTCAAACTCGACGGAGAAATTATAAAAGGGCTTACATATTCTTGGCGGCAGCGGCTCAACAAGCTGCACGACGACCAGAATTTCTTCGATGCCACCGACTGGGTATATCTCAATTATATCATCGGTCGCTGGCATTTTCAGGCGGGCAAAGAAGTTGTGGCCATAGGAGGCTATGAATACGACCGCGCCCCAATCGACCTTTATTCCTGCTCCGTGTTCTGGAACAATATTCCCTGCTACGACCTTGGCGTTTCGGCCGGCTTCGACCTTACTTCGCGCGACAGGCTTACATTTCAGGCCGTCCAAAGCCCGTTCTTCAACAGCGAGTATCTGCCGAAGAAGAATCCCGACATGTACGCCTACAATCTGATGTGGAATGGCCGCCACGGCTGCTTCGAGGCCATTTATTCCGCCAATCTTATTGAATACGCCAAAGGTAAATACATCAACTATCTGGCATTGGGCAATAAATTTTCCTTCGGAAAAGTATGGCTCGAACTGGATTTTATGAACCGTGCCGCCTCCGGGCAGACGTTCTTTTTCAAGGATTGCTCGGTGATGGGGGAATTGTCGTGGAGCCCCAACACGCATTGGCGCATTTTCGGGAAGGCCACATATGATGTGAATAAGTCAGGAACCGCGGCCGATTATACCGTTCTCAACGGTACGGAGCTCGCAATGGCCGGGGCCGGAGTGGAATATTTTCCCCTGCGAAAGGACAATCATACACTACGCATACACGCAAATGCGTTCTATTCCTGGGGTCATAATGCCAATGAAAATGATATAATGCAGCATAACACGATGTTTGCTTCCGTCGGACTGACATGGCATATGAATCTATTTAACCTCAAAAGAAGGAAATAAGATCAGATGACTAACGAAAAAAATACCGGGACTCTCGAAGGGGCCCCGATTGCAAAAAAATCAAAACTGAAAGGATATTCAGGCGTGATATGCCTGGCCATCGTATTCGGCCTTTTCTATTATTTCGGCCATGTCATGGGAATGGCCAATATGCTCAATTCCATGATGCGCACGGCTCACGATCTATTGCTTAATACCGTGTTCTATCTCATGGCCATCTGCGTCCTTACCGGTGCGATAGGGCGCATATTCGTGGAGTTCGGGGTTGTTAATCTTCTCGAGCGGATGGTGCGTCCGCTGATGAAGCCCCTTTTCAATCTGCCCGGAGTGGCTTCACTCGGGGCCGTGATGACTTTCCTGAGCGATAATCCCGCAATCATCTCGCTGGCCTCCGACAAGCGTTTCAGCTCATATTTCAAAAAATTCCAGTTTATTTCGCTCACCAATTTCGGCACGGCTTTCGGCATGGGGTTGCTCGTGATGGTGTTCATGGTGGGGCAGGGCTTCTTCTGGGAGCCGCTTGTGGGATTTTTCGGGGCTTTCTGCGGCTGCATAGTCTCGACGCGCATCATGCAATATTTCGTGATTAAGAATTATCCGCATTTTGCCACGGAAGATGTAGTGGCCGAGGAGCTGGAGGTGAAGGAGGAGGAAAAGAAGCAGGAGCATTCCATGTTCACCCGCATTCTCAATTCCCTGCTCGACGGCGGCCGCACGGGCGTGGATGTAGGACTGGCCATAATCCCCGGCGTGCTGATTATTTCCACTCTGGTGATGATGCTTACTTTCGGCCCCGGCGCAGATGGCAATTACACCGGCTCGGCCTACGAAGGAGTGGCGTTGCTGCCATGGCTCGCCGCAAAAGTGAATGTAGTGTTTGAATGGCTCTTCGGATTCACGGATCCTCATCTCATCGCTTTCCCAATCACGGCCCTCGGTGCCGTAGGAGCAGCCCTCGGACTCGTGCCTAATTTTATATCACAAGGGTGGGTCGACGGCAATGCTATAGCCGTATTCACGGCAATAGGAATGTGCTGGAGCGGATATCTTAGCACGCACACCGCCATGCTCGATTCCCTCGGATATAGGGAGCTGACATCCAAAGCGATACTTTCGCACACCATCGGAGGCCTCGTGGCCGCCATCATCGCGCATCTGGGATATATGCTCGTGGCCACGCTGATCGCCTGATTTCAGGGGTCAGGCTTTCAGCGGAATGATGAGGGGCGCACGGCCAGTGCGCCCGTATTCGTCGGATAAATATAGGAACTCACGCCCTCTCCGGACCGTCAGGCCTCCGGAGCCGCCACATTTACTCTCTTTCCGCCGAAGAAATGCTGGATTATCTGGGCGATGGCTCCGTCGCCGGTCACGTTGCAGGCCGTTCCGAATGAGTCCATAGTGATGTAAAGGGCTATCATCAGGGCCTGTTGCGTCTCATTGAACCCTAAGAAGGAGGCCAGAAGGCCGAGCGAGGCCATGATCGCGCCGCCCGGAACGCCCGGTGCCGCCACTATCGAAATGCCCAGCATCAGGATGAATCCCGAGAACATCTGCACATCATAGACCATCCCCTCCATTATCATAATCGCCAGGGCGCAGGCCACTATCTTCATCGCGCTCCCCGACATATGAATCGTGGCGCATAACGGCACTACAAATCCGGCTATCTCCTCGCTCACCCCCATCTTGATGGTCTGCCGTAGAGTTACCGGGATCGTGGCGGCCGACGATTGAGTGCCAAGCGCGGTGAAATAGGCCGGCATCATATTGAGCAGCATCCGTAACGGATTCTTCCTCACGAAAAGCGCCGCGATGCAATATTGGAAAATCAGCAGGCAGATATGCATGGCGAAGATTATCCCGATTATTCCGGCGAAGGTGCCGAGCACGCAAGCCACGTCTCCCGCCATAGTCATATTGAGGAAAATGCCGAAGATATACAAAGGCAGCAGCGGGATTATCACTCTTCCGATGGTAAGCTGTATGCACTCCCGGAATTCATCGAGCCCATGCTTGAGCGATCGGCTGTTGATGGCCGCCATGCATATTCCCAGCAGGAATGCCATCACCAGGGCAGTCATCACCCCCATCAGCGGAGGCATCTCGATCGTGAAGAAGGGTTGCGGCTCATGGCCCGCGGCATCAGCCGCCAGTTGGCGTGGCTTCACCAGTCCCGGAAACAAGCCCTGACCTATGAAATAGGAATAAAAGCCCGACAAGGAGGTAAAGATATAGGCTATGGCCGTTGTAACTACCAGTATCAGGCCCGCTTTGCGCCCAACATCAGCTATAGCCGGCGCCACGAAGCCAAGTATGATAAGCGGAATCAGAAACCCAAGAAACTGGCTGAATATCGCATTATAGGTGATGAAAATTCTCGCAAGCCACGTCGGAAAAAACATCCCGCACCCTATGCCGAGTCCGATGGCTATGATTATCTTCACCAGCAGATTCACTCTTACCCTCGTTATTCCTCTCCTCTTTGCTTTCATCGTCATTATTGTTGGATCATGCCGGGTCGGAATCACATTGCATGCTGTCGGGCCCCTTATGACTCCAATTCCTTATAATCATCACCGGGGGTGATTTCAATTCAGATGCAAAATTAACCCAAACAATCAGGAAGTCAAAAAAAAACATTGCCTCCATTCGGAAACCTTTCCGGCGCATTATAGCAGCGAGATGATGGCGTCGGCCATCGCGGCGCCCCCGCGCTCGTCGACAAGGCGCAGGCATAGCTCCCCCCGTTGCGACGAGATGGAGCCTTTCGAGCGGCCGAGAAGTACGGTGAGGGCTGTTGGCGAAAATCCACATTTTATCAGCAGCGCGGCATGAAGGTCGTGAGCCTTCAGCTTCCCGCCCATAAGCGTGCGTAAACGCACCTTGAATCCCGGTGAACATTTCTCCACTACCCTTTCAAGATCGTCCCATATGTCGGAATTTTCAGGCAGCATCATCTGGTCGGCCAGGTATCCCCGCGTTTCGGCGTATGCTTTCGATTTAAGGATGGCCGGAGGCACATCGGCGCGTTTCTTTGCCAGTCTCTGAAGCTCGGCATACTCCTTCATCACTAATTTCCGCAGTTCCTTCACGTTCTGGTCAAGAGGAAGTGTGGATATTCCTTCCTCTTTTTCAGGCTCTGCAGCCTTTTGGCGCGAGGCTTCGTTCTCTTCCATCTGCCTCAGCTTCCTGTTTAGCTCCGCAATCACGTCGCGCTCCCTCATCAATGTCATTTTTTGCTTGTTGGTTCGCGCGTTCATACCAAGGATTACTATTATAAGAAGCAGCACGATAATTCCAACGCCGAATAGCCAGTATGTCAGCCTCTCCCTCGATTTTTCCGCCTTTATACGCCTTTGCTCATGGTTTTTGTAATTATATTGGGAAGTTTGAATCAATTCAAATTCATCTTGGATTAAATTTAGCTTCTCTTCCATCAGGTTATAAAATGTCTGTACATACGACCGTAATGAATCATTAGGTAAATATTGTTGTAATTCGGGTGTCAATAATTTTTGATATCCTTGTAGTTTATTATGATTATTTTCACTGTTTATCAATTGATAAGCATATTTGGCCACTGTGTCATAGTTGCCAGCCGCATAATAGATGTTAATTGCATGAGCCAATACAAAATTTCTCTTTTCTATTCGAAGTGCGTTATTAATTAATT